>NZ_JAKREZ010000072.1:0-3679 GCF_022348345.1 Alteromonas sp. CNT1-28 | reverse complement strand
AGGCCAGCATCCGACGTAAACAGCGCATTGCGGCTATGGATACTGCGTATCTTGAAAAAGTGATAACTGCTTAAAAAATGATCACGCTCTTACCCTGGGTTAACTCCCTTACATTATTTATAGTTTCCACAGAATCAAGGATAATTAAAAACATCATTAAGAAATAAGATAGAAAATATAACACATGGAGAAGTAACGAATATTTAACTTATGAGAAACATTATCAATTACTTAATTTAAAACAGCGACAAAACAACTATTATTCACGTTAAAAAAAGAAACTTTAATATACACGATTTAAATTTACTCAGTTAGTGCAATATACGAGCAAAAGTCTTCTAACTCAAAATTAACCAAGAAAATTAAAAACAAGACACAAGCCGCTTAAAAAGCGCTCTAAAAAGACAATTTTCGACCACATGGTCAATATAAAAACAATTATTGAATATTATTAATACAAATCTTAAAAATATTAATTAAACCTACTATTTATAAATTCTTTAAAATTAAGTTAACTCTTTCATAGCTAGAATTTAATTCACCGCAAAAAATTGATTTATTTAATACTAGATAATTAGAATGCGCGCCATTGCAACATAAGTAAAAACTACGCATGCAATTTGGCTAGCCCTTGCCTATTTACGGGGCATTAACCAACAACAAGCACGTAAATCTAATTCACTAGGAACAATCCATGAAAAATATTGCAACTGCAGTTCAGTTAGCATTAGCAGGAAGTGTCGCGTTGACCTCAGGCAACGTTCTTGCACAGGACTCAACAAATGAAAGCGCTGACGTTGAAAAAATTCAGGTCACCGGTTCTCGTATCTCTCGTCAGGGCGCTATCGCTCCATCACCAGTAACAGCCATTTCTGGTGAGTCACTTCTTAATTCAGGTGCGATGAACATTGGTGAGGTGCTTAATGAGCTTCCTTCACTTGCAAACACATTCTCATTAGGTAATTCAGGTCAATTTATTGGAACTGCTGGTCTAAATATTCTTGACCTACGTGGTATGGGTACTGACCGCACATTAGTATTGGTAGACGGTAAACGTCACGTATCTTCTTCAGCAGGTTCTGCAGCGGTTGATACCAACACCATCCCTACTTCGTGGATTGAGCGCGTAGAAATCGTTACTGGCGGTGCTTCTGCGGTTTATGGTGCAGATGCAGTAACTGGTGTTGTTAACTTCATTCTTAAAAAGAACATTGAAGGTTTCGACGTGAGTGCGACGCAAGGCTTTGCACAGGAAAACGGTTATAAGAACGATAAATACCAAGCATCATACGGCTTTAACTTCGACAATGATCGCGGCAACATTGCTTTTGCAGCCGAATACAGCTCACAAGAAGCTTTAGAGGCCCTTGACAACCCTTGGACTGCAACGTCGTATCGTAATATGAGCTTTGAAAGCATCATGGGATACGAGCGCAGTGAAGACCAGTTAAATTCAACGGCATTTCCTGACAACTTTTATACTGCTAATGCGGGCTACTACACACTAAACAACTCTGGCGTTTTTGGCGGCAACTCTCAGACTTTCAACGCTGACGGTTCAATTCGCGAAATCTACACCGGTGACCAAGTAGACGGTGCGTTCTGCGCAAACTGTGATTCGTTTAACCTGCGCCAGTTTACGCAGCTTCAGCCTGAGTTTGATCGTACTAACCTAAATGTAAAAGGTAACTACGAGCTAAACGACGACACCACAGTGTATGCACAGGCTAAGTACGCGCGTACTCGTGCAATTACAATGGGCCAGCCTGCTTTCTTCTATGGCGGCTCAGAGACAACCATTTATCGTAACAATGCCTTTCTAGATGATAGCGTTGCCGCATACATGGATGAAAACGAACTGGACAGCATTCAGCTTAACCGCATGATGACTGACCTAGGGCGCCGCACCGAAGCAGACGAGCGTGAAACTTATCGCTACGTGCTAGGTATCGAAGGCTACATTGGTGACGAGTGGAGCTACGAGGCATTTGTAAACTACGGCAAAACTGAATTAGAGCGTGAGAACCGCAACAACCTTGTTTTGCAAAACTTCGAGAATGCACTTAACGCAATAACTGACGGCGACGGAAACATTGTTTGTGCGTCAGGTAGTGATGACGGCTGTGTACCGCTGAACATTATGGGCTTTGGTCAGCCTTCACAAGAAGCAATTGACTACGTCAATACTACATCAGTTGGCACAAGCAAAATTGAACAATACAACGCTGGCGCAACCATCGCAAACTCTGGTATTTATGAATTACCTGCAGGATACGTTGGCTTTGCAGCCGGTGTTGAATATCGCAAAGAAAAAAGCGAAATTGAAGAACCTGATAATGCAGCGGGTACCTTTTTCAACACTCTAGGTGAAGATAAAGGCGATTACGATGTATCAGAAGTATTTACTGAAGTTACTATTCCACTACTTGCCGATCTCCCTGGCGTAGAAATGCTGACATTTGATACTGCGGCGCGTATTGCCAACTACTCTTCGATTGGCAACGCGAAAAGCTGGAAGCTTGGTCTAGATTGGAAAGTGTATGAAGATTTACGTCTACGTGCGACAAAATCATCTGCACTACGCGCGCCGAACATCGGTGAACTTTATGGTGAAGCAAGCCAAACCTTCTTCCGCGTAGACGATCCATGTCGTACAGACAACCTTGCTGACTTAGCCAACGCCGACCAACGCATTGCAAACTGTGCAGCGTTAGGTATCCCTGCAGATTTCAACTCTGATTACGACTCAGCAACGCTAGAAGGCGTAAACGGTGGAAACATCGACTTGCAAGCGGAGAGCTCAATCTCTAAAACACTAGGTGTTGTCTATACTCCTAGCTGGTTTGAAGGCTTTACCGCTACTGTTGACTACTGGGAAATCGAGCTGACAGACGCGATTTCGTCTATTGACGGCCAAACAATTTTGGACCGCTGTGTTGACTCTGAGTCGGGTATTAACAACGTATACTGTGGCCTTATCGACCGTGATGGAACTACCGGTGAAATCACTCAGATTCGCAGCTATGCATTGAACATCGCGGGTCAAGAAGCCAAGGGTATCGACTTCGAACTAGGATATGATTTCGACGCGCTAGAAGGTGCATTCCGTACTAGCTTGATTGCGACTTACCTAAAAGACCGCAAAGAATTCCCATTCCAAGATAACCCTGAAGTATTCTATCAGTACGCAGGTACGGCAGGAGAATCTGATTGGCAGGGTGTATTCACCATCAACTATAGCCGTGGTGATTGGGAAGCAAGCTGGAAAACTCGCTACCTAGAACGTTCAAGCCTTTACGACAACCAAGAGTTAGCGCGTAACCCAAATCCGAGCAACCGTATGGAACTGCCTTCATACGCTGTGACTGACATGACCGCGGGTTACAACTTTGCTAACGGTGTTAGCCTAACCGTGGGTATTGATAACCTGTTTAACCGTGCGCTACCGACAGGCACGACAGGCACGGGTTCAATAGACGGCGCGTACGACAACATTGGCCGCTTCGGTTACGTTACCGTAGCGTACAAAATGTAATTTACGTAATATTGAGCAATGATAAAAACGGCGCTTATTAGCGCCGCAGACTGTTGAAAAAGCCCTAGACGAAAGTCTGGGGCTTTGATCTAATAGGCATAGTGAAATTCGGAGTGTTCACCATGCTAACCCCAAAGTCCCCAC
>NZ_JAKREZ010000071.1:0-4393 GCF_022348345.1 Alteromonas sp. CNT1-28 | reverse complement strand
TAGGATACCACCGTCCATCTGAGCAGCACCAGTGATCATGTTTTTAACGTAATCAGCGTGTCCTGGGCAGTCTACGTGTGCGTAGTGACGAGTAGGAGTGTCATATTCTACGTGTGAAGTAGAAATGGTGATACCACGTGCTTTCTCTTCAGGCGCGTTATCGATTTGATCGAAAGCCTGTGCGTTACCGCCGTAAGTTTTAGAAAGAACTGTAGTGATAGCTGCAGTTAGGGTAGTTTTACCGTGGTCAACGTGGCCGATTGTACCCACGTTTACGTGGGGTTTCGTACGTTCAAACTTTTCTTTTGCCATTTCTATTATCCCAGCAAAGTTACATTAAAAAATTTAGAAATTTTACATGAGCTGGGGAGAAATAAACTGGTGCTGATAGGCAGATTTGAACTGCCGACCTCACCCTTACCAAGGGTGCGCTCTACCAACTGAGCTATATCAGCACTGATTTGGAGCGGGCAGCGGGAATCGAACCCGCATCATCAGCTTGGAAGGCTGAGGTAATAGCCATTATACGATGCCCGCAATCCTAATTCTCTGGCCACCTCATAGAGAAAGTGGTGGAGGGGGCAGGATTCGAACCTGCGAAGGCTGAGCCGGCAGATTTACAGTCTGCTCCCGTTGACCGCTTGGGTACCCCTCCAGATTGATGGTGCCGACTGCCGGAATCGAACTGGCGACCTACTGATTACAAGTCAGTTGCTCTACCAACTGAGCTAAGTCGGCACTACATCAAGTGGGTGCGCATTCTAGAGTATTGTTTAACTCTGTGCAAGTGTCTTTTTGAAAATTTTTCAATTTTCTTTTTTGACCAATTTTTCAACTAATCAAAAACTTACGTCGATGTTCCCTTTAGAAGTTCACTTCGAGCGTAGCGGGCAAGACCCTGCATCACCAAATGAGCGAGGCGCATGTTATCAGCAGATTTTAAGAATGCAAACACTTTTTTGTCTCCACCCCCTAAAATTATGTCAAATTCGGCTTGTTTGCTTGATATGTAATCAACCGCGCTCAAATAAACACCATATAGGGCAGCATGACACCCTGTTGCCACACAATCTTCTGTATCGGTCCCCACGCCAAAGGTGGTCGGAATTTCATCATTCGCGAACACTTTTTTAGTTGAAGCAACCAATGCATTACGCATTACTTGAAAACCAGGCACGATCCAACCGCCTAAATGTTGACCATCTACCACAAAATCAACCGTTATTGCCGTACCTACATCCATAACAAAAAATGCTTTATTTGATTTTTCTGCAGCGCAGATCATGGCAAGCCATCTATCAACGCCCATTTTTTGAACATTCGCGTAACTATTTTTTATGCCGAAGGCTTCTTTCTCGGTGTGCTTTTCTACAAAAATAATATTTCGCTCGTTACACATGGCGGATATTTCATCAACCAGCTCCTGATTTCTTACTGAAGCTATATATAAATGGGAAATTTTTTTCTGAGAATCAATAAAAGAGAAAAGAGAATTGGAATCTTCGCACGCATTAGGCTCTTCTTCTGCGTGACAAAGCAGTGAATATTTTATTCGGGTGTTACCGATATCCACTAATATGACGTGGTTTTCTTCAATGTTGTTCATATTTTTGGTTTCAATCGCAAAGCAATGCGTAAAACGAACGGATAAAATGCTATTTAAAAATCACAAAGATGAACTACGAAGTACTTTTATTATAAAAATGGTCAAAATCTTCGTAGCTCAGCTATAAAGCAAAACAAAAATAAAAAGTTAATTGCCTCTAAGGCTAACTTCGCCGCCGTGGAAACGGGTAATACCGTCTTGCGTTTCAACAAGAAGCGCGCCGCTGGCGTCCACTCCCCTATCAATTCCGGAAAAACGCTTCTCACCCATTTGTAAAACAATGCGTTTATCGGCGTATAAGTCGAGCGCTTCCCAATATGCTGTGAATGGCCCGAAGCCCTGCTGGGTAAATTTAGGTAAATAAGACCAAAGCGATTTAATTATTTCTGCCGCCAATGCATTTCTATTTGGGATAGTGCCCAAATATGACGCAAGATCGCTATGAGGCTGACCAACATCGTACTGATTATCGGGTACGCAAACATTCAAACCTATGCCGATAACACTATGCGCCGTAGCGCCTATTTGCCCTTCTACTTCAATAAGTACGCCCGCAAGCTTTTTACCTTGCAAATAAATGTCATTCGGCCATTTAAGCTCGGCGTCTTCTACGCCAAATTCTTTAAGTGCATCGCAAACTGCCAAGCCTACCAATAAAGAAAGTCCTGCCATGCTTTGATAACCGTCGGGAAAAGACCAGTACATAGAAAAAGTTAAGCTTCCGCCAACTGGCGCTAACCATGAACGGCCGTGTCGACCGCGTCCATCGGTCTGAATTTCAGCAAAAACGACATCGCCGTTTTCAAGATCTTCTCGTTTGCTGGCAATACGCTTCTTCATTTCCGTATTGGTGGAAGGTAATACCGACTCCACATCAATAACCGCTCGTTTTGTATTGCCTAAATGACGTTTAATGCTGTCGGCGCTTAACAATGGAAACCCTCGTTCTAAACGGTAGCCTTTACCTTTTACTTTAAATACATCTAATCCCCAATCGGCGAGTTGGGAAATATGGCCTGCAACTGCTGTGCGCGAAAGGCCCACTTGCTGTGCAATGGTTTCCCCTGAGTGAAACTGGCCGTCGGACAACAAAGCGAGTATATGTTTTCTTATAGCTTTTGATGCTTGTCTCATAGCGAAATAAGTCCTTTGCTTCCTAATAAGCGCACTTCTGGCTCAAGCTGTATGCCGAACTTACCCTGTACGCTTGCTATGATATCTTTTGCCATGGTTATTACATCGTTTCCGGTGGCACCACCTAAGTTAGTAAGTACCAATGGCTGTGTAGGGTGGCATCGTACTTTATTCAAAGTCTTGCCCTTAAATCCTGCCTGGTCGATAAGCCACGCGGCAGGAATTTTTATTTGTTCTTTTTCAGTGGCTGGCAGCTCAACACCTCCGTGCACCGCAAAATGGGGCACTGAATCATACTCTTGTGCAATCGCTTGAAACACTGCTTTTGAAACCACTGGGTTTTTGAAGAAACTTCCTGCATTGCCTAGCTCGGCAGGATCGGGAAGTTTGCTCTTCCTAATTTCTATTACCTTACTATACACCTTTTCTGGTGTAGGCTCAGTGAGTGCCGCTAGTTCGCCATAGCTGGTCTCGAGTTCGTAGTGCTTGGGCAGTTTAAAGTTTACATGAGTGATTAGCACTTTGTTCGCTAGTGCATGCTTGAACACACTGTCTCTATAGCCAAATTGACAGTCTTCATTGCCCAACAATACCTGCTCGCCGGTTTCAAGAAATACACACTCTACTTTGTCGATTAACGTATTCACTTCTCGTCCGTACGCACCAATATTCTGAATTGGGCATGCGCCTACTGAGCCAGGTATTAAGGCGAGATTTTCGAAACCATACCACTTCTCTTTCATACACAAAGTGACGAAGTCATGCCAGTTTTCACCTGCACCTACCCGTAAGTAGTGGTGACTTTCAGTATCAAAATGGCTTATTCCCTTAATCTCGTTAACCAGAATTGTACCGTCAAAGTCGTCAGTGAAGACTGAATTGCTTCCACCGCCTAATATATAAATGGCTTTGTTATTGTTTTTAGAAGTTTTGAAGATAGACAGGAATGAAGTAATGTCGCTAAACGACTGGATAGAATCACAAGAAGCGGCGAGGCCAAATGTGCTGTATGGTTGTAGTGAAGGCATAGAGTTTTACGAACTGCGAACAATTCGCTAATGGTAGGGTAACGAAGCAGCAAATAAAAGCGCAAAGAAGGAATAATATTGTTGCCAATATTGCTAAGCGCTAGAGCATTACCACTTTCATTCGTTAAAGTGAGAAAACGGAAGCTAGCGCTTATACGTAAATACAGAGAACTTACTGCTCTTTGGCTTTATAACCAATACGAAACCCTCCCCAATGTTTACCGTTCACATATATCGGTGCAGATAGATCATGCATGACCTCACCAGTATCTCGTTTGTAAGTTTGTAGCAAGAAAGTAGAGGTATTGCTGCCACAACGACTTCCGGTTTTGTCATCGAATATCCGTTTCGTTCTGTTATTTGCTAAATCCGTATCGTAATTACCAGTAAGGGGCTGACTAAACTTCTTGTTGTGGGTAGGAAAGTAACCATTTACGTCAACTGCGCCGGCATAAATAATGAAACTATGTGTTTCTAATAACGGTTCTTGGATAGCGGGAAGTACGTCGTCGGTGAACTTATCAAAAGAGCCTGTAACAGATTCTGTGTAACTGCCATTAGTTAATATGCTTTTCGAGGCGTTCCTCGAACTCGATAATAAAACGACTCATCGCCTGACGCCAGT
>NZ_JAKREZ010000008.1:0-109457 GCF_022348345.1 Alteromonas sp. CNT1-28 | reverse complement strand
GTACCACCTGACTCCATTCCGAACTCAGAAGTGAAACGTATTAGCGCCGATGGTAGTGTGGGGTTTCCCCATGTGAGAGTAGGACACTGCCAGGTCCCAATTAAAGAAACCCGCCTAACGGCGGGTTTTTTGCGTTTGGAAGAAAGAAAAATAATGGGGTCAGAGTACATTAATCCCCAATCCCCTCAGCAAAACCTCAAATTGGGGTCAGAGTACTTTATTGCTTTAAACATCAGAACATAGTCATTCCCTTACCCCCCAGTGCCGCTAAATCAGTGAAATGTACTCTGACCCCATTTCTTGTGTGCTTGTGCTGTAAGCATATTTTGACTGGGAGAGATCTAGTAATAACATCTCCTTCCTATAATTTATTCACAAAATCCTATATAAATAATTTATCAGTGAATAAATCGGTAAAAATGTGAAACGTAAGGTTCTTTTAGGTTATTGCTTAATTCTTATTTCTTGGGCGTATTGCGCAAGCTCTGAAGAAAATTTAAAAACAGAAAAGTCTATTACGCTTGGTGTTGTTGAGTTCCCACCATTAGTGATTAAAGAACCCGACTCTTCGCGTTGCCATGGTGTAGCGATAGATGCAACTGTAGCTATATTGGCTAAAATGAATTATCACGTATTAGTTGAATGCATGCCTCCGGCCCGTTTGTTTGAACGTGTGAAGACCGGGAAGGTCGATGTCACAATTAATGTCAGAGGTACTTCAGCGTTAGACCAGAACGCTACATTTATAGACGCTCCATTTGTTTACTTATCTATTGTACTTCTACATAACGGACAACTTGCGGATGATAAGTCAATTTCGGCAATTCGCGGCTATGACTATTTAGGTATTCGACAGGCACTTAAGCAAGAAGGTTTCGAATTTTTTGATATGCCGACAAGTAGCGACGCAATTCACCTTTTTGATGTTGGAAGAACGTCTTATCTAATTAGCTACAAACAACCCTATCAATTTTATACAGAGTCCTTAGGTAGTCGATTGGTTGAGGTAAGTATTTCAGACAAATTGACCGTACCTTCCTATTTTGCAGTTTCAAATCACAGCAGGTACAAAGATGAACTTGTTGATAGTTTGAATCTAGTTACTACACATATAAGCGACTCTACAATATTAGAATCCTATCGAAGTGCGAATAAATAACTCTTTCCTTACCAAGCTGCACAACTATTGCCTATACGAATCGAGTGGCTCCGTGCCCCACTCAGTGTCAGGCACCTCATACTCGTGTCGAATAAAAAGCTCACTGTTAATATGGGAGTGGCAACGAATGAAAATCTTTGTTATGAGATCATAACTTAGCTGTTGCAAGCGGCTGATACGCTTTTGTATAAAGCTAAATTTCGAGGCAGTGAACAAATATGTTTAGGCCAGCACTGAGCAACGATCTCGTCAGAGGATACTACTTCTCCTTTTTGCTGGCACAACAGCAGCAGAACATCCATGGTTTTCGGCTCTATAGTCCTCTTAAGCTTGCCGAGAGATAGAGTATTGCTGGTTACATCGACTTGCCATTGACCTAGATAAAATTGTTGCTTCACCGCGTTTACCCTGTACTTTTTGTAGGTACTGTACTTAACTTTTTCTGTTAACTTATTGTAAAAGTATGCAGATGCACTTTTGTTAATATAAAACCTTTTAATATCAATGTCATAAAAATTAATTGTAAAAAAATTAATTTTTGTGAAATATCCTTTAAGCCCACAGGGTCTTTTAAAGTACACGTGCTTACTGTACGTCAAACATGACTAATATTATTGAGGGTACATCAATGAAACAAATCAAAAAATCATCAGTAGCGACAGCGTTGGGTGCAGTTGTAATTGGCTCTTTGGCGTCAACGGTTGCAGTAGCAGATGTAAATCCATTTGGTATGCAAGCATTAGAATCTGGTTACAGCCAATTCGCTGCGGAAGGCAAGTGTGGCGAAGGAAAATGTGGCGGCGACAAAGCAGAGAAAGAAGGCAAGTGCGGAGAAGGTAAGTGCGGCGGCGACAAGAAAGCTGAAAAAGAAGGCAAGTGTGGCGAAGGTAAGTGCGGCGGCGACAAGAAAGCTGACAAAGAAGGCAAGTGCGGCGAAGGTAAGTGCGGCGGCGACAAGAAAGCTGACAAAGAAGGCAAGTGCGGCGAAGGTAAATGTGGCGGCGATAAGAAAGCTGGTAAAGAAGGCAAGTGCGGCGAAGGTAAATGCGGTAGCATGTAACCGCCATTCAAAAAACATCGTGTAGCTTGAAAAAGAATGATGAAGGCTACACGAGTTACGCTTAGCAAAAAATGGCTGTCGAATGATGGCCTTTTTTGTCTAGTAACGTACGTTACTATTGTGCAATCCCATGCGGTAAAGGGGAAGATATGAAAAACATCTGTGGCGCAGGTCTTGGGTTTCGTCGGGAAATGCTAAAAGCGCTTTTACCTACATTGCCATCTGAAGTCGATTTTTGGGAAGTAGCCCCTGAAAATTGGATCCCACTTGGTGGGAAGTACCAAGAACAATTTCAGCAAGCGTCTTCGCAAGCTCCCTTTACAACTCATGGTTTATCTTTGTCTATCGGAAGTAGCGACAAACTAGATGTCGAGTTTGTAAAAACCGTTAAGCGATTTTTAGATGCAAACAATATTGCATTGTATAGCGAGCACTTAAGCTTTTGTTCTGGCAACGGGCATATGTACGATCTGATGCCAATTCCTTTTACTGAAGACGCGATTAAGCACGTAGTATCTCGAATTGTTCAAATTCAAGATATCATTGAACGACCGCTGGTCTTAGAAAATGTCTCTTATTACATTGCGCCAGGCCAAGAGATGGATGAGCTCGAATTTACCAAGAGCATACTAAATGAATCGGGTTGCAAGATGCTTCTCGACGTAAACAATGTTTACGTGAACAGTATCAACCATAAATACGATGCGAAAGCGTTTATTAACGGCTTGCCCTCAGACAAAATAGTATATGGACATATTGCTGGTCATTATGATGAAGCAGAGGATTTGAAAGTTGATACTCACGGGGCTGATGTCATTGAGCCAGTTTGGGCGCTGTTGGAGCACGCTTACCTTACTCACGGCGTATTTCCAACTTTGCTAGAGCGTGATTTTAATATTCCCCCGTTAAGCGAATTATTAGCGGAAGTGAAGAAAATTAAGCAAATTCAAGCAAAATGCGAAGCTCTTCGAGCATCAAACGTTGAAGGAAGTGTTGCGTGACTCAGTCATTTCAAACCACTCAAAAAACGTTCGTTGATGCGATCAAAGACCCACAGACATTTTGTGATAGCGACGCTGATCACATTCGTCGGATGAAAATCTATCAATCCCTGTTTTTTAACAACATCGATAATTTCGTCAGTACCGGTTTTCCCGTTTTAAAATCTATTGTGGTAAAACAGTATGGTGAAAAAGGATGGGAGAGTATTGTGCGTCAGTTTTTTATTGAGCACGAATGCCGCTCTCCTTATTTTGCTGAAATAAGTAAAGAGTTCGTTGAGTACCTTTCAACAGAGCCAAACTTCGATATTACTCTGCCTGACTTTGCTGCGGAGCTTGCTCACTATGAGTGGCTTGAGCTTGACGTTAGTATCAGAAAAAATGAAGATAATGTTGAGTTCTATCAGCAAGAAAACAATGTTTCCGCCATTAGAGTGTCACCGTATGCCTCGTTGGCGGCATATCAGTTCGAAGTCCATCTAATTGGTGAGGATTATATCCCAGAGCAACCTGCCGAAGAACAGCAGTTCTACGTTGTTTACAGAGACCGTGAGTTTGACGTTCAATTTGCTCATGTTAATCCGGTGACGGCTATTTTAGTCAACACGCTGGAACAAAATGAACTGGGAATGGAAATAGAACAATTAGCTGAGTCGTTGTGTCAACAACTTCCCCAAATTCCTTCAAACGTGCTTATAAATGGTATGAACCAGACCCTCACTGACATGTTACAAAAAGGAATACTGCTTCCAGTATCCTAAGTAACCATTACTATTTACCTGCTTTATTTTAAACTTTCGCCAGGATCTGGTCTGAAAGTGAGCGATCGATCATATTAGCGCTGTCAATCGGGCTTGCTTTCGATTAACATTTAGCACCATTTTTTTGTTCACAAAATTGTTTAGGTAGTGCAAATGGCTGACAATTCAGATTTCAAAGAAGTCTATAACAAGTGGTACTTTCTAGCATCGCTAGTAACTCTAATCGCGTTCCCGTTGATGCATATCATCGCCGGCTGGTTCACCTTCTGGTTATAACGCAGACATTCAAGGCATAATTGTGACTGCAGAATATATTAAATCAGTAGTGAAAACCGTACCTGACTATCCAAAGCCAGGTATTTTATTTAGAGATGTGACCAGCGTTTTAGAAGATCACAAAGCATTTAGTAGCTGTATCTCGTTACTTGTAGAAAAGTATCAAGGTATGGGATTTACCAAGATAGCAGGTACTGAAGCACGCGGGTTCCTTTTTGGTGCGCCATTGGCCATCGAAATGGGCATTGGTTTTGTTCCAGTGAGAAAACCCAACAAACTTCCTCGTGAAGTAGTTAGCGAGAGCTACGAGCTTGAATATGGCATGGATACATTGGAAATCCATAAAGATGCCATTGAGCCAGGTGATAAAGTCCTTCTTATTGACGATTTACTTGCAACTGGTGGAACGATAGCCGCTTCTGCGAAACTAATTCGTTCACTAGGCGGTGAAGTAAACCATGCAGGTTTTGTTATTAACTTACCGGACCTAGGTGGCGAGAAGAAATTGAGTACGCTTGATATAGAAAGCTACTCTATTTGTGAGTTTGAAGGCGAATAATCGCTATAAAGCATAACTAGCAAAAGGCGAAATACGTAATAATGAGTTATCAGGTACTAGCAAGGAAGTGGCGACCGGGCAAGTTCAGTGAACTTGTGGGTCAGGAACATGTTGTCTCTGCCATTTCAAATGCTTTGGATAACGATCGTCTACACCACGCTTATCTGTTTACAGGTACGCGAGGCGTAGGTAAAACTACCATTGCACGTATTTTTTCGAAAAGCCTTAACTGCGAAGAAGGACAAGGGGCAAACCCTTGCGGTCAATGTAACACCTGTAAAGAGATAGAGCAGGGGAACTACGTTGATTTGTTAGAGATTGACGCTGCATCAAGAACCAAAGTTGAGGATACTCGCGAGCTTCTTGATAACGTGCAATACAAGCCCACTCGCGGGCGTTACAAAGTGTACCTTATCGATGAGGTACACATGCTTTCAAAACACAGCTTTAATGCCCTGTTAAAAACGCTGGAAGAGCCACCCCCACACGTTAAGTTCTTACTGGCGACCACCGATCCTCAAAAGCTTCCAATAACCATCTTATCCCGTTGCTTGCAGTTTAACTTGAAAGCTATGTCTCGGGAGCAGATTGTTGGACAGCTACAGCATATTTTGCAGCATGAACAGCTGCCTTTTGAGCCACAAGCGCTAGCGCTTTTGGCAAGAGCCGCCCAAGGCAGTATGCGTGATGCGCTGAGTTTAACTGACCAAGCGATTGCACAGGGTGGAAATCAAGTGCTGGCATCGGTGGTAACCGATATGCTGGGGCTGATGGACAAGAACCAGTTGCTTAAAGTGGTTCATGCTGTGGTAAGTAAAAGTCCTGCTGATGTATTGCAGTTGGTCAATGACATCGCAGAGCAAGCCCCCGATTATGACAACGTACACAGCGAATTGGCTAGCCTGCTGCACCAAATAGCATTAACGCAATGGGTGCCTGAAGCATGTAAGCTAGAAACCACATCGGCTAAAGCGATATTTCAATTAGCGAAAACTATTCCAGCTGAGCAAGTGCAGCTGCTTTATCAGATTGCACTGCAAGGAAGAAAAGACTTACCGTTTGCTGCGGATGGAAAAAGTGCGTTTGAAATGACATTGATGCGAATGATGTCGTTTGCTCCAAATACCCCCATCGACGACACGGCAAGTGAAATTGAAAACGGGAGGAGTGAGCATAGTTTACCTGTAGATCATGCTTCTTCCAGTGGTGGCCCGGGAAACGTCGGTAAGCAGGAGGAAACGCCGTTAAGCGAAACTTCTGCAACCAATGTGCAGGAGGAGACGCCTTCACATCTATCGGTTGAATCTACCTCTGAACAGTCGTTAGAAAGTGCGCCATCTACCCCAGACTCACTTGCTACATCAATAATCGAAAAAGAGCAGCAAGAACAATCTACGTCTCCATTTGAATCACAGCAAGAGCAGGAACATGCAGCCGCTGATGAAAGCGAGTTGAGTGGAAGTGATACTCTGTCGGCGCTACCTCATGCAGAGTCAGGTGCAACGACAACTCAAACTACAGCACTTGAGCGTGATGCTTCACATGATGATGAATCCGTAAAGCCAGCTCCAACTTCGTCTATTGAAGAACTACCCGTAGAAAACACCGCGGAACAAGCGGTACAAACAGAAAGCGTTGCTGCAGAGCTTGAACCAACGCCAAGTGAAGTCAGTGCGCCCCATAACGAAGCAGCGCAATATTTCGATGGACCTCCGTTAGATGCGTACATGGACGATATGCCACCTCCGTCAGAAGATGATGGTTCCTTAGGTTTTGAAGGTTTTCAAAGCGCTGAGGGTTTTCATAACGCTGAGGGCTCTTATGACGCTGAAGGTTTTCATAACGCTGAGGGCTCTCATAACGCCAAAGGCTCTGATAAAAACAGCGAGTCGTTGGCGCACGAGAACGAACCGTCCTCATTAACCGCTGAAGAGCAGCTTACCTCTACGGCTGATATGTTGGCACTTCGTCAAAAGTTAAAGCAAAGAAAAGCACAAGACGCAGAGGCAAAAAGTACCAGCGCAGCAAATGCTAAGACCGAAAGTGCAAGTGATATTCAAGCGCGCTTTACCAGAAGTAAAGCCGAGGCTTTGAGTACTGCACAAACTGCACATGGAGTTAACAAGGGTAGCGATAATAGTGCAGGGCAGGCTAACGCTGATAACGAAATCAAGAGTGGTGATTTAAACCCCGTTGGGCATGAAGACAGCCTTGAGCTGCAAGACCATAGCCCTGAGCCTCTAAATAGTAGCCCTAAGCCTCTAAATAATAGCCCAGAGCTTAGAGAGAACACCCCGGAGCGTATAGATAGCGGCTCAGAACATAAAGATAATAGTGTTGCGCGAGGTGACACTACTCAACTGGAAAGTACAAATTCAGGCTCGTTTTTAGGTAATACTCACGCGCATTCTTCTGACACTATGCATACTAGCGAGTCAGAAAAGAGTCATTCTAGCTCAAACAACACGAGCGATTTCTCGCTTGATGAATTTGAAGAGGATATGCCTTTTTCAAATGACGAATCTGAGGTGCAATCAAACTCGGAAACACCGGTTGAGGATATGCCACCTTGGGCTACTGATTACGATAATCACCCACCTCAACACGTTGAAGGTGCTGACTATGTTGAAACTCCCTCTGATAGCAGTTCGAATTACGATAGTGCCCCTGAGCAGATGGAAAGTGCGGGAGATCGGTCTTTTGCGCGGGATGCTCTAAATTTTGATACGCCGCTGAGCAGTACCTATGACGGGCAGTTAAAAGCGTACTTAAATGACGGAAGCAAATTAACTCACGCTAGCCAAATTGACGAATGGAGCAATCTAGTTGAGCAAATGCCAGTTGCTGGTCTACTCAAACAATTGGTGCTGCACGCATCATTTTCTCGAGCGGGCAATCAAGTGTCCCTTGAAATTGACCATAGTCAGACGCATTTATTAAATGATAGTGCGAAAAAGCAATTGGTTGATGCAATTCATCATGGGTTGGGTGAAAACGTTGAAGTAAATATCACGTTAGGTGAACCAGCATCTACACCTTTTGCGTTACAACAAGAGATTCATGCCATGCGCCATGCGCATGCACACTCGGTGATTAAAACCGACGATACAATTCAAGCATTGCTATCGACTTTCGATGCGTCAGTGCTAACCGATTCGGTTAAAGCGCGATAGCAGAATTATTAACACCAAAACGAAGCGAGACAAAAATTATGTTTAAAGGTGGAATGGGCAATATTATGAAGCAGGCGCAGCAAATGCAAGAGCGCATGCAAAAAGCACAAGACGACCTAGCCAAAATTGAAGTAACAGGTGAAGCGGGTGCAGGCATGGTTAAAGTAACCATGACGTGCAACCACAACGTGCGTCGTGTAGACATTGATGAGTCATTGATGGACGACGACAAAGATATGGTTGAAGATTTGGTTGCTGCAGCATTTAACGACGCGGTACGTCGAGTTCAAGAAACTAGCAAAGAGAAGATGGGTGATGTAACTGGCGGAATGCCATTACCTCCTGGCTTCAAAATGCCGTTTTAAATAATTATGTAAAGCTAGAAGCGATACAGCTTGCAAGTGTTTTGCGAGTGAAATCATAGAAAGTCGCCGGCAACACGCCGGCGATTTTTATTGAAAACTTAAAATGTTGCCGATGGTCAGGCAAATGCGTTGCGCATTACTTTTCTATAAATGCTTGTTCAATTACGTAATGCCCCTGACGACGCGAGTTAGCTTTCGAGAAGCCCTTGCCGTCTAGCATAGACATAAGGTCTTGTAGCATGTTGTCGTTGCCACATAGCATGAATCTGTCATTTTCAGTGTCTAATTCAGGCATACCTATATCATCCAGCAACTTTCCGCTTTCAATTAGCTTCGTTATCCGTCCTTCATGAGCGATACCGTTTTTCTCATAACTTTCTCTCGTAACAGTAGGATAGTAAATGAGTTTCTCATGCACTTCGTCACCGAAATAAGGGTTGTTAGGAAGTTGGTGCTCAATTTCGTCTTGATAGGCAAGTTCAGAGCGCCACCGCGTTCCGTGAACTAATATAATTTTTTCAAAGCTTTCATAAATGAAAGGATCTCTGATAATACTCATAAATGGTGCTAGACCTGTACCAGTGCTGAGCAAATAAAGATGTTTTCCGGGTAACAAGAAACCAGGCACGAGCGTACCTGTAGGCCTAACATTAATCATTACCTGGTCACCAGGTTCTATATTTTGAAGGCGAGAAGTAAGCGCACCATCTGGCACCTTAATACTAAAAAATTCCAATTCCTCATCATAATTTGGGCTTGCGATGCTGTAGGCCCTCATCAGTGGCCTACCATCTACTTCAAGACCAATCATAACGAATTGACCACTTTCAAAACGAAAAGATGATTCTCTCGTTGTTTTGAAACTAAACAGAGTGTCATTCCAATGGTGAACTTGGGTTACGGTTGCGTTTATAAGATTTCGCATTCGTTTTCCTACTTACTTAGTCATCAAGCCATGCTGCCATTCTCGCACACTTTACAATGTGATAATAGTTATCATTAACGTTTGTGGTGTCGGTATACGCACGTAAAATCTAACGTGCTATCAGTTTTAAATAAGTATTTTTAGCAATAGTTCAACCAGGCCTTTCTTCCGTAACATTAAAACACTGTCACATTCAGTCATTTAGCTTGCGCATAGCAAAGGAACACAAATAATAGAATGTGGCAGTTCGAAATGAGGGGGGACGCTGTGTTAGCAAAAATGTTAAAACGCTTTCAGGCCCAACGTGATTGTGCCGTCGAAAACCCATCTATCAATAATACCGCTGTATCCCTTTGGAAGGACACAGGCCAAGTCTACTATCTAGAGAACACGCTGAAGCTCACTTATCAGTCCAACGCGGGAAAGATAACAATTGAAAAGCTCTCAATGACGTCTTTACCTCAAGTTCTTGCTGAGCTTCAAGCATTGGATACCGTCTCAACGCTAGCGCGAAAGGAAACTGCTAATCAGGTGGATGCATTTAGTGTTAGTGTGTGTGGTGTAACTTGGCAAACCGCAGACAATTGTCAGAGCATCCGTATTAAAGCGCTTCCAGAAGCTGCTACTCTGCGCAGCCCTACTGCCTGCTTCACAAAGTCTCAAGCAATTTTCAAACACGCCTTTATGCTTGAACATGATGACTTACTCACACCTGCATCATTGAGTAAGCCCAGGATCTTTACATACAATCGGATATCGTTAAATGATTTCATTAGTCAGTTAGCGCTGGCTAACGAAAAGTTAGCAAATGGGCAAAAAGCTACAGTGAGCGTTGGTCATCAAAATTTTGAAACTGCATTTACTGACCATGAGCAGTCAATCATTGAAAAATTCATAAAGCACGATGAAACCGTATTCAATAAAGATGGACGTCAACGTCTACTTACTGATAAAGGTTAGGCTTGTTTTCAGCATGATACGTTGATAATTATGGGCTGATACACAGCTTACAAATATTGAGCGCATGCCCAACTCATCGACATTAACTGTAAAATCTCATTTAACCGTTGTTCCGTAGAAAAAGTGTCCCAAATAGTTGAATGATCGTTGTATCATTGCGTTTTTTATCTTTCAGAAAACTCAACGTGTTCAGTTAACCGCTAATCGCGAAAGTTAACTCGTTAAAATAGAGGTTTTAGTAGTGCTAAGGAAAGGCTTAGTTATCACCACGGTTATTTTACTACCCATCGCAACTGTGTTGTTTTTTATGAGTATTCACGACCTGTTTAAAATGAAAACAGTAACGGTCGACCCGAAGCTTAAGGAAATTTCAGGTATAGAATACGATAAATACAAAAGGCTTTGGGCCATTAACGACAGTGGCGATGGACCTATCCTTTATATGCTCAATAAAGATGGAACTATTGAGAGGGAAGTTACAGTTGCAAATGCCAAAAACGTCGACTGGGAAGACATGACACAAAACAGTTTCGGTCATTTCTTTTTAGGAGACTTCGGTAACAATGACAACAAGCGACGCTGGTTAACGATTTATAAAATTGAAAACCCCATTGACATAAAAACCGATACCACAGAAGCAGAAATCATTAAGTTTACTTACCCGGAAATGGGAAAAGGAAAAGTAAAACCGAAAGACAAGAACTACGATTTGGAAGCGTTCGTAGAGTACAAGCGTAACCTCTACCTGTTTACAAAAAATAGAACAAAACCCTTCGATGGCATCACCAAGTTGTATAAGGTGGGAGATCATGCCGCTAACTTTGACGCACAGCTCATCGGCGAATTTAAAACCTGTACCACCCTTGAAAAGTTATGCTGGATCACATCGGCTGCAATAAGCCCTGATAGGACTAAACTGGTGCTGTTAGATTCAACAAGCCTGTGGTTATTTGAAAATTTTGAAGGCGATAACTTCTTCAGTGGCGATGTGTCGCGTATTGATTTAGGCGTAGTCACACAAAAAGAGGCAGTGACGTTTTATGACGACAACACGCTGGTTTTCACCGATGAAGAGTACAAGGGGTTATTTGGGGGCAACATTTATGAAGTTAAGCTCGACCAAGCAAAGCGGAACGTGATTAAATACCGCGAAAGCTCGAATCAAAAAGAAAAAGCACCAAAGCAGTAAATACTATGAAGTTCAGTCCGCTACTCTCAGAATTAATTCAGGCACTAACGTGTCTTCCCGGCGTTGGCAACAAGAGCGCTCAGCGTATGGCATTCCACCTATTAGAGCGTAATCGTACTGGGGCAATTGATTTAAGCAACGTATTACACAATGCCATGGAGCATATTCATCATTGTAAGCGCTGCAGAACATTTACTGAAGACGAGCTATGTGACATTTGTCGTCACCCTGAAAGAGAAGCAAGTGGCTTGTTATGTATTGTTGAAAGCCCACAAGACGTACTAGCAATCGAACAAACCTTAAGTTACAAGGGGCAGTATTTTGTGCTTATGGGTCATTTGTCTCCTATTGACGGCGTTGGGCCAGAAGAAATTGGTCTTACTGAGCTTGAGGCTCGTCTTGCCGCAGGTGGGATAAATGAAGTTATCCTCGCCACAAACCCGACAGTAGAGGGGGAGGCCACGGCACATTATATCGCTCAACTTTGTGCGAGTCATAACGTTGATGCGTCTCGAATTGCCCACGGCGTGCCGGTTGGGGGAGAGCTCGAGTATATTGATGGTAATACTCTCACCCACGCATTTTCGGGTCGCCGCAAACTATAGTACTGTAAATTGGGGTATACCCATTCTTAGTAATTAAAACACTCAACGTGGGTCTGCATCTGGCGGGCCTACGTCACGTTCTCTCTTATCGCTCGCCCACAAAATACTCAACATCAAACTTTATTGAAGATAAATCTCCTTATAAAAAATAAATTTTCGTTCTAAACGTTGAAAAGTGCGTTGAGCGACCTTACCTGTTTAACATCAAACGTGATCCATTCAACGAGGAGATATTGGATTATGGCTGAAGCAGCCCAAAAAGAAACCCACGGTTTTCAAACAGAAGTAAAACAGCTTCTTCATCTGATGATTCACTCTTTGTATTCAAACAAAGAAATTTTTCTACGTGAGTTAGTGTCAAACGCGGCAGATGCTGCGGATAAGTTACGCTTTCGTGCGCTAGAAAATGACAGTCTTTACGAAAACGATGGCGAGTTAAACGTAAAGCTTAGCGTCGATAAAGAAGCAAATACCGTCACCATTACCGATAACGGTATTGGTATGACTCGCGATGAAGTCATTGCGAACTTGGGTACAATTGCTAAGTCAGGCACTAAAGACTTCTTTAGCAAACTTTCTGGCGATAGCGCTAAAGACTCACAGCTCATTGGCCAGTTCGGTGTTGGCTTTTACTCTGCGTTCATCGTAGCTGACAAAGTAACGGTGCGAACTCGTGCTGCTGGTGCAGATGCATCGCAAGGTGTTGAGTGGATTTCAGACGGTGAAGGTGAATTCACTATTGCCGAAATCAACAAGCCTACACGCGGCACCGAGATTACGCTTCACCTACGCGAAGACGAAAAAGAATTTGCTGATGCATGGCGTTTACGCTCTATCGTAAGTAAGTATTCTGATCACATCAGTATTCCTGTGCAGATGTGGAAAGATGAAGTGCCTGAAAGTGAAGGCCCTGATGGCGAAAAAATTGAAGGCCAGCCTGGTGAATGGGAAGTAGTAAACAAAGCCACCGCGCTTTGGACTCGTGAAAAGTCTGAGATTACTGATGACGAGTATAACGAATTCTACAAGCATATCTCTCATGATTTTGCTGATCCGCTTGCATGGGCGCATAACAAAGTAGAGGGTAAAACAGAATATACAAGTTTATTGTATATCCCTTCTAAAGCGCCGTTTGATATGTGGAATCGCGACCAAAGTCATGGTCTTAAGCTTTACGTTCAACGCGTTTTCATTATGGACGACGCCGAACAGTTCATGCCTACTTATCTACGTTTTGTTAAAGGTTTGCTAGACAGCAATGATCTTCCGCTTAACGTGTCTCGTGAAATTCTACAGGACAATAAGATAACGCAAGCGCTACGCCAAGGTTGTACTAAGCGCGTATTACAGATGCTTGAAAAAATGGCGAAGAACGACAATGAAAAATATCAGTCGTTCTGGAATGAATTCGGCAACGTGTTAAAAGAAGGGCCGGCTGAAGATTTCAGTAACCGCGAAAAAATTGCTGGCTTGCTACGCTTCTCTTCTACACACGGTGAGTCTGATGCACAAACCGTATCATTAGCTGACTATATTGAGCGAATGAAAGAAGGCCAGGATAAGATTTACTATGTGACAGCAGATAGCTTGCAAGCTGCCAAGTCTAGTCCTCACCTTGAGATTTTCCGCAAGAAAGGAATTGAAGTGCTATTGATGGGCGAGCGCATTGACGAATGGTTAATGTCTCACCTTACTGAGTTTAGCGAGAAGCAGTTTGTCTCAATTGCGAAAGGAAACTTAGATTTAGGCGACTTAGAAGACGAAGAGTCTAAGAAGGCGCAAGAAGAAGCAGAAAAGCAAGTTGAAGGTGTTCTTGAGCGAGCTAAAACTGCACTTGGCGATAAGGTTGTAGACGTTAAATTTACCCATCGCTTAACAGATTCACCTGCGGTCATCGTAGCAGATGACAATGGCATGACTACGCAAATGATGAAGCTTATGCAGGCAGCAGGGCAGACCGTGCCAGACGTGAAGTATCACTTTGAGCTTAACCCTGAGCATAGCTTGGTGAAGCTGCTGGCAGATACCCAAGATGAGGAGCTGTTTAATCAGTGGGTAGGCGTATTGTTTGACCAAGCTGCATTGTCAGAACAGGGTAGCTTGAAAGACCCATCTAGTTTTGTACAGAACTTGAACACGCTTCTAATGAAGTTAGCTAAATAGAGCAATAAACCATTAGGTTTACATTTAAAAACGGGCGTAATGCCCGTTTTTTTATTTCTACGACTAACAAAAGTAAGTTTAACCATTTTATTGTGCTATATTTTGGCGGTCTAAAATTTCAAGTTAATCATATTAAGAGTTAGCTTATTCATCTTAAATAAGATGAGTTACTGAATGGGTGTAGGCGCAAATTTACAAAAGTGCCTATAAGCTGAACATATATTCGCCATTAGTCTTAAGATTAACTTTACGGTACTGCTTACACTTGTCACCCCAGTGTTGAATGTGTAAAGTGCCCGAAGTAAAAAGTTTAAAAATCATAAGCGGAGAACGCACTCATGCGAATCATTCTTCTCGGCGCTCCTGGCGCGGGTAAGGGCACACAAGCTCAGTTTTTAATGGGCAAATATGGCATTCCACAAATTTCAACGGGCGACATGCTTCGTGCTGCAATTAAAGCAGGTACAGAGCTAGGCCTTGAAGCAAAGCGTGTAATGGATGAAGGCAAACTAGTATCTGATGAGATTATCATTGGCCTAGTAAAAGAGCGTATTGCACAAGATGACTGTAAAGACGGTTTCTTGTTAGACGGTTTCCCTCGCACTATTCCTCAGGCTGACGCAATGAAAGAAGCAGGTGTCACTGTTGATCATTGCATCGAGTTTGACGTTCCTGATGATGTAATCGTAGAACGTATGGGTGGCCGTCGTGTACACCCTGCATCAGGTCGCGTTTACCACGTTGTTTACAACCCACCAAAGGTGGAAGGTAAAGACAACGAAACAGGCGATGACCTAATCGTTCGTGATGACGATAAAGAAGAAACAGTGCGCAAGCGTCTTGCGATTTACCATGAGCAAACAAAGCCGCTTGTGAACTACTACAGCGCTGAAGCGGAAGCTGGAAACTGTGAGTACCACAAGCTTGACGGTACGCGCCCAGTTGAAGAAGTGAGTGCTGAACTTGCTGAACGTTTAGGTTAATTGCCAACAACGTCAACAAAAGGTCGCTTAGGCGGCCTTTTTTGTTGCTTGTAACTTATTAGCGGATAACGTTTAATGACAACCATGAATGTTGAATTAAGCGCTGATTAATACAACGCGATATAACTAGAACATGTGGAGTAGACCATGGTTTTGCCAATCACGGCGTTTTACGCCAGCTTACTGGGTATTTGCTACCTGTATTTGTCGTTTTTAGTCATTGGCGCCAGACGTCGCCATCAAGTGGGAATTGGCGATGGTGGCCATGAAGATCTGAGTCGTTTGACTAGAGCGCACGGCAACTTTAGCGAGTACGTACCCATCACCCTTATTATGATAGCGTGTTTTGAAGCTAATACTGGCCAAGTGTGGGCTGTTCACGCATTGGGGAGCGCACTGTTATTTGGCCGTGTATTACATGCCTATGGCTTAGGTCGTCACTCAGGCGTTAGCTGGCAGCGCTTCGCGGGTATGATCCTGACTTTCCTTGCTATGCTATGTGCAGCAATAGGTAATTTGGTGCTCATTCATTTCGGATTGTAAGCGTTGCAAAAGAAGTAAATACATATATAAAAAATGCCAGCTTAGCTGGCATTTTTTATATGCGAGACTAGAGAGTTAAATGCGAAACAAGATTTAAATTTCATCAAACTACTAAAGGTAGCTGTTAATCAGGCATGTGGGACAGGTCTTTTTTCTTATCTTTACAGATATAGTGGCTTTGTCGGCACAGTTTCCGCTTTGGAAATATACAGTGTCGGAAAAGTCTTAAATTTATTAAATATAAGGAAGTACCATGGAAAGCAAAACACATTTACATTCAAATGAACTTGCACAAGAAGAGCTAGAGCAAGTTAATGGGGCATGGCTCGCTAACGTTGTAGGCGCTTTTGCTGGAGCTATTGGAGGGGTTTATGGAGCGGCTATAGCTGGAGGCGGCGGCGCTAGTTCTAAATCACTTTGGTCAGCTGGTTTAGCAGGGGCTGGCACTGGCTTTTTCAACCCTATCGGCAGTGTAGGAAGATTAGCAGGAACCATAGGGTTAGGAGTTGGTGGGGGGGCAATTGGTAATGCCGTCGATTCGCAGTATGAGGAAACAACAGACGAATAAACCTTGCAAATTAAATACGCTTTTAGAAGTCTGTAGTTTTAGAGCAAGTCAGAACATAGAAATTAGTTGATAAATTATATGCTAAAAACTCTAGTTTTATTGATACTAATAATTTTCTACACTTTTTTACTGAAGAGTAGATTTAAGGTAAAGATGATGGACGCTTGGCGTTCTGAAACAGTAGGCTCGGAGGTTATGGTTTATGTGATGATTGTATTGCCTGTGATTCTCGCATGGCTCACTACGGTGCTCTTTGAATATCTTTTTTCCTAAACACACGTTAATACATGAATGAAAAAAAGCGCTCAAGGCATGCCATTGTTAAGCAATGCCGTTGAGCGCTTTTTCGTTTTAAAGGCTTTTAGAAGCGGTAAGTTAGTTTAGAGTATACGAAGCGGCCACGTGGGTTGTGCACGCCGCCTACATAGCCGTATAAGTCACCATCACCATCACCGATAGCAAACGGAGGCTCTTCGTCAAGCAAGTTGTTTGAACCAATTACAAGGCGAAGGTTGTCGCTGTAGTTGTAACCAAACTGCAAGTCTACCAACATTTGAGAATCAACCGTTCTCGAGGTATTTTCTTCAAAGTCCAACACACCGTCGAAATCAATGTCAGGCGTGTCTTCAAACTCACCAACAAAGCTAATGTTCAAGTTGGCATCGAACGCACCTTTAGACCAGGTTGTGCCGAATAACCAACGGTGTTCTGGATAGCCATATTCGCCAGTGTACTCAAGACCGTCTTTTTCGAACTCGTTCATGTAAGACCAATCAAGGTTAAAGCGTACGTTACCGAACTCTTGCAACTCCATGCGGTAGTTGGCGCTGAAATCAACACCAGACGCTTCTTGAGATGATACGTTTTGGTAGGTGTTGAAAATCTTTTGAATTACACCTAATGACTCGCCTGGCTGCGGATCTAATCGAACACAGATTGTGCTGTCTTGGTTATTACATTCCGCGTCGTAAACTAAGCCGAATTGCTGCTCATCAATTTTGTTATCCTGCGTAATACTCCATACATCAATGCTCAGGCCTAATTCTTGAATAGGTGCGTAGATAACACCTACGTTCCAAGATTCTGACTCTTCTGCATCCAAGTTAGGGTTACCTGCAAACTCGATATTGTAATCCAACGATTCACAATCCTGACCTGTTGCATCACAGCGATATTTGTCTACAAAGAAAACACTTTTCTGTGATGGACCAAGGCCAACTTGTGCAAGAGACGGTGCTCTAAAGCCCTGAGCCCATGAACCGCGCACGGTTACTTCATCACTTGGCGCCCAACGTAATGCTATTTTAGGATTAGTTGTACTACCAAAGTCACTGTAATGGTCATAGCGGCCAGCTAGTTGAAGCTCAAGCTGTTCAGCTAAAGGTATAGATAGCTCTAAATATGCAGCATACTGGTCGCGTTCAGCAGAGGCAGAAACTGATTCAGTACCGAAGATTAATCCGCGCTGGAACTGAACATCAGGAACGTCAGATACTTGCTCTTCACGATATTCAACACCTGCTGCCATCATGACAACATCGTCGCCGAAGCTGAATGCTTCACCGGTAATGTGAGCGTCAACGCTGGTCATTCGAGATTCACCACGGCGCACAAGGCTAGTAGTAATATCATCAATTACACTTTGTGGGTTAGTAACGCCACCAAACGGGTTGTAGTTACCAAGGTTAATTTGTTCCTGAAGCCAGTCAACGCGAACCCACCCTTGTGACTGATCACCACTTTGTTCTGAACGGCTGCGGCCTTTTTGTACAGATGCTTCCCAATCGTAATCATTGAACGTGCCACGAAGGCCTGCGACTAAACGAAGAGTGTCAGATTCGATATCCCAGCGACGGGCACCTGCGTCAACAGGGCGGTAGCGACCAATTTCAATGTCTTGTCCAAACGGGTTATCAGGATGAGTACCCGGAACGGTTAAACCAGCATCTTCATCAAGAGGTGTTGCTGCACCGCCTGCTTCAGACGTATTGTGCTGCATTGCAACTTCCATAAATGCTGTGGTTTCGTCGCCAATTTTATAGTCGAACTGACCAATAAAGCCTACGCGCTCAGAAGCCGGTATGGTTAAACCAAATGGGCCATAATCGAACAAGCAGCTGCCAGACGCCGTTGCGCTATCTTCTGGACAATCAGGGTCGATAGTTTTAACGCCATCCACATAGAAGTAACCTGGGTAACCTCGTGAAGAACGGAAGTCCATACCACCATAAGGTGATTGGTTAGCTGTTCCGAATCGGCCCATTTCGTCAGCGCCAAGCGTGCTGTTGTTGAAGTAGTCGATGATAACTGTAGCACTGCTTTTTTCGCTTTGAGAGCCCCATAGAATACTGGCGGTGGTCTCATCATAGCTTGGGCCTGTTGTACCACCATAACCTGCATTAATCTCTAGACCTTCGTAGTCTTTCTTCAGTACTACGTTTACGACACCAGCAACAGCGTCTGAGCCGTAAATCGCAGAAGCGCCATCTTTTAATATATCGATTCGTTCGATGGCAGATACAGGAATAGAGTTAATATCAACAAATGAGTTAGTGATACTTTCAGCAAAGGCACTTATTGCCACGCGACGTCCGTTTATTAGAACAAGCGTTGCATCTGGTCCCATACCTCTGAGGGATACCGCTGCCGCGCCATTGGCTGTTGAATCTTGGCTGTTATTACGTGTCGAGAAGGTACCCGCACCTGTGGCCGGCATACGCTCGAGTAATTGTTGAAGGTTTTCATAGCCCATGCCTTCAATCATTGTTGCATCTATTGATTGAATAGGTGAAGGGCCTTCCATATCTGTACGTTTGATACGAGAACCGGTGACTGCAATTCGTTCAAGGTTGGCTGCTTCTTCGTCAGCTTGCTGTGCATACGCAGGAGATAGAGAGGTTAATCCTGAAAGTGCTAATCCCACTGCAATTGCACTTACTTTACGACCTTGTTTCATTGTTATTTCCTTATTTCCATTTTACTTGTTGTGTGTTTTTGCAACACGATGATGTTGCAAAATTATGAATAGCACTCCTAATACTTAAGTTGCAATAGGGGAAAACACGAAAGATGTGACACTTGGTTACAAAGTGTGTAAACCATGTATTACTTTTTTAAATGTGAAGCGGGATTAAGCGGCCGTGAAGTTAAACTAAAAACAGCGTAAAAATAAAGGGTTGCGGCTTAGTTAATTGGTGTTGAGGAAGTGGGAATTTGATAAGGAACAAGACCGCTATTTGTAATTCATTAGTAAGAATTTACGTATATGCAATTGCTCCTACATTTTTCTTCATATACGTGAATATCACCGCTTTATCAGATCTGACCAGATTTTTTTTGCCGAAAAATTGAACGCAAGTAAAGGTCTAGCTTGGCCTTTTTGCAAGTAACGGTATTGTTCAGCCCTACTGAAGTGATGTGAAAAGCCTGTCTTTTCGCGGTAAATACATATCGTCCGGATCTAGTGAAAATGCAACCGAGTTGGCTTTGCCCTGAATTTCTTCAATTGGAATGAAGCCATAATAACGAGAATCAACGCTATTGTTCCTATTATCCCCCATTGCCAGCACGTGATCTCTGGGCACAGTGATCAAATTAAAGTTTTTCGCAGGGCTAGGTAATGGGTTAAGCGCTATGGTTCGTGTTTGGCCTAAAATCTGCTCGGAATAAAGATTGTGACCTTTGACGCTTAACGTTGCTTTTTCACCATTGATAAAAAGAACGTTGTTTTCTAATTTGACCTTATCACCTTCAATGGCAACCACACGTTTAATGAGTCTGGTATCAGCTGCATTACTGTCAATGATTACAATGTCACCGCGATTGATGTTACCAGTTTTCGCGACAACAACGTCTGTGAACGGCAGTTCTAGCGTGTAGGCTGATTTATCAACCACTACGCGGTCGCCTACTTGAATGGTGGGCTCCATAGAGCCTGTAGGGACATAATACCAATCAGCAACACTGCTTCGAAACGAGAAAAGCAAAACCATAAATAAAATGAAAGGCAGGTTGTTCTTAACGCTCTGTTTTAGATTTAACACGGCTTCGGTTCTCACTTTTCGTAGATTGCTCGTTGGATCAAAGTTTTATCACGACATGGCTTGTGTAATAGATGTAGATTGTAAATTACCTAATTTGTTCAAAATTGAGGTGTGGAAAATGTAACGAACTATGTCGGTAGCTAATTAAGGTTGCTCTAGCTACAGGGTATTGAGCGTTGAAAAAAAGCAATAAAACTCATGTAAATCATATGTTTATATTTCACTCTGTAAAAGATGAACGCCGCCCGTTTAGGCATGCTTAAAATGTCTGAAAAAGGAATGTCATGGCACTGGTGGTGCACTTGTGGTACTTGTTACATTTTTGACTCGCAAAGAACATACATAATGCTTGAAACATTCAAACGAACAAGAATGTACACTGCAATTGCTGTAATAACATTAAGTGCAGTTTCGACAGGGTGTACGCATAACACCAATGATCCACAAAATGTACGAACTGCTTCCGATATAACCAGCGAAACAACCACTAATGCAGATAATAGTACTGCTTCCCTAAATACGTCACTGTTCAACGTGGACTACGAGCGTTTTACTCTGGATAACGGGCTTACCGTTGTACTGCACGTTGACAGGTCTGATCCCGTTGCTGCAGTCGCCCTCACTGCGCATGTGGGTTCAGCCAGAGAAAAAGAAGGGCGAACAGGCTTTGCGCACTTGTTTGAACACTTACTTTTTCTCGAATCAGAGAACTTGGGAAAAGGCGGTCTTGATAAACTCAGTGCGAAAATTGGCGGCTCAGGTGCAAATGGCTCGACGAGTCGTGATAGTACCAATTACTTCCAAACTGTACCCATTGATGCTTTAGAAAAAATGATCTGGGCTGAAGCCGATAAGTTGGGATTTTTCATTAATACCGTAACAGACCCTGTGCTCGCCAAAGAAAAGCAGGTGGTGAAAAACGAAAAGCGCCAGAGTGTGGATAATCGTCCTTATGGTCACAATCAATATGTGATTGATAAAAACCTTTACCCTGAAGGGCATCCTTATAGTTGGCAAGTGATTGGGTCGTTAGATGATCTGCAAAACGCAACGCTTGCTGACGTGAAAGAGTTTTTCAAAAAATGGTATGTACCTAATAATGTGGTGCTTACCATCGCGGGTGATATTAACGTAAATCAAACTAAAGCGTGGGTTAAAAAATATTTCGATGAAATTCCTGCGGGAGAGCAAATCAACAAATTACCGCCTCAACCTGCGAAGCTCAATGAGACTAAAAAACGATTCCATATAGATAATTTTGCACAAGCGCCACTTTTAACTATGGTGTGGCCAACCGTACCTGAATATCACGATGACTATTATCCACTTCAAGTACTTTCTCAGTACTTAAGCCAAGGCAAAAATGCTCCGCTGAACAAGGTGCTTGTTGACGAGAAGAAGCTCACCAGTGATGTTTATCTTTATGGCTATGATGCTGAGATCGCTGGACAGCTACAGCTGCAGGTTATGGCATTTAATGGCGTGAACTTAAACACTGTTGCAGATGGAGTTAACGAAGCGTTCGCCCGTTTTGAGAAAGACGGGATTTCTTCCAAGGATTTGGCGCGCATAAAAGCAGGTCAAGAAACAGAATTTTATCAAGGACTTTCAAGCGTCTTAGGTAAAGGTTTTCAATTGGCACAATACGAAATCTTTGCGGGCGGGGCTGAATTTATCAGCCAAGATGTTCAGAAAATTCTGGGCGTTTCACAACAAGATGTAATGCGTGTTTATAGCACCTATATCAAGGATAAACCGTTTGTGGCCACCAGCTTTGTACCTAAGGGGCAGCAAGAGTTGGTGTTAAGCGGCTCTACTGAAGCTAATGTAGTGGAGGAGCAAATTGTCGCGGGGGCGGAAGAGAGCTTTGATGCGTTAGTTGCGGCTGAATACGAACGTACTCCGTCATCGTTTGATCGCACGAAAGAGCCTGCTTATGGTGAATCAATAGAAATTACACCACCTAAGGTTTGGCAAAATACACTGTCGTCTGGCATCAAAATAACGGGTATTGCTAATGACGAAGTGCCATTGGTCGCGTTTGAGTTAAAGCTGGATGGTGGCATGCTTCTAGACTCAGAAGGTAAAACAGGAACCGCCAATTTACTTGCCGCAACTTTGCTTAAAGGTACGGCGGACAAAACACCCGAGCAGCTGGAGCAGGAAATTGAGCTTTTAGGCGCTTCTCTGGAGGCCAGTGCTTCTGAAACTGACATTACTATTAGCGGAACGGTATTGTCTAAGCACTACAGTGACTTAATGCAGCTCGTCACTGAAGTGATACTTTCTCCTCGCTTTGATGAACAAGAGTTTGAATTAGCTAAAGACGATACAATCAACCAGATTGAACAAATAAAAGCGAACCCTAATGCCATTGCATCGGTTGAGTTTAAAACACTGCTTTACGGAGAGGCGCATCCGTTTGCTCAAACGGTTCTTGGAGATAAGCAAACTGTAGATGACACAACGCTCGAAGATGTTAAGAAGTATTACGAGAAATACTTCACACCGTCATTGGCAAAGTTCCATGTTGTGGGAGACATCAAACAACAGGACGTTGTAAAAAGCCTAGCGCCACTTAATGCGCGATGGTTACCAAAAGATGTTACTTTTGCGAAGGTACCAGAGCCCAAGCTGCCAGAAAGCGCCCAAGTCTTTTTCTATGACGTGCCTGGGGCTAAACAGTCAGTGCTTTATTTCGGCCATTCCGCCCCGAATGTTACTCATGATGATGCTTATAAAGTCAGTGTGATGAATTATCGTTTAGGCGGGGGCGGTTTCGCCTCACAGCTTATGCAGGAACTACGTGAAAACAAAGGCTACACCTATGGCATTCGTTCATCGTTTTCTAGCGATAAATATACCGGTGAATTCACCATACGAAGCGCCGTAAGGTCGAACGTTACCTTAGAAGCAACGCAAGCTATCATGGATATATTAGCAGAGTTTGGTGCAAACTATTCAGATGAAGATTTAGGCGTTACGAAAGGATTCACACTTAAATCTGGTGCAAGGGCGTTTGAGACGCTAGGCGCTAAACTGAGTATGGTTAGCGAAATCAGCGATTTTGGCTTGCCCAATGATTACGTTTTACAGCAAGAAGCTGAGGTAAAAGCGTTAACCGTTGGTGAGATAAAGCGCCTTTACGGTAAATATGTACATCCTGATAGAATGATTTATTTGATAGTAGGGGACAAAGATACCCAGTTTGAGCGTTTACAAGCGCTTGGGTTAGGGCAACCAACCTTGTTAAACCCTTAGTTCATGTTTGACGTTTTGCGAGCATTATAACGACCGGCAATAAGACCAAAGCCCTTGTGAACAGCGTTCACGCGGGCTTTTTTATTAAAATGGGTGCTATATCTGAAATAGGCAAATTTATTGTGACCAAAAACGTGCTTAATCAACGTAACCTAATAGGGAGGTCTGGTGATGCCTGTTAAGTAGCTGTGTCGTAGACCAAATACTATGTAATTGAGGTAAACGTCCTAGTTAAGCGCAGAGTTGCAGGAGGCATGAGTGACAGAAAAAGTGAAGGAGTCTGGGCATAGAGAGCAAGACGTTGCCCTTAGTCATACTGAAGAAAAAGATGTACGAGATAATCAGAGCTTAAATTCTGTTTCTTTGTATGCCATTGTCCACAGGGAAGGGTTAGAAGAACTTCAACGTCCTATGATGTCATTGTGGTGGTCTGGTGTGGCAGCAGGCATTGGTATCTCGATTTCAATTCTTGCTGAAGGAATTCTGCATCACCTCTTTGCAAACTCTCCCAATCAGTTTGTTATCGAAAACCTGGGCTATACGGTTGGTTTCGTGCTGGTGATTGTTGGTCGCCTACAGCTATTTACCGAAAATACGCTGTCAGTTATCCTGCCTTTGCTAAGCAAGCCATCGGTTAACATGGGAGTGTGCATCGCGCGCTTGTGGGGCATTGTCTTCGCCGCCAATATGTTCGGCACCTTTTTGGCTGCGTTTTTCAGCTTTTCGCTGCAATCTGTTCCACCAGAGCTGGTTGAAGGGATGACCGCTATTTCTGAACATTATGCCAAGCTATCACCGTCAGACGCCTTCTCATACGGCATTATATCTGGGTTTATCATTGCCGCTATTGTATGGATGAAGCCTTCGGTTAAGCATTCTCAAATATTGATGATAGTTATTTTTACTTATTTAATTGCTATAGGAAATTTTACGCACGTGATAGCCGGTTCAACAGAACTTTTCTTGTTAGCACTGCAAAATAAAATAAGCGTTCTTGAAACACTCTCACTAATTGGTGCAACATTACTAGGAAATATTGTGGGCGGAACGGGGCTGTTCGCGCTGCTGGCTTATGGCCAAGTGGTAAGAGAAATCGAGAAATAGAGAAGTCAAAAAGTGACCCTTGGTGTGCAAACAGTGGTTAATTGAAATTAGCTGCGTTATAACATTCCGTTTAAACCACTAAGGGATTACGGTGCTTCGCTTTCTAACAGCAATAATTCTTGTCGGAAGTGCATTTTCATGTGCTTTTGCTGAATCAATCATTAAACCTATCATTTCTGAAGCGTCTGTTTCGTTACCTAGAAGCAAAATGGTGACAATAGAAGATACGGAAACTGCACGTAAATATACGTTATTTGTACAGTTGCCAAAAAGCTATAACACATCTCCTTCCAAGGATTACCCCGTAATATACACAACAGATGCGCCTTACAGTTTTCCTATTATCGTAGGCTCTATGCGAATGCCAGTAAACGTAGGCCAAATGGAAGAAGCGGTCATAGTGGGGTTGTCTTATTCCCTAGAATCAAAAGGCGTGGAGAGTAGAGTAAGGGACTACACTCCTGCCATAGCCAATAGTTGGAAACTGGAAACCGGTCTTGCTGCTGAGTACCTGTCATTTATTAGACGAGATGTATTAACATTTATTGAATCTACATATCGAGTAGACGCCAATCGACGGACTTTTATTGGGCATTCATTAGGCGGGCTATTTGGCGGCTACGTGCTCATGCAATCTCCTGAAACCTTTTCTAACTATGTGCTTGTTAGCCCTTCAGTGTGGTTTAATGACGATTACTTACTAACCTTAGAAATGGCTGAAACTCAATCGCCCAAGCGTGTTTATATTGGTGTGGGAAGCTTAGAAACGCCTGAGTTTGGCGAGGGTCAAGATATGGTTGCGGGGAGCAAAGCATTGGCAAGTAAAATCATCGCTAAGGCAGATCAAAACATAACACTACAATTGCATGTTATCGGCGGTGCGTCACATGCGACCGTGTTTCCCACCGTTGCTATCCAAGGGATCGATTGGATATTGGGAACGCCGCGCTAGTCGCGTTTTCTTTAACTGACGGATTATTTCATGCTCAATTTTTAGGCAGGCTAAACAATGTTAATTGCAATGAAGTGCAAAGCTCTGCGATACAAAAATGCCCTTCGCGTAGAAAACGAGAAGGGCATTTTGAATAATAAACGAGTTTTACAACGGATTACTTATGACGCTCACGCAACACATCAAGTGCATCGTTTAACGACATATCGCTCGCCTGAAGCAGTACCGTTAAGTGGTACAACAAATCAGCGGCTTCATTTTTAAGCTCTTCCTTGTCGTGCACAGTCGCAGCCAATGCGGTTTCTACCCCTTCTTCGCCAACCTTCTGCGCTATTCGCTTAATGCCTTTGTTGTAGAGGCTAGCGGTATAGCTGCTTTTTGGGTCGGCATCTTTGCGGGCAGCCAACACTCGCTCTAAGTCAGCAAGGAAAGTAAAGGTTGGTGTGTTGCCCTCAAACCAACAGCTTTCAACACCAGTGTGGCATGTCGGGCCGTTAGGGTTGGCAAGTACCAACAGTGAATCTTGGTCGCAGTCACAAGCCACGCTCACTAAATCTAGCGTGTTACCTGACGTTTCACCCTTGGTCCAAAGTCGCTGTTTTGAGCGGCTGAAAAAGGTCACTTTGCCCGTTTCAAGGGTTTTCGCCAATGCGTCTTGGTCCATGTAGCCCTGCATTAACACCTTGCCAGACAGTGCGTCTTGTACAATGGCGGGCAACAGGTTGTCCATTTTATCCCAAGCTAATTCATTGCTGTTTTCGTTGGTAATGATCACGGGTTTACTCCTTCTGCTTGCGCCGTTAATCCGTGACGCTTACGCATGGCAATGCCATTTCTGGTTAACTCTGCTTTTAGCTCATCAATATTAATGATGCCTTTATGAAATACCGATGCCGCCAGAGCGCCATCGACATCAGCTTGTTGAAACACATCCGTAAAGTGAGCTATTTCACCTGCACCACCTGAGGCAATTAGCGGCACTTCACATACATCGCGCACGGCTTTCAGCTGCTTCACATCGTAGCCTTCGCGCACGCCGTCTTGGTTCATGCAGTTCAGAACAATTTCACCAGCACCGCGCGACTGAACTTCTTTAATCCAATCGATGGTCTGCCATTGGCTTTTTTGAGTACGCGCTTCATCACCAGTGAATTTGTACACTTCGTATTGGTCGGTTGCTTCGTTATAAAAGCTGTCGATACCAATCACGACGCACTGTTGTCCATAAACGTCGTGCAGCTGGTTAATAAGGTCTGGATTATTAAGGGCAGGGGAGTTAATCGAAATCTTATCTGCACCCATTTCCAAAATGCGCCCAGCGTCTTCAATACTCTTAATGCCGCCCGCTACGCAAAACGGGATATCAATAACCTGTGCTATACGGCTTACCCAGCTTTTGTCTACCACGCGGGCATCAGAACTTGCGGTGATATCGTAAAATACCAACTCGTCGGCCCCCGCTTTTGCGTATTGCTCGGCAAGAGGCACAATATCACCAATAATTTCATGATTTCTAAACTGAACGCCCTTAACAACTTTGCCGTCGCGTACGTCTAGGCACGGTATTATGCGTTTTGCCAGCATGCGATAGCCTCCTTCACCGTAAACTTACCTTCAAGTAGTGCGCGCCCAAGAATAACGCCGCCAACGTTTGTGGGTTTTAGCGCTTCGATATCAGCGATGCTGCCAATACCGCCAGACGCTTGCCAGCTAACGTGTGGGAAACGGGCTGCCATTTCTTGATACAGCTCAGTGTTCGCACCTTGTAGCGTGCCGTCGCGGCTAATGTCGGTACACAGCACATGCTTTGCGCCTACTGTAGCGAAGTCTTCAAGTAAGCCTTCAAGGGCTACTCCAGAATTCTCTTGCCAACCGTGGGTAGCAATAAGCTTTTCACCGCTGTCGCTAATATTGATATCAAGGGCCAATACAATGTGCTCTGGGCCGTATTTTTCTACCCAAGACTTCACAAGCTCGGGTTGTTTTACCGCCAAAGAACCAATCACTACGCGGCTTACGCCCGTTTCTAGTAATTGCGCTACTTCTTCTTCACTACGAATACCGCCGCCAGCTTGAAACTTCATGCGCTTGGTATCGACCATAGACTTAATTAGTGAAAGCTGACGTTTACTGGTGTCTTTAGCGCCTGTTAGGTCAACAATGTGCAGCCAGGTTGCACCTTGGTCGGCATAGTCGTGAACCACGTCTACTGGGTCCAGTTCGTATTGGGTTTTCTGCTCGTAGTCGCCTTGATAAAGGCGTACTACGCGTCCGTCAATAAGATCAATCGCTGGAATAATCATTATAGGTTCACAAAGTTAGTCAGTAATTGTGCTCCGGCCTCGCCAGAACGCTCTGGGTGAAATTGCACCCCGTAAAAGTTGTCTTTATTTATAGCTGCTGAAAACGTATTACCATAAGTGCAGCTTGCAAGCGTGTGCTCGTATTCAGGAACGGCAAAACTGTGCACAAAGTAAAAGTAGGTATCTTGTGGGATGCCCTTAAATAAACTTTCTTCTTTATGAGAGACTGTGTTCCAACCCATATGAGGTAAGCGCACGCCTTTTGATTCCATGCGAGCCACATGACCTGGCATTAGGTTCAAACAGTCGATGTTGCCTGTACCTTGAAAACCACCTTCAGCGCTGGTTTCAACCATAAGTTGCATGCCTAAACATACGCCTAGCACAGGTTGGGTAAGCGACTGCAGGGTTTCCACTAGCGCTTTTTGCTTAATGCTTGCCATCGCTGCTGCCGCTGTTCCTACGCCGGGTAAGAACACTTTATCAGCGTTTTTTATCACGTTTACATCGTCAGATACGTCCACTTCAACGCCTAAGCGCTCAAGGGCAAAGCGTACTGATGAAATGTTCGCGCAGCCGGTATTTACTATGACTATTTTTTGTCGCTGGCTGGGGTTTACCACTGACATTACAGGGCTCCTTTACTACTTGGTAGTGCATCGCCTTGGCGCGTAATGGCTTGACGTAGCGCACGGCCAAATACTTTAAACAGGCTTTCTACTTGGTGGTGAGCATTACCTTCGCTGGTGGAAAGGTGTAACGATAGCCCCATGCTTTGTGCAAGCGAATAGAAGAAGTGCGGTACCATTTCGGTGGCCATTTCACCTACCTGGTCGCGGCTAAATTCAGCGTCAAACTTAAGGTGTGGGCGGTTAGAAATGTCCATAATACATTCCGCACGACATTCATCCATTGGCAACGCGAAACCAAAGCGACCAATACCGCGTTTGTCGCCTAGTGCCTTTTTAAGCGCTTCACCAAGGGCAAGCGCGGTGTCTTCTACACTGTGGTGGTCGTCAATGTGCAAATCGCCATCGGTAGTGAGGTTTAGCTCAAAACCACCGTGGGTAGCAATTTGGTCTAGCATGTGGTCAAAAAAGCCCATGCCGGTTTGAATTGTCGACTTAGCCTGCGAATCAAGATCTACACGCACGCGAATGTCGGTTTCAGAGGTGGTACGTACCACCTCTGCAATACGTGACGACGCAAGCAAACTTTTCTGAATATCGTTCCAGTTTAAGCTTTCACGGTTGTACTGAAAGCTGCGAATACCCATGTTTTCAGCAAGCTGTACATCGGTAACTCTGTCACCAATAACAAACGAACGAGTGAAGTCCACTTTGCCTTGCTGCAGGTATTCTTGTACTAAGCCAAGCTTGGGTTTGCGGCATGTGCAGTTATCAGCATCGAAGTGCGGGCAAATAAGCACGTCGTCAAACACTACACCCTGGCTTTCGAAAATGGCCATCATGGCATTGTGTGGCTTGTCGAAGTCTTCTTGCGGGAAACTGTCTGTACCCAAGCCGTCTTGGTTACTTACCATCACGAGTTTAAACCCAGCTGCCTTTAGTTTAAGTAGCACAGGAATAACGTTTGGCTCGAAAACAAGCTTCTCTAAACTATCTAATTGCTTATCTACTGGCGGCTCTTCTACGAGTGTACCGTCGCGGTCAATAAATAAAATGGCTTGCTGACTCATGCCGCGTCCTCATTATTTTTAAATTCGTTAATTAGCTGCATTAAACGCTGGTTTTGCTCTTCAGTGCCTATGCTTACGCGTAAACAGTTTTGTAAGTTAAGCTGTTTTGATTGATCGCGAATAAGCATGCCTTGGCTTACCAAGTACTGCATTAGGGCTTGCGCTTTTGCGTAGCGGAATAAGATAAAGTTTGCTCGTCTATCACCCACTAATTCAAAGCCTTCGATAGATTCCAGCGCTTCGGCTAGGGCCTCTTTTTCCCGGTTAATAGTAGCCACCTGAAGCTCAAGTAACGTTAGCGATTCAGCCGACAATGCTTGTGCAGCAATCTGCGCTACTGGCTCTGGAATGGGATAGGGCGCTATCACTTTAAGTAGTGCTTGGATGACGGGTGCCTGAGCAAGTGTAAAACCACAGCGAAGACCGGCAAGAGCAAACGCTTTAGACAGCGTACGAAGTACCACCAAGTTTGGATAGTTGTTTATTTCATTTGCCCACGTATTGTCGGCATCGAACTCAATATACGCTTCATCTACAACAACCAGTGCTTTATCGGCAAAGTGATTGAGCACGGTTTTAATGTCTTCACGAGCAACTGGCGTACCGGTTGGATTGTTGGGCGCACAGATGAAAATCACGTTAACGTCATCTTCAGCGCATACAGCATTCACGTTAAGGCTAAAGTCGTCGTTAAGCGGCACTTTCTTAATGCCCACATCACAGGTTTCAGCACTGATTGCATACATACCGTAGGTAGGCGGGCATATCAGAATGCTGTCTTTACCCGGCGTGCAGAAGGTGCGAATAAGCAGTTCAATGCCTTCATCTGCGCCGCGGGTAACAATAAGCTGCGATTTGTCTAGCCCGGCGTAGTTTGCGTAACCACTGACTACCGCTTCGGGCTGACATGACGGATAGCGGTTAAAGTTGCTGCTATCTACGCTGTATTCGTTGGCATAAGGTGACTCGTTGGCATTAAGCCAGTCTTGACCACCTGAAAATAAGCGACGAGCCGATTCATACGGCTTTAGCGGCACTAAATTTTTGTTAATTAGGTTATCGATAAGTGCCGACATTAGGCGTTTCCTTGCTTAAGTGCCTGCATGCGAAGTGCAACGGCCTGTTCGTGTGCATCCAAGCCCTCGGCAGCTGCAAGTGCCATAATCGCAGGGCCTAAATTACGCATGCCGTCTGCGCTTAGTTCTTGAATAGTGTAGCGACGCATAAAGTCTAATAATCCAAGGCTAGAGTAATTCTTAGCATAGCCATAGGTTGGCAGTACGTGGTTAGTGCCCGACGCGTAATCACCTGCAGATTCTGGTGACCACGGGCCTAGGAATATAGAGCCTGCGTATTTAATTTTTGGCAAATAATCACGGGCATTCTCTATTTGTACAATTAAGTGCTCAGCAGCGTAGGCGTTACTTGCTTCAATGGCTTGCTCAATGGAATCAGCCAAAATATAACGCGCATTTTCCATAGCAGGGCGGGCAATCTCAGCGCGAGATAGAGTTGCTAATTGACGTTCAACCGCGGCTTTTGCTTCTTCAATAAGTGTAGCGCTGTTAGACACCAAAATAGCCTGCGAGTCTGGACCGTGCTCGGCTTGGGAAAGCAGGTCGGCCGCTACAAACTCAGGGTTTGCGAACTCATCAGCAAGTACCAACACTTCTGATGGGCCGGCCGGCATATCAATAGCTGCACCATCAGCACGTTGGCTTACTTGCTGTTTAGCTTCAGTCACAAAGCTGTTACCCGGGCCAAAAATCTTATCTACTTGAGGAACGCTGTCTGTTCCCAAGGCCATAGCGGCGATTGCTTGGGCACCACCACACAAGAAGATCTTGTCGATGCCGCATTTTCTGGCCGCATACGCAATTTCAGGCGCGATAAGCTGTTCTTTGTTTGGTGGAGTACAAAGTAGCTTATTTTCGCAGCCCGCCACCAATGCAGGTACGCCTAGCATCAATACGGTTGATGGAAGTGGAGCGCTGCCGCCTGGAATATAAAGACCCACTGCATCAAGGGCGGTGAAGCGCAGCTCGCATTTAACACCAGGCGTTGTGGTTAGCGCGATATCACTAGGCATTTGCGCTTCGTGAAACATTTTTATGTTGTTGAACGCAGTATCGATAGCACTTGCTACATCTGGCGTTACCTTCGCAGCAAGAGCATCAATGTTTTCTTGTGAAAGGACAAGGCTAGTTAAGTCTGGGCAGTCAAATTTACGTGTGTAATCAAGTACTGCCTCATCGCCTTCTTTTTCAACGCGGGCGATAATGTCGCCCACGGTCTGCTTTAACTGTTGGCTATTGGCCATAGCCGGGCGGGCTAGCGCCTGTTTTTTCTCATTTACCGAAAGAGATGACCAAGTAATCATAATTGCCTGCCTTTTAGCCCATCATTTTTTCGATTGGCATTACAAGAATAGAGCTACAACCAAGGGCTTTAAGTTTCTCCATGGTTTCCCAGAACAAGGTCTCTGTAGAAACAACGTGGATAGCAACTTGTTCTTCATTTCCAGCAAGTGGTAGAACCGTAGGATTTTCAGCACCTGGAAGTAGGCTTTTCACTTGCTCTAAATACGCTTTTGGTGCGTGTAGCATGATGTACTTGCTTTCTTTTGCTAATAATACGCCATCAACACGTGGCATTAGTCGGTTAACCAGTGTTTCTTTCTCGTCGCTAAGCTCGCCATCAGCGCGCTTAATAAGTACCGCTTTACTGCGGAAAATAACGTCTTTTTCAACAAGACCGTTAGCTTCAAGGGTTGCACCGGTAGATACAAGGTCACAGATAGCGTCAGCTACACCTGCTCGTGGAGCCACTTCCACAGAACCTTGTAGCATTACAGCCTTTGCATTTATGCCCTGTTCTTTGAAGTAGCGCTCAAGTAGGTAGGGGTAAGTTGTTGCTACTTTTTTGCCTTCTAGCGACTGGATTCCTTGATAATCCATCTCATTAGGTACCGCAATAGACAGGCGGCAGCCGCCGTAGTCTAGACGACGCAATACTTCATATTCGAATGGCTTGCCCGCAGCTTTACGCTCTAGCATTTTCTCTTCTAGCTCATTTTCGCCAATAAAGCCTAGGTCTACTACACCATCCATAACAAGACCTGGAATATCGTCGTCACGCACGCGAAGCAAATCAATAGGCTGGTTCGTAGAATGCGCAATCAGCAGGCGATCACGAATATTGAGTTTAATGCCTATAGCTTTCAGTAGGGCAATGCTGTCATCGCTCAATCGACCTGATTTCTGTACGGCAATTCGAAGTCTTTTGCTGTTACTCATTGAAACATTCCTTACACGTTGTGTTTTAACTTTTGATTGCGCCTAAAACGAAAAACCCCCGGAAGTTTCCTTCCGAGGGTCGAGAATTTGTTTTATCTGCGCCACTGGAAGGATACATAGACCTTCCAGCACGAACCTGAAAGGTTATGCTTTGTGGTGATGGTGATGTTTCGTCGCGCAGTTAATCATTTTGAAAATTTTAATTCCTAATTTCGAACGGCTGAAACATTAGCGTTTTGAATTAGGATTTGCAAGGTTAAAGTGAACTCTTTTGGCACATTAACTCTAATTTAATGTGTATATAATAAAACAATTCGTTATGAATTAGTTTTAAACCGTAATTTTTGGCAACTCGTTGCCGATAAGTTATAGAGACAAATGCAAACTTCTGGAGGGCGTATGAGCAACGATCTACTGTTTCCCATTTTGCCTCGCAACACAAAAGTGCCGATTGAGACGGACGACCGCGTGAAGAAAGTGCAAAAGACCAAAAAGACCGAGCATTTTAGTGAAGAAGAGCGCGATCAGTTTCAAGACGTGAAGCGAACTGAGATTATCGAAAAATCAGCTGAAAACTCGAAAGATAAAGAGCGAGGTAACAGCGAGGGTGGGCTTAAGCATATTGATATTGATGTTTAGCGAAACTTGTTAGCGTTAGGTTTTGCTCGCATTGAGTTCTTCAAATAAAGCCGCAATTTGATTCGTCACTTTGTGCTTAGGTAAGTAGAAAGGCAGCGGCATTCGCTTAGAGTGAGACTCTTTCACTTTTACCGTGGCACTTATATAACTTTCTAACACTGGCAAATCTTGCTGCTTAAGTGTCTCAATTAACTCTCTTGGAAGCTTTGCTTGGCTATTGAATTGATTAACAACAATACCCAACAAACGCAGTTCAGGGTTGTGGTCTTCTTTTAATTCCATTGCATTTTCAAGTAATCGCTCACTAAACAGCGAAAAAAATCAACACCGCAAAACCACGTGGTTTTATATACCTAGAATGGAAAGCGTTATGGTTAGTATAAAAAAGTCTGTATGGCAGCTTGCAATAATGCTTCTGGCGTTTGGATGTCCAATAATACTTACTCAGCCGATGTATACACTGCGCAATATTACGCAAATAAAGGTCTGAAAAGTGCTAAGCATTTTCCTGGATTGGCGAGTCTTTGCGATATTAGTCAAGAGCCGCGGGATATTTTTATTGTAAAGGTTTAGAGCGGTAGCGGGCAGTTGTGCAGAAAAAATAAAAAGGCCTCTTGCATTCAAGAGGCCTTCGGTGTGTTGGAGCGCTAATCGCTAATATGGTTAGGAATAGTTAGGGCGGAATTAGTTTAGTTCTTTATCTACCCAAAATTTCGTGCCTTTAACAGTGGCCTGTAATGTAAGGCCGCTTTCAGTCATAGTATACACTGTGACGTTACCCAAGTACCCTTCGCCTTCTGCAGATGCGCCTTTGTTACCGGCTTTCGCTGCTACATCCGCGTTGCCACCTACGGTCCATCCATTTTCAATAAAGTGATTCATCGCTTTTTGTGTGTGGAAAACCATAACAATTCGGTAATCTTTTGCGCCTAAGCCAAGGCCTACACCACCTTCGGCCATATTCATATATGTTTTTGCGCCGTTTACATTATTGTTTACAACACCGTAGCCTGTGCCCGCCGCCACAAAGAATACGTTGATGTTAGCATTGGTAAATACGGCGTAGCCGGCAGCGTCTTTTACCTGAGAGCGCGTATCGGGCTTTTCAGAATAAAGGCGGGCGAGCGCGTTATCTTGCATATCTAAAATAGCTTGTCGCTTTTCAGCAACAGTTCCGTCGCCCATCGAAGCGCACGCCGTCAAGGCTAACACGGCAGCCACAAACACAGATTTAATAGCTAACTCACTTATTTTCATGCAATTCTCCTTAGCATGTAGGTATTTTATTAACTACAGAAGAAGACCATTCTTACTGTTTCTAATTCAATAAAATACCGTTTTAATTTACGTCACATTAGTTGTACGCAAAAAACGTGCTAAGTGGTGCATGGAACATTGAAAACTATTGGTCTTACTTGCTAGGACACCTGCAAGTCGCTACCACTCAATTTCAAGCTCTAACGCACCGGGATGATCGGTTTGACCAACCATTTCTTCATACGGTGTGCTTTGACGGAGCCAAACTTTCTCAAAGGCTTGAGAGTCAAAATGCTCCCTAATCTCGTTCAAACAGTGAAACGTTTTAGGTTGTGACTTGTTGTCGCGAACCAAGGTGCGTGAGGCGCCCATACCGGTTGATGCGAGGTAATTGCCGCCTTCTAGTGACTCGATGTATAAGTTCATAGTGTAACCCTCATTAGGTCGCAACTCGTTATAGCTGCGTCTTATATCTAATTAGTCGAAAATAGCCACAATGATCATTAATTTTGTGTCATGCACGATAAGGAGCCTTACGCATTGGTTGCATTTCAAAGCAACACGAATTACCACCACTTATTCGAACATACTGCGATCCCCGCCTTTTGCATACATTTATGGACACGCTCTTTGTCTTCTAAATTTAAAAATGATCCCACTTCAAATTGCTGCAGAGGGGCTTGTAGCACAAGCTGTGGCGCACATTTTAAGCTCAAGTCTTTTTTATAGTACAAGGACGTATCAGGGCGGAAGAATTCTATGCTGATACCGTTCGAGCTAGTGACTTGAATGCTGTTTGATGAAATTAAGAGCGTCTCCCAGCGGTATGTTGCTTTAGAAACCAAATACATAATCAGTGCCAGTAACCCGACCTCCAATCCTGCAAAAGGTAATATGACCCACGCACCGGCCAGTGACCAAGCAATAGCTATCGAGCTGATAAAAAGGGCAAAAGCTGCAATAAGGTGCTTTGTCTGTTGCCATGTTGCTGAGCGGTTTGGCGAAAGATGCAGTTGCACCTGGTGCTCAAATGTAGATACTTCAACCATGTTTTTTAAAATGCTGTATATGATATCTGTGTAAGTAAAACCTTATACGTAGTGGGATAACAATAGTATGAAAATTGTACAGGTGCTAGTTGGCTGCGTACTTAGAAAAGTCATGCCGTGTAACTTGCCGTATTTTCTGCCTTAAGGACGTATGTGATTTCTCTCATCAAGCAAAACGCTGGTAAAACAGCGTTGATAGTACTTTTATTTTTATGGATCGGCAGTTTGCTAGCGCAACCAGCCCCTATTGAGCTTGTTAAAGAGTTCGGGCTTTTCAGCGTTCTTGGCGTTATTGGTGCTATATTTGCGAATGCCACTGGAGCTGGCGGTGGCGTGGTTTTCGTTCCGTTTTTTAACTACCTGTCATTTTCTGCGCAAAGCGTTGTGGCAACGAGTTTCGCCATCCAATGCTGTGGTATGACCGCGGGGGCACTAACTTGGGCCGCGTATTATAAACACCAACACAAGTATGATCAGTATTGGAAAGCATTACCCAGTGTACTGATGTTAACGGTTCCCTCGTCAATATGCGGCATAGGATTCGCTCAGTATTCATCTCAAAGTACAAGGCTTCTAGAGCATTTGTGGGGTGGGGCCAATAACCTTCACATCGCTTTTGGTAGTTTTTCTATTCTATTAGCAATCGCAATATTTGCTTCTATTCCGCTAATGAAGCGTACCCATTTCAAAAAAGACTTACATACGAAAGATCTTTTGCTTTTACCTTTCATTGGTTTTTTAGGAGGCATTATCACCGCGTGGCTTTCGGTAGGAGTAGGAGAGTTAGTCGCTGTTTACCTCATAATTCGAGGGTTTAATGTAACTTTGTCTATTGCCAGCGCGGTTATCTTGTCGGCTTTTACTGTGTGGTCTGCATTGCCGTATCACGCTTTTATAAGCGAGTCTGTGGTATGGCAGGTTGTTTTGTTTGCTGGGGCAGGTGCAATAGTCGGTGGAACGATTGCAAAGTTTGTTGTTTTAGCATTTTCGGTTCAGCGTCTAAAACTTTTTTTCGGTATTTGGGTACTAATTTTAGGTGTTACAAGTTTACCTATTCTTTAAGCCACGAGCTTGCGGCAGTTAAAAGCCCAGCTCGCTGCAATTTGAAGCCTAAAGTAACGCGACGCAGAACCAGATTCTTCTTCTAAACGCTAATCTCGATAAGGAAAGATAATATGGATATCAATCCTGTTCCTAAGAAACGATATAACGTGCTTCAGCCAGAATGGTCATCTCACGCTGTTATTTATCAGGTCAACACACGACAGTTTTCAGAGCAAGGTAATTTTGAAGGAGTGAGAAAGGGGTTATCCCACATTAAATCACTTGGCGCTGATATTGTTTGGCTTATGCCTGTACACCCTATTGGTGAAAAGAATAAAAAGGGAGAGCTTGGAAGTCCCTATGCAGTAAAAGACTATCTGGCCATTAACCCTGAATTTGGTAGCGAAGAGGATTTCAAAGCGCTGGTGGATGAAGCGCACAAGCTTTCGCTAAAAGTTATCATAGACTGGGTGCCAAATCACAGTGCGTGGGATAATCCTTTGGTTGAACAGCACCCCGAGTGGTACGCCAAAGACTACAAAGGAGATTTTCGTCCATCTCCGTGGTGGGATTGGAGCGATATCATAGAGTTTGATTATGAACACGTTGGCCTTCGCAAATACATGATTAACGCGTTGTGTTATTGGGTTGAAAAGTTCGACATTGATGGGTTTCGCTGTGATGTAGCGGGGTATGTCCCCAACGATTTTTGGCAGCAAGCAGTGCAAACGCTAAGCGCAATCAAACCAGTCTTCATGTTGGCTGAATGGGAGAATCGAGATCTTCACGAAAATGCGTTCAATATGACATACGCATGGAGTTGGAACGAGACGCTACACGAACTCGCACACGGACAATGTTCGCTGGATAGGTTGCGCAAGTATTATTCGTGGAACGAACGCAGCTGGCCTCACTCCGCTTACAGAATGACCTTCGTTAGTAATCATGACAAAAATGCCTGGGATGGCACTCAGCGCGAACAATTTGGTGATGCGCTTGAAGCCTGCATTGCGTTGTCGGTGGTAGGTGAAGGTATGCCGCTCATTCACAACGGGCAAGAAGCTGGGGAAACCAAGCGTTTAGCGTTCTTTGAGCGCGATCCAATACACTGGCAAGAACATGAAATAGGCAACTTGTACCGCAAGCTAATTGCTCTTAAAAAGTCCAAAGCCGTGCTAGGGAACGGAGAGTACGGGGCAAGAATGATTCAGGTACCAAATTCTGAGATGGATAAGGTTTTTAGTTTTGTACGTTGTAGTGAAAATGAAAAAGTGTTCGTTCTGATTAATTTTTCAAATGAGCAGCTAGAAGTAACCTTTGAAGAACCATTGTTTGAAGACGAATATACACAATGGCAGCATGAGGAGAAGCGAAATTTTGAAGCTGGTTCTGTCTGTAAGCTTGAACCTTGGCAGTTTGAAATTTGGGTAGCTTGAAGCGTTGATCGTTTGGCGTAGTGTTTAACTACAAAGGGTATATGAGATTTTTCATTTTTTACTGAGTAAAGATTAAGGACTAACTATGACTGCGAATGATTCAGCTGAAAAAACAGAAGACCGCTCGTTAAATAATCATGCAGCGCTTAAAACTTCTATTGCCAATGGTGATGTTGAAGAGGTAAAAGCGCGACTTGAAGGACACACTTTGGATAAGCTAGAAAAAGGTTATCTTATCGATCTCGCACGCTTGAGTGGTAACAGTGAAATCGAGGAAGTGATCAAGTCCATACCCGAAAGTTAGGTGCTTACTTAATTCATCTAATGTGAGTCTAATGTGATTCTGATGTGAATCAGTCTAAACTTGATCTGTCAGATTCGAATAATAGGACTCAATCAAATCTGAGGGTCGCATATGTGCCAAAAGCAGCCGTTCAAATATTTGTAATTAAACGGCAGAAAAGTACGTACTCCGGTCGTTCAGGAATGTTTGGTGCAATCAGCGCTTAACGGGTCAATAGGTCCAAATTTTCACAACATCGCCTACCTGACTAAAAGTTAAACTTGCTAATACTATATGTTGCATTGTTTAATATGATTATGCATACGGAGGCGTGTATAAATGGCAAAAGGAAAGCTAATTTGGCATATTGCCTGTGACGAATCTGGTATAGATGGGCAGGTATACTACGGTTTTGGTTCCTTGTGGATGAAGTACCAACGTCGCGGCGATTTTGTTCGTATCATCAGAAATCTTAGGGAAAAGTATCGATATACAAACGAAATTAAATGGCAACGTGCTCATCAGAAAAATAACATTGATTTTTACAAAGAGCTTGCCGATGTATTTTTCAAACACGCGTGGCTGGCTTTTCATTGCATAGTTATTAGAAAAGGATTGGTAGATAAATCATTTCATGACGGTGACTACGACCTTGCAATGCGAAAACACTTCACAACTCTTATTTCTTCAAAAATAAAAGCAGTTAAAAAAGCACATCCTAATCAGTTATCAGAATTTCGAGTCGAAGTCGACCCATTACCGTCGCGATACAATAAGGCTGACGAAGCGTTTCATACAATCGCTAACAATATCCTAAAACAAGAATTAGGCGGTGATGCTCTGATTCAAACAGTTGTGACTAAAGACTCAAAAGATTCTCAGCAAATACAGCTGGCTGACTTTCTGTTGGGAGCAGTTATGAGCGCGTTTCAAGGAAAAGTAACCTCTGATAGAAAGCGAGATATGGCGAATCATATTGCATCATATTTAGGCTGGGACTCGCTCAAACACGACACTTGGGACTATGAGCGAAAATTTAATATTTGGTATTTTCATGATATCAGGCGAGATCAACGTGAAATTCATACGAAGAATGTAGAGCTGAGATATCCGCTCCCTGCAAAATCACTTAAGTGAAGTAGAAAAAAAGAATGAAAAAAAGTAACCACCAAGGAAAGGTGTTAAAAGATCATAAAAAAGTGGGCAAAAAGTTCATCCCCCCTTTAATGCAAATCGACAAGATGAGAGAAACATCGTTTGTAAACGACCGGCTTCCGTGCTTAATTTGGATGTCGTCATTATATCTTCGTCTTGGCGATAGGAATGCAACTAAAGTCATTGTTGATTTTATTGATACTGCGTATAACTGCTTTGAGGGTGAAAAAATTGCGCCGCTTCAATACATGGGTAGCTATACAACTCTGTCAGATTCAAAAAAGAATGAATTGTATGAGACATTAAGAACGAAACCATATTTCAACGACGTTTTAAGTAATCTCGAACATCAGTATCACTTATTAAAGAGCTATCCATTAGCGTTTCTTTTTTCTGAGCACCAGTATGGTGTTGACCGTGAAGATGCCATTGAAATGCTGAAAGAGGATGTAGAGGCGCTTTTGGATAGACTGTCATCAAAAGCGACCAAAGTTCAGGTTACTGCGGTTTACGCAGAGATAATATCTGGGCGAATGAAAATTTCTGCTCATATCGACTTGCCTGACTTCAATGCAATATTCAAAGCGCCAGAGTCTGATGATGCAAAGCGTGTTGCAAGTTTTGCTCGCGCTCATATCAACGGATTTGCAGCAGCTTCTTTTTTGAAAGAAATAGGGGTTCCTGAAAACAATTGGCCAGAGACTTTTTGGAATGAGGCTTTTGATTTAGATGGATGCGACAATGGATATTGAAGAATTAGTAAGTGGCTACGTCGATTATCTAGTGGACAGTTTCGATGAAGTTTGGACTAAAGTTAAAATTCCCGCGGATAAACTGGAGGCATTATCTGCCATTGGTGGTCTTTTATCTCGACAAATTACTCTCTCCATCGAGTTGGCTCAAGCTCCCTCAACATGGAACGGACATTCTGCACCATTATTCTTACGCTCTATGACCGATTTATATATCACGCTTGCGTGGATGATGGATGATTTGGAAGAGCGACCCCATAAATACATTATGCATGGTCTGGGTGAAGCAAAGTTACTTATCGAACACTACAAGCTCCTGTTAGAAAAGGAGGAATATCAAGAAGACAAAGAAGATCTTCAACAAATGATAGAGTTTAGAGAGCATTGGATTAATTCACAACGCAATGAATTTTTTGTCGAAGTGGATGTTGGAACGTGGTCGAATTTAAATTGTAGGAAAATGGCGCAAGAGGCAGATTGCGAAGACCTTTATAATTTTGCTTACACGCCCTTTAGCCAAGTGGCGCATAGCATGTGGCCCCATGTTTCAGTTTACAATATGACTCGTTGCAAAAATCCACTACATAAGCACCACTTGATTCCTGCTCTACTAGACGTGCCGCTCGACCCCGACTACTTGTATAGATCCTGCAAATACGTTGACAAGACTTATCGGTTGTTTGAAAAGCACTTTGAAGTATCAATAAAACTAATGCCGCTCGATTGGTGGAACAACTATTGGGAATCTATTCCAATAGAAGAAGATGTAAAGTAGCGCCTTTGAAGAAGTCCGCTAAACTGGATTAGTGTGATTACCAAGGGATTATGTCGGTCTAATTACCGAGCGACTTTGTCGCATTTAAGGTAACAGTTAGTATTATCCACTTCAATAAATATGCAAATATTTCCTTTGAAGCATGAGTTAATTAGACGTTTTGTATATTATTGAATTAACCAGAATATTAAAGGTAGCCAATGTATACAATCAGTAAACTCGCCAAAGAGGCAAATGTTGGTGTAGAGACCGTTCGTTTCTATGAACGCAAAGGCTTACTTGAACAACCCATCAAACCGATACAGGGATACAGGCAATATACAGAACAAGCACTTTCAAGACTATTGTTCATAAAGCGTGCACAGTATTTAGGTTTTACATTGGCGGAAATATCATCATTATTAATATTAAGTGCTAGTAATTGTGAAGATGTTCAGCAACTCGCTGAGCAAAAGCTTGCAGTAATTGAAGATAAGTTAAGAGATTTGCTTAACCTTAAAGACAGCCTTGTCTCGCTCATTTCAGACTGTAAAACTAATCCAAGTGATAAAGATTGCCCAATCATTCAGTCACTTCAACCGTAAAATGACTCATCACTTGACTCCGTACCCATATACGGAGTTTATGCTGTGCTTAAAAGAACAGTGTAATAAACGTAAATATGGCAAAAAGTAGTCAACTATCAATCTTAGGCGGGCTTGCCGCAGCAATCGGTGCAAGTGCCTGCTGTGCCGGGCCTCTTGTTTTACTTTTATTGGGTATAAGTGGTTCATGGATTAGTCATTTAACACTCTTAGACCCTTATCGTCCTATTTTTATATTCGTGGTTGTAGTTTTATTTGGCTTTGCTGGGTGGAAGATACATCAGCCTGTTGAAAACTGTGCGGATGACGAGGCTTGTGCAGTCCCAAAGGTAAGAACACGACGAAAAGCAGTATTTTGGTTTACCACACTGTTGGCGTTTGTTTTTGTTACCAGCAACTACTGGATCATATGGGTCGTGTAGGTGCTACCACTTAACTCTAATTGGAGAGAAAAATGAAGAAGTTATTGATTACAACTTTATTGTTGATAAGCAGCACGGCGACGTTTGCAAAAGATGTAACTGTTACGTTAGAAGTTCCGTCTATGGATTGTGTAACGTGCCCGATAACAGTAGAAAAAGCACTTGAGCGCGTTAAAGGCGTTAAACAAGTGGAAGTGACATTTGAAAATAAACTTGCTGTTGTAACATTTGACGATGAGATAACAAATCCTGATGCACTAACAAAGGCTACAAAGAATGCTGGTTATCCTTCATTAGTGAAGTCGTAAGGCCGTCGCTAGTTGAACGATATTGAAACCCTCAGAGGAACACAAAACTATGGCGAAAATAGAACTCTCATCGACGATTACTTGCCCACATTGCGATTACAGCCAGCAAGAAGAAATGCCAACCACTGCATGCCAATTTTTTTATGAATGCACTAAATGTAAAACACTGCTAAAGCCTTTGAGCGGCGACTGCTGCGTTTATTGCTCATATGGAACAGTGAAGTGCCCTCCAATTCAAGAGGGCAACAGTTGTTGTAATTGAAAAGTAGTCAGTTAAACAACTGGCTATTTATTATGCTGATTCATGCAAAGCTAGTGATCTCTCAATTCTCAGTGCGGTTGTATTCATATCATTTCTCAACCACATACTGCGCACGCCATTTGGGCTAACATCAATGCCTAATGCTTCTGTTAGCTTATGTGCCACCTTCTGCTGACCAAGGTGAGGATGTTCAAGAGAGAACTCGATTACCGCTTTCTCGATTTCCATATCTACACAGTTTTTATGCCGTATGTTAGGCGTTTCTTGCCGTTTTAGCGCATCAGGGCCACCTCGCTTAACCATTCTTAAGTGCCGATGAATAGTGTCTCGTGAGACGCCACTTTGGCGTGATGCAGCACTGACGCTTCCGAGCTTTTCGATTAACGCTAATACTTCAAGTTTCTTCTGTACTGCCAAGTCTTCTGATGCCAGTTTGCTTGGCTCATTAACTTCCGAGATCTTCAGTTTGCGACCAGCGAAGTGAGCGGTAAACCCTTTTTTACTCGTGTTCCTTATCTCGATTTTCTGATTGGCAATGGAGTGCTTGAGCGGTGAATCAATGAGGTAGAATTTGTTGCCATAACTGAAGGTATGGTCGTTACGTATTTTACGATGGTCTTTAATGACGCAGATATCATCAAGGTTGATGTGTTTTGACAGAGGCGTAAATTCAGGTGCTTGCTTTGATTTCACTTGGACTTTCGACTGCCAGAACTGCGGAATGAAGACATGCTTAAGGTAAGCATTGGCAGCGGCGATATCGTTGATATTGTTCAACCTAAGTTCGGGCACCAACCTGTCTTGGAAGGTTTCGAACGCTCGTTCAACGCGCCCTTTACCTTGTGGGGAATTGGCAAAGATAATTTCAATGCCCAGCTCCTCACAAGCGCGTTGCATTTGTGAGAAGTTACAACGCTTAGGCCCACCATAGATTCCGGCTCTGTCCACATAAAGTGTTTTAAACACACCTTTCTTTTCAAGGCAGTCACGCATGACTTTCAAACATCCAACGGTGGTCTCTGATGGGAAGAATTCAGCATAAACTTCACTGGTGGCATCATCTATCATCGCAATGAGACAATGCTTTTTGTTACCAAACCAACGGTGCGGACTACCATCCATTTGCATCATTAAGCCCGGTGCGGCCATACGTTCTCTGCGTTTACGAACATGGCTACGACGACGCTTAGCTCGCTTTACATGATGAATATCGTGCGCCCAACCACGTAAGGTCTCACGCTTAACAACAATGTGTTCATTCTCAGCCAACTGCTCGGCTAAGTGCAGTAAATTCAAATCAAAATACTTATCCTTAATTAACGCTTGAACGGCTTTTTTTATCGAAATAGGCGTTTTATTCGGGGGTGATTTACCGCAATTACCATGCACCACAAACTGAATACCGACTTCTTGATAGCGTTTTATATAGCGTTCAATTGAACGTCGGGATTTATTGAGTAACTTGGTAGCATTGGCAATCGATATTTTACCTTCAACCACTTTAGCTATTATATCAACGGTGAGTTGAGCTTTAGAATCCATCACAATCATCCTCAACATGCCTTCTAGTATTCAAAAAACAAAACACTAACAGGCACATAAAAAAATGACCGACAGAATCGCTTGGTAATTAAGATACGACAAAGTCGCTTGGTGTTAACACGCTAAACTGGATTAGTCGTCACTTAACCTGACACTTTCAGAGATAGAGCTAGACCAAAATTGACAGTCTCTTGTGCACGTGAAGCAGACCTTGGCTCATTAAGATTTTAATGACACGAATGAGGTAATCAACGGTCATGCTACTAATAAAAATTGAATGGCTGCTTTAGCCGAATACCTATGACAAAGCTCCAACATAAAACTGATAATTCGAGACTAATTCTCCGTACTAGAAGAACACACTTCTGCAATGCTATCTAATTGATGCAATACCCCGCACTCTTTAACCTTCTTATCATGATCGCAAGCAGAACGAATTGAAATCAGTGTTTCTTGTAGTACTTTTAATTCAGCTATCCGATGTTCGATATCGTCAACATGCTTATCTATTGTAGTATTAACGTTTTCGCAGCTATTCTCTGGGTTTGCTCGGGTTTCCAGTACTAATTTAATTTCCTCGATTGTCATATCTAATGCGCGACATTGCTTTATAAACAATAACTGCTTCAGTGCATCTTCAGAGTAGCTTCGATAATTCGATGCCGTTCGCTCAGGTGCAGCCAATAGTGATTTACGCTCATAAAAACGAATTGTCTGAATACTTAACCCTGTCTTAGCTGCCAGAAGCCCAATTTTCATTTTAACTTGCCTAAAGCTTGACTCTATACCAAGTATAGAGTTTACACTCGCGTTATAGGTGAGTAAAGCGAGTGTTTTTATGAGTGGTTGTGGGTGCGAAATTGAGATAAAAGACCAAGAACAAAAGGCAGTTCTCTACTGGCTATTGGGCATCAATGCTGTGATGTTTATCATTGAAATGAGTGTAGGGTTACTCGCTGACTCAACAGCACTTATTGCAGACTCCCTTGATATGTTGGCTGACGCAGTCGTTTACGGTGTTGGTATATATGCAGTAGGGAAAACAATTGTTCACAAAGCCAATGCTGCAAAGGTAAGTGGATATTTTCAATTGGCATTAGGCCTATTAATTTTGTTTGACATAGCTCGTCGCGCAACCTTTGGAAGTGGGCCTGAATCTATGCTTATGATGGGCATGGGCGGTGTTGCACTTATCGCTAACGTTATATGTTTGGCGATAATCAGAAAACAAAAAAATGGCGAGGTGCATATGCGAGCAAGTTGGATATTCTCGGCAAACGACGTCATTGCAAACATAGGAGTGATATTGGCGGGTGTGATGGTTTATCTATTCGATACTCGTTGGCCTGATTTGGTCATAGGTTTTATTGTGTCTATCGTTGTGTTACGAGGCGCAGTCTTAATTCTAAAAGACGCCAGACAGGAATTCCGTGAAAACAGCTCGACGAATGGAGAGATCGTATGAATTTCACTCAAGCAGCAAAACCTTACATACTTCAAAAACTGAGCGCCGCGCATCAATCCCTTTCGAACAATGACAATAAAGCAGGATTTAAGGCCTTAGAGGATGCTCATGTCATCGGTCAGCACTCAACATACCACCACACACGAGTGCATTATGAAATGCTTAAATTTGGAATAGAACGCCGCGACCTTAAAGAGATATTTGGACAAATTTTTAGAATGCTAGGTGCGCTGACTAAAACTCCAATTGGCTTATTGCCTGAGGGCAATACTGGTGGGGCAAACGTGAGTCCATTCAAGTCAATGTCTATTTCACCCGAAAACAAAGCCATATTGGAAAAAATTAGAAATGCACAGTCATAACCATTCACACTCGCAAGAGAATTCAACCGACGCGTCTAAACGTATTGGATGGGCGTTTTTCTTAAATGTGGTGTTCACTGTTATTGAATTCATTGGTGGATGGCTTACCAACAGCACCGCTATTATGGCTGACGCAGTGCACGATTTGGGTGATAGTCTTTCCATTGGTACAGCGTGGGGATTAAACAAGCTTAGCGATAAAGATTCTAATCAAACATTCTCATACGGCTACAAAAGATTTTCCTTACTCGGTGCATTGATTAACGGTATTGTGCTGACGGTAGGCTCCATTTGGATATTGCTTGAAGCGATACCTCGTTTGGCTGAGCCTGAAATGCCCCAAGTTGAAGGGATGGTTTTATTGTCTATCTTTGGGATGGCAGTAAACGGCTTTGCGGCTTATAAACTGAGTGAGGGAGACTCATTAAATGAGCGAGTCCTCAACTGGCATTTGCTGGAAGATGTGCTTGGTTGGGTAGCAGTATTTATCGTGTCCATCGTCTTAATGTTTAAGCCTTGGCCTATTTTAGATCCAATCTTATCCATTGGCTTTACTTTGTTCATCCTTTTCAATGTGTTCCGCAATCTCAAAGAAACCCTAATGCTGTTTTTGCAAGCAACGCCCGATGAAGAACAGCTTTCAAAGATTCGAAGCGATTTACTGGCAAACGATAAGGTAAGTGATCTTCATCATTTTCATATTTGGTCTCTAGACGGTGAGCGTAACGTAATGACGGTCCATCTTGTTCTTGATGAAGATGTCAGTCTTGAGCACCTCCAATCACTCAAAGAAAACATACACAGTTCGTTAGAAAAGTATAAATTTGAACATACGACAGTTGAGCTGGAGTTTGCTAATGAACAATGTCGTGACGAAGTGAATTAGGTTTGGTAACCTTTCATACATGAAAAATCTAAAACGCATAAGTTACATCGTGATCTCGCTGATACTCTTTCAGTCGTTTTCTGCTGTGGCGAATTCGTTAGATTTTCATGCAATAGACATTCAGCACTTGCAACACGAGCATAAGCATTCTGAGCACGAGCAAGTGCAGTCTGAGCTGTCTGCCAATGAAACCAGTGATAAAGTAAGTACAGAGCACCACAATCCTGCTGATTGTCACCATTGCGGCCACTGCCATGGCACACATGCACAATGGGTCAGTCAGAGTCATATCAACAGTCTGAAAACAGTGGTTTCAGTCCACAATTTCAACTATTTAGATGCGGTAATTGACGCACCTATTAACCGCTTACTTCGCCCCCCCAAAATTACTTCCTAGTACGTTTTTTCGATAGCACCGCGCTGATAACACTCGCGATGCTAAATATTGATAAATTATTAGGATATTCCAATGAAAATGTTTCCTATTTTCGGGCATGCATCTGCCATTGTGTGCAGTTGCATACTGGGCTTATTACTCAGTCCACCGACCGCTCATGCGGCGAAAACCAACAGATTTGTAGACAAAAGTGTCCAAGCGCCCATACGAGAAACGCTGACTCTTGAGGACGCTATTAGACTAACACTTGCCAATAATCCAAGTCTGTATGAGTTTAAATTTAAACAACGTGTTATAGACGGAGAGTCAAAAACGGCGGCGCTTAAACCCGCATTGAATGCAGGGGTTGAATTAGAGAACTTTTTGGGAACTGGCGAGGTATCAGGTCTCAAAGAGCTTGAAGTTACCTTGACATTATCATCAGTGTTACAGCTCAATGATAAGCCAGCAGCAAGGTTGAATGTACTCTCTGAACGAAGAATACAGCAAGATGTTGAAAAGCGAATACTCACCTTAGATATCCTCGGTGAGCTTAATCGTCGTTACATCAAAGTACTCGTATTGCAGGCGAACTTAGACGTCATAAAAGATGCAGAGGCACTTGCACTTTATACATTGAATGCCGTAACGAAACGCGTTGAAGCAGGCGCGTCCCCCTTGTTAGAACAAAAACGTGCCCAAGCTGCGCTGGCCCAAGCAAAGCTCGATGTTAATCTAGCTCAACAGGACCTAACGTTTGCCTTGCGCAGTTTATCCATCATGTGGGGGGAGCAGGTACCGAGCTTTAAGCGTGTGGAAGGCGATCTTTTTGCTTTTAATAAGATTGAGTCGTTTGATGCGCTGGCAGTCGCAATCCAAAATAGCCCTCACATTGACCTATACGCTAAACAAAGCCGTGTGCAAGCGGCGCAGCTTCGTTTAGTGCAAGCGAATAACCGCGCTGATATTGAGTGGTCAGCGGGGCTTCGCAGAATGCAAGGTATTGATGAAACAGCACTGGTTGCCGGAGTAAGCGTTCCATTGTTTCAAAAAGAACGAAACCTTGGTGAATATGAAGCAAACAGGGCACGTCTTGACGCAATAGAGCAGCAAAGACAAAGCAACGTTCGAAGCCTATTACATTCAGTTAATCAAGCGTTAGGCGAACATACACGAGCATTGCTAGAGATTGACACACTTCAGCGCAAGGTGATTCCTCCGTTAAAGGGCGCGTTAGATTTAGTCGAGAACGCCTATTTGGAGGGCCGTTTCAGCTACTTGGAATGGGTAACTACTCGACAAGAATTTCTGACAACCCGGCTGACATTAATAGAGGCAGCGTCTCAAGTTCACTTAAGCAAAACAGAAATTGAAACACTCACAGGTCTCGCGCTGACGAATGAGCACAATGATGACTCATTTCACCCAAGTCACAAAAGCAATTGGCAGCAGTCATCTAACATTTCGATAAGAAGTCATGATTATGAATAAATTCACAATACAAAAAGTACTTATTTCTATCTTCACCCTTAGCCTTTATAGCCTAACCGCAATCGCAGGAGGTAAACACAGTGATGTAAGTTCCAGCGATCAAGACAATCACGCAGGTGAAGTCGTAAGAATGAGCAATGAAACAGCAATTCAGAATGGTATTTCTGCAACTCCCGTGCTCGCACGCGATATTGCGTTAACGAGTACGCTTTATGGGCGAATTAGTGCAGACCCCGCCTCATTAAGTCATATAAGAGCACGGTTTGACGGTGTTATTAAAGATGTAAAAGTCAACATTGGCGATTCCGTTAAGAAAGGTGATATTTTAGCGGTTGTTGAGTCCAATGAGAGTTTAAAAAGTTATTCCATCACGTCACCTTTTGATGGCAATGTGATTGCGCGACATGCGAATAATGGTGAGTTATCAAACGGGCAAGTACTTTTTTCGTTAGCTAACTATAAAAACGTATGGGCACAGCTGACCGTTTTTTCACAAATGCTTAGCAGCATCAAGGTTGGACAGTCAGTTGAACTAAGCCACGCAGGTTTCAACCAAACCTCCAAGATTGCATATATTACGCCTTCAGCTGATGGCAATCCACACTCTCTTGCCAATGTAGCTGTCGATAATAGTACTGGATATTGGCCACTCGGTACGCTGGTCAAAGCACAAGTTACGACGTCAACTAAGTCAGTAAGTCATTCGGTTCCTCTATCTTCTGTGCAAGAGTATGAAGCCAAACAAGTTGTTTTTGTGGTTGAGGGTGATGAGTATGCGCCCAGAGCGGTAGAGCTTGGTGTCTCAGATGGTCACTATATCGAGGTTATCAGTGGCCTTGAAGCAGGCGAACGCGTCGTGGCTTCCAATAGCTACATAATTAAAGCAGATTTGGAAAAATCGGAGGCAGGCCATGATCATTAATGCCTCACTACAACTGATATTTCCCTGTCAAATGGCGTGTAGTTCTAAGGGAGGTTTAAGATGCTAGTTTCCATTATTCGTACCGCAATCGAAAAGCGCGGTATTTTTCTGATGCTTTCCTTTTTGGTGATTGGATTAGGCCTATTCAGTTATCAAAAGCTGCCTATTGATGCCGTACCCGATATCACCAACGTTCAGGTACAAATCAACACACAAGCAGAAGGTTATTCACCGCTTGAAACTGAACAACGTATCACCTTTTTGGTAGAAAACGCTTTGGCAGGATTACCAAACTTGGACTACACACGTTCACTATCGCGCTATGGCTTATCACAAGTGACGGCCGTTTTTGAAGAAGGCACGGATCTCTATTTTGCCAGAAACCTCATAAACGAACGGCTAGGCATTATCAAAAGCCAATTGCCCGATGGTATTGAGCCTAAGATGGGGCCGATTGCCACAGGTTTGGGTGAAATTTACATGTACACGCTTAGCGCGAAGCCCGGCACAGTAACTGTCGATGGCAGAAAATTTGATGCAATGGCGCTTCGAGAGTTACACGATTGGGTGGTGAAACCTCAACTGGCCTTGGTGAAAGGGGTAACAGAGGTTAATGCTATTGGGGGGTTTACCAAACAGTATCATGTGAAGCCTAATCCTCAACTTATGCTTAATTACGGCGTTAGTACTGACGATTTATTGCGGGCATTAAATCGAAATAACGCTAATCAGGGCGCTGGGTACATTGAACGCAACGGCCAGCAAATACTAGTACGTTCACAAGCGAGACTTTCGAGCGTTGAGGACATCGGTAACGTGGTGGTAACGCTTACAAACCGATCTCCCGTCACGGTAAGTGACATTGCAGAGGTCGCCATCGGTAAGGAGCTTAGAACGGGCGCTGCAACACGAGAAGGTCAAGAGACGGTGTTGGGCACAGCTATGATGCTAATAGGCGAAAATAGCCGAGCTGTTGCGCTAGACGTGGCTGATAAAGTGGATGAAATCCAAGCAAGCCTGCCAGAGGGCGTAATTATCCAAAGTGTATACGATCGCACTACGCTCGTGGATAAAGCCATCAATACAGTACAAAAAAACCTTGTTGAAGGCGCACTACTCGTTATTGTTGTCTTATTTTTATTGCTGGGCAATATACGGGCAGCAATTATCACCGCCGCTGTCATCCCACTTGCCATGCTTGCCACAATAATAGGCATGGTACAAACGGGCGTTAGCGCGAACCTAATGAGCTTAGGTGCGTTAGACTTTGGACTGATTGTTGACGGAGCGGTTATTATCGTCGAGAACTGTATTAGGCGATTAAGTGAATCGCAGCGGCGAACGGGTGCAATACTGCCTCTTAAAGAACGGCTGGAAGTCGTATTTGAGGCAACGAATGAGGTGATACGCCCAAGTCTATTTGGCGTGATGATAATCACGATTGTGTACATTCCTATCTTTAGCTTAACAGGTGTCGAAGGGAAGATGTTTCACCCAATGGCGGCTACCGTAATATTGGCATTGCTAGCGGCAATGGTATTTTCAATCACCATTGTGCCCGCAGCTGTTGCTATGTTTATGTCAGGCAAAGTCAGTGAAAAAGCGAGTCCAATAATCACTGGGGCTAAATCAGTTTACCGCCCTGTACTGGAGTGGGCATTAAAATTACGATGGTTGGTAGTAGGTGCAGCAACATTACTCGTAGTTATCAGTGTTTGGTTTGGGATGCGCCTAGGTTCTGAATTTGTGCCGCAACTAGATGAGGGTGACATAGCCCTTCATGCAATGAGAGTGCCCGGCACAGGAATTGAACAAGCTGTCGATATGCAAAAACGGCTTGAACAGGTCATTATGCAATACCCACAGGTAAACACCGTATTTGCTAAAACGGGTACTGCTGAGGTGGCTACTGATGCTATGCCACCCAACGTCACTGACACTTTTGTAATGCTAAAACCAATTGATGAATGGCCAAACCCTGCATTATCGAAAACGGAATTTGTCGAGCAATTGGAGAGGGATCTTCAAAATGTACCCGGCAATAACTATGAGTTTACGCAACCTATACAGATGCGCTTTAACGAATTAATTAGTGGCGTTAGGGCAGATTTAGGGATCAAGATATATGGTGATGATCTGGATAAGCTGCGGGATTCAGCTGGTGATGTTTTATCCGTATTACAAGATATTCCGGGCGCTGCTGATGCACGAGTAGAACAAGTAGATGAGATCCCCATCTTCACGGTGAACCCGAAGCCTTATGCGCTGGCGCGTTACAACTTAGACGTAACTGACTTGCAAACGTGGTTAAGTGCATCAGTTGGCGGCAAAGAAGCTGGTTTGGTATTTGAAGGCGACAGACGCTTTGAGATTGTTGTTCGTTATCCTGAAGAGATTCGCAATGATTTAGAAGCGCTGGGAAATATACCCATCATGACCAATGATGGTGAGTATGTGCCAATCGCCGAGGTGGCTGAGCTTGAATATACCAATATACCCAGTCAAATAAGTCGAGAAAACGCAAAACGCCGTATCGTCGTCACAGCAAATGTGAGAGATCGTGATTTAGGCTCTTTTGTCAATGATGCTAAAGAGCAAATCGCAGCCAATGTGGCACTGCCGAGTGGTTATTGGATAAGTTATGGTGGAACGTTTGAGCAATTGGAAAGTGCAAGTCAACGACTGAGCTTGGTTGTGCCCGCAACGCTTTTCCTGATCCTTGCATTACTTGTGATTGCATTTGGCTCAGTCAAAGACGCCTTGATAATTTTCACAGGCGTCCCTTTGGCATTAACTGGCGGCATCTTTGCTCTTTGGATCAGAGATATGCCTCTTTCAATATCGGCAGGGATTGGTTTTATCGCGCTCTCTGGTATTGCTGTATTGAATGGTCTGGTAATGCTGTCTTTTATCAGGCAGAGGATGGAAGAGACTGGCGAGTTGGTAAACTCGATTATTGATGGTGCAATGACTCGCTTGCGGCCAGTGCTGATGACAGCGTTAGTGGCGAGTCTTGGTTTCGTGCCCATGGCGCTTAACGTAGGTACTGGCGCAGAGGTGCAGCGACCTCTGGCAACGGTGGTCATTGGTGGGATCATATCCTCTACCTTGTTAACTCTGGTTGTACTACCTGTACTCTATAGACTCGTTCACTATAAGGTGAATTAGCAGCACTGGGGCATTTGGGTTTATAAATCAATGCCCCGGATTTACTTACCCCCATGACGATCATTCGACTTCTTTTGACAAAATGGGGAGGTGGCTCGTAAATCGCTTTGTAATAAAAATTTGGAGTTGTAGGGTTGGTTATCAATTGTAATATTCAACATTCGGCTTTTGGAGGCGCATCCTGTGGACTATTGTGGTCTGAATAACTGCTTTATGCCACTGAAGAGTCAGTCAGAATAAAGCATATTAACTTCCGCTTATGGTAAATATCGGAATCAAGAGCAGAGAGCCCTGAACGTCTGCTGTTTGTCTGAAGCGGACCAGCGCATTTGCTGTGGTCAAGGTCCGCTTTACGCTCATAGCTGCCTGTTAGATTGAGTCTAAACCTATCCACCGAAACTGTGAGATCAGATATGAGCACTACATCTAATATAGGTGTGTCACTTCCCAAAAAAGAAAGGGGACACACCGTAGCTCGTATTTCCGTGATTAGCGTTATTTAAATCGATTCGGCAGATGAGAGCTTTGCTTAAGACCTTCAACTTCATCTTCAACAGGCTTTTCGAGCTTTGACACCGCGTAGGCCACGCCAAAGCCCAAACAACTTCCCACCAAAACATCTGATAAGTGATGCGCGTCGCGCTTAGTCCTCGACTTTCCTATGACTGCTGTAGCAGCTAGGCCTGCCGCCGACGCTAACAATAAAGGTCCAGAACTACGAGGTATTGAACCAGCCACTGCGGCTACTGCTGATGCATGTCCTGATGGCATAGAGTTAAATTTGTCTTTCAATGCGGGGCCTTTTATCTCAGGGCTGCTCTCTGCTCTTGGGCGCTTTCGTCCAATCAAACGTTTAAGCCCTGCGTTAAATAATCCCGCCACTGAAGCTGATAACGTCGACTTTAAAAGAAAGCGCTGCACCTTTGGTGCATGCGTCATCTTAGATAGCGCGTAAGCAGAACCCGTAATGGCGACGACAGATGGAGGTGTTGTCGCCTTGCTCAAAGTGCTTGATGTTATAAAGTTCTCTTTATTTTGCGTTGTATTAGCGCTGGGCTTGTTCATTTTTCGCAGTGCTCGATACGCAAGTAGGCCTTTAATTCCTGTGGAAGCTAACATAAAAATCCCTCTTAGATAAAGTGATGGACTATTGAGGAAAGTTCTTGCCGTGTACAACATTGAAGCCACGTGGCCAAAACATGCTGTAAACGTAGAAAAAGAGCCGCACGTGCGGCCCTAACATCACTTAGTCATTACTCTTCAGAACTATCACTTGAGTTACTTTCAAACTTACTCTGATAACGCTTAAATTCCGTACGCGTAATTAATTCATCGTCATTTGCGTCAATATTATCAAAATCACGTGTTACACCACTTCGCGAGGCTTCAGCTTTAGTAAGCTTACCGTCGCTGTTAGCGTCCATCATCTCAAATTTACTGCGCGCAATGACCGCTTCATCTGCGATAACCGTATTATCGTGAACAACAGTATCTTCAGCGACTTTGTCAACGTTTGTCTTTTCTAAGTTTCCGTTAGCCTTCAACTCAGTCTTAGCTCGTAGTTCGTGAGTCAGCCTTTTGTCTTTCGTCGCGGCAACCACTTCATCGACATCAGTATCAACTTTAACTTCCGTTTCCATTGTACCTTCTGTACCCATACTCTCTTTCATCGATTTTACCGTTGCAAGCACGTCGTCATCGAAATGTTGAGGGTGCTTCGTTACATGAGCATTGAACTCTTTAATTGAAAGCTGCATGTCTGAATTGGTATCAATTTTGGAAAAGTGCGCATAAATCTCATCGTCGTCAGCTTCTTCTCGTGAAATATAGCCGTTGTCATCGTTATCCAAATCGGCAAATGTGGTGTCTATTTTTTCGATACCATTGCCGGCAAACGCGGCAGTAGAAAGTGCGGCGCTGATTAGTGTAGCAATTGTTAATTTTTTCATATCTAACTCCTTGGTTTTTCGGCCTCCATACTGCTTAAAAACGGAGGAGAGTATTCACATGGAGTTATTCACAGCATATGCCATTTCAATAAAGTATCTTTAGATCATTGGTTTATGTTTTTTGAAAGGTTGGGTGACGACAGGCGGAATTGTGAGATCTATAGAATTTTCTGAAAAAGTTACTCGCTATTTTTGACAAAAACGGAACACGTTAAGCGGAGAATGTTTTAAATGCGAGCAACAATCGACCTGCCGTTATTCAAGCAGCGAACTTTGTTTAGTATAAAGCCATTAGGTTTCGAATGAGTATTCAATGTTTGTTACGGTAAACGTTCAAATTTTGTGATGGTTTCTAAGCTTTCTTCCCACGCAGTTTTGCTTACGCCGAAGATATGTGCAGTAGGTTTAATCAGTAGTTTTGTATCCAGACATCCAGCGGGTACGGCTAGAATGTCACCGAGTTGAGTACAAGGAAGGGCTGAACCGCAAATTTTACAGAAACTTTTGCTATGACGCGTGTTCTCTAGCGTGAAGTTGACTACAGCGTCAACACCCGATGCCCAAGTTAACATAGCCGAACTTGAAAACAGGTTGGCTGCGAAGGCCGAACCTGTATCCTTTTGACAGTGTTTACAGTGGCACAGATAAAAACTGTCAAAATCACCCTCAATTTTAAAAGTTACCGACCCGCACAAACAAGACCCTTTGTAATTGTTCATCAAAACTCCTTTTTTGTGAAATACCACTATTTAGAGCACTAAGACTGCTACTGTTTAGCAAGCCAATCGTAAAAGTGCGCCACGCCCGCTTCTAAAAACGGTTCTATAGGACCGTGTTCTTCTTCGCCTGATAAATAAAGTGCACGTCGACCTTTTTCTAGCAATAGGCAGGCTTCTTCATCTTCTACCGCTGTTTCCATATAGGCCGCTTTTTCCGCTGTAAAGTAGTCTGGCATATCTTTATAAAGTGCTTCGGGATAATAAAATTCAACGTGGTTTACACATGCGCCGGCGCCCTTGGGGTAAATCGTGCTGACGACAATAATATCTGGGTACCACTCAATCATAATATTAGGGTACAAAAAGCACCATATTGCGCCAAAGCGAGGAAGTGTTTGCCCAAATCGTGCCAATAATGCGTCTTGGAACTCTCTGTAACGCGGTGTTGTGCGCTTGGTAAGCTGGTCGCCTAGCCCAACTTTTTGAACTGAAAAATCATCGCCAAACGACCATTCTAAATCATCGGGTTTAACAAACTGGCGAAGCCCAGGGTGCATGGAGTACACGTGATAGTTCTCTAGATAGATTTCGATAAATGTCTTCCAGTTAAATTGATATTCCGACGTTTCAGAACCGGCGTAAAAGTAATCGGTAAAGTCGAGATAGTCCTCAAGCCCAAGGGCAGATAAGCCCATATTAGGAGAGCGCCCTCGAAATAGAAGACCGTTCCACACTGACAGTGATTCCTTTTTCAACTGACCGCTAGGGGCATCCTTAAAGTGGGGCGCACCTTTAAGCTGGCCTGTATTGTCATAGCCCCAGCAGTGGAGTTTACAAACTATGCTGCGTGCCCGGCCTTGCCCTTCAAGAAGTTGAGCTTGTCGATGTAAGCAAACATTGGATATAAGTTCATAATTCTCACCTTGATTAAACAACGCATAACGGTCGTTAAAGTGAGGCAGTACTTGATAGCTAAACTTCTCTGGCACCATTAGGGAATGGCCCGCATAAGCAAGCCCTCGAGAGAATGCCTGCTCGACTTCCTGCCGGCTTTCATCAGCATCAAAGTAACTTTTTATAGAAGGATGGGTAACGATTTTCATAGTTTAAAACGGGTGCTAAAAACGCAGTGCGTTGAGTCGAAATAATATAGGCGCTATGTATCACTGAATTGCTTAAAAAAATAGCAATATTTTATTTAAAGCACTATTTTTTTTAAAATATAGGAGTAGAATCCGCGCACCTTAATTTCGAAGTGATTTTCATGGACATTGGCTTCCATCACCTTGAAGAGAAGCGTCTATTAACGCTTTCTTTTTATATTGCCGGCGCATTTGTCATTATTGCGCTTGGTTTTGCCATTTTAACGAGCTCAGGCGCTATTTTATTTGATGCCGCGTACTCGTTAATCGCTTTTGTTATGTCAATGCTAACGCTTAAAGTGGCCAATTTGGTTCAACGTCCTGACGATGACCGGTTTCACTTTGGTTACACGGCAATTGAACCTACGCTAAACATGTTTAAGTCGCTTATTATTATTGCCACGTGTGTGTATGCCGTCGCGAGCTCTGTTCAGAGTTTATTAGCAGGTGGGCACGCAGCTGAGTATGGTATTGGTATGGTCTACGGTGTTGTGGCAACGGTTGGCTGTTTTAGTATCTCTCTGTACATGCGAGTAAAAGGTAAGCATTTACTGTCCGACTTAGTAAAAGTGGATTCTCACACTTGGATGATAGACGGCGTGCTAAGTGCATCCATCTTGTTCGCTTTTATTTTGGCCTACGCGTTAGAGTTGACGGAATATAGAACACTGTCGCCGTACGTTGATCCTGTTTTATTGATTATTCTTGGTTCGGCAATGTTGCCGGTGCCTTTTAAGATTTTGCGTGAAAGCCTTAATGAAGTAATTAACAAAGCGCCGCCTGAAGCTATCTCGGCGGTAATCGAGAAAAAATTCAAAAAAACGTTGGCTGACGTCCCATACGAACATGTGGAAGTGCGAATTAGTAAGCGGGGTAGGGATGTCTATCTGTTAGTCCACATTATCGTGGATGACGCATTCTCGATTGCAACGATCAGTGAGTTAGACGAAATTCGACTGAAATGCGAAGCAGAAATGCGCGAGTGGGATCCTGCAATCATCATGGATATCTTGTTCATAAAAGATCCTGAACTTGCAGAGTAATGATACGGGGGAGTGTGAAATTTCTCGCATTCTCCCCTTACTTGGCTGGCAAAATCCTCCAAACTTTCCGATAATCAACTCTTTAAGCTAATTGAAGATGTGATGGAAACGCGACTTCCGCTATATAAAAAGCTGTTGGTAATGTACCGCATAGAACCGGGATGTCTTGGGCCGCAAGGTGCTGACTACGTTGAGGAGTTTTGTGTATTTGCCAAAAAAAGGCTAAAAGACAACCATGGTCATTGTTTGCGATGGACCATTAAGCCCCGCTACGACAAGACACTGCCCGAGCTTGAATTCCAGATAAAAAATGTCGTACTTTCCCGTGACAATGCGGCTAAATATATGGATAGCTTTGGTATTGATATCGATGCTTTCGAAGAAGAGCTAGAGGAGTCGCTCGCCGATTTGGTTGATGCATTTTTTGAACGCTGATGCGTTTAACTAAAGCCACCGTTGCATGCATTGCTATATACAATGCTAGGGAACTCGAAAAGGCACTTCAAAAGCAGAGCACAAAAAAGCCCCGCCAATACTGGCGAGGCTTTATCATTCATTCAGTTAAAGTGAATCAGTAACTCACCTTAATAGATCAGTTTAAAGATTTCAGTTTCTGGTAACCTTCAGCTTCTAGCTCATCATTTACGCACTCTAATACAAATACGTCTTCCGACTTGCCTTTTGTACCTTCTTCTTCAGCGATTTCTTTACAGAACTGGGTTAATTCCGCTACCAGCTCTGCAGGTGCTTCTTCTGACGCAGCTGCAATTACAGAGAACGCCATTGCGCTTAAACCTACTAAGCCTAAACCTATAAAGCGTAAACCTTTCATAATTACCTCGTTGAATAGTTGAGTATAAACATTTACGAGCTGGATATTGCGCCTAAGTGTTAAGATTAAAAAGCTAATTTTTTTGTTCTAGAAGACAAATTCTTTTCATCAAAAATTTAACAATTGTTTTGACTCTAAAAGGCGTCAGGTAGCAAATGCTGACGCTAAAATGCAAACCTTTAATGGGCATTCCATAGGCTTTTTGGCATAATGCGCGGCCTAAAGTAGAAAAGTAATGACAGCGCTTAAACCATGCCCACAATAAATAACGTATTCTCTTCAGATGGCCTCCTTGCAGGTGCTATCAAGGGGTTTGTACCTCGCGAAGCTCAAACTGAAATGGCAAAGGCGGTTAAGCGCGCTATTGATACTACAGGTAGTTTAATAGTAGAGGCAGGTACGGGAACGGGAAAGACTTTCGCTTATCTCGCTCCGGCATTGTTGAGCGACGGAAAAGCCATTGTTTCTACAGGGACTAAAAACTTACAAGAGCAGCTATTTCACCGCGACTTACCGCTGGTAAAAAAGGCCTTAGGCAGCAAGCGAAAAACTGCACTGTTAAAAGGCCGTTCAAACTATCTTTGTCTACACCGTGTAGCGCAGCACAGCGGCAACTCTACGCTGGTTGAAAAAGAGGTATTGGGTCAGCTTTCAGAAGTGAAACGTTGGTCTAGTATTACGAAAACAGGTGATATGGGGGAGCTTAAAACTCTTCCCGAAGATGCCCGTGTTTTACCGCTGGTTACCTCTACAGTGGATAACTGCTTGGGCCGCGATTGCCCAGATTATGAAGATTGCTACTTGGTAAAAGCGCGCAGAAAGGCGCTGGATGCTGATATTATTGTGGTAAACCACCACCTTTTCTTTGCTGATATGGCACTGAAAGACACAGGGTTTGGCGAACTTATCCCAGAAGCTGATGCGATTATTTTTGATGAGGCTCATCAAATTCCCGATATTGCCAGCGATTACTTTGGCGAGTCACTTTCGACAAGACAAATTCACGATATTGCGAAAGATATCACGCTGTTGTTTAGAACAGTGCTAAAAGATGCTGGGCAGCTAGATAAAGCGGCTGACAAATGCAGGATGATTGCCTCTGACTTACGGTTATTATTCCCAGATACGGCTGAACGCGGCAACTGGGCTGAGGCGTTAGACCGTGACGACGTGCGCATGCAGGTGGGCAAGCTGTCCGAAGCGCTGGGTGTACTGCATGAAGTGTGTAAGCTACATATTGGCCGCGATAAAGATTTAGACAACATGTACGAACGTGTTGTGGCTGCAAGAGAGCAGTTAGATGCGTTAAGCGACAATAAGCAAGAAAATGTAAGTTTGTGGTATGAAACTACTCAGCGCCACCTCATTATGCATTTAACGCCCTTATCAATTGCCGCTAAATTCAGACGTTTCGTATCATCGCCACCGCGCGGGTGGATTTTTACCTCGGCAACCTTAATGGTAAACGGCGGTTTTGATCACTTTCAGCGCCGCATGGGCTTAGAAGACGCAGAAACGTTAGGATTAGATAGCCCGTTTAATTATCCTGAACAGGCTATGCTGTGCGTGCCCCGCTATTTACCAGAACCAAACAGCTACGCTATGCGCGAAACTTTGCTAGAAACAGCCAAACGGCTAATCAAAGCAAGTCGCGGGAGATGTTTCTTGTTGTTTACTAGTCACGCTATGCTTCGAGAAATTGCGCAGAAGCTAGAAGATGAGATAGATAATCCGCTACTGGTGCAAGGGACTACCACCAAGCAAGCATTGCTGGATGCGTACCTTGCAGATGAAAAAGCGGTATTAATGGGCACAGGCGCGTTTTGGGAAGGAGTAGACGTACGCGGCAACGACTTGGTTTGCGTGATGATTGATAAGCTGCCCTTTGCGTCACCTGATGACCCGCTGCTTCAAGCGCGTATGGAAGATGTAAAAAAACGTGGAGCAAACCCGTTTGGTGTTATTCAAATTCCCCAAGCTGTTATTACGTTAAAGCAGGGCGCGGGAAGACTCATCCGAGATCCTTCAGATAAAGGCGTGCTGGTTATATGTGACAATCGATTAGTGACGAAGCCTTACGCCAAAACCTTCGTCGGAAGCTTGCCAGATATGAAAAGAACAAGAAGCTTGGACGAAGTGGAAAAATTTTTAGCCGGCATTGATGAAGCCTAAGTTAAAGCACTGAAAAAGCGGTTAACGTGTATTACGCCATTAGCCCCGTTTTCAGCTTATATGAAATAAGAGATAAACATGAACATTTTAGCTATAGACACCGCAACCGAAGCTTGTTCGGTTGCGCTTCAATTCAAAGACACCGTCATAACGCGTTTCGAGATATGCCCTCAGCAGCATAGTCAGCGACTTCTTCCCATGGTCGATGAGGTGTTAAAAGAAGCAAAGGTTTCGCTGGGCGACCTAGATTTACTGGCTTTTGGTCGAGGCCCAGGCAGCTTTACCGGTGTTCGCATAGCGACGGGAATGATTCAAGGTTTAGCGTTAGGGACAGGCTTAAAAGTAGCGGGCGTGAGTACGCTTGAAGCTATGGCGTTTGAAGTAGCGTCTAAAACTCAGCATAAAGATGCATTGATTGCCGTCGCGTCTGATGCGCGTATGGGTGAAGTGTACTTCGCGGTTTACTCTCAGTCGCAAAATGGGCTTGTACTTTGCACTGAAGAGCAAGTTTGTCCGCCCGAATTGGCTATTGAACAGCTAAAATTACTTAGAAAAGAAAACGGCGCGACTGTAATTGCAGCTGGCACCGGCTGGTCTGCCTACGAGGAGCTTGATAACTGGAAGTCTGAAGTATGTGGTGAGGTAGCGTCTGACATCACACTTCCAAACGCGCAATACATGCTTAAACTTGCAATAGATGCACATAGTAAAGGCGAAGTATCTGACGCTGTGAATGTAGAACCTGTATATCTGCGCGATAAAGTTACGTGGAAAAAATTACCTGGCAGAGAGTAACGACACGCCGCCAAATATTGGGCGCCCATTACTAACAATAAATAAATCGAGCAACGGGAAAAGAGGAGCGAGTCTTAAGGTTAAAGCTCGCTTCCCAATGGTACGATTCTTGCCTCAGTTAACTTTGTATGATTATCAATAATAATTTCGCCGTACCGTCTTCCGAACCTTCGCAAGGCCGTGTCGCTAAAATTAACAAAGACCCTGAACAGCAAAGTAAAGGGCAAAGCGAATCGTCTGCTAGGGCGATTGTTGTTGCGCCCGACGAACAGGGAACGGATAACGCCAAAGCGTACCAACAATTTATTCGTGAAGATGGCAACACGTATTCTCAAAATGCCATAGCGTCATACACAAGCTTTGAAAAGCAGCAGCAACGCGAGTCTATTCAATCTATGTTCGGCGTGGACATCAACGCGTAGTTCAATTCCAAGCACCATAATTCACACCGTAGATAAATTTAACAAATTGTTAAAACCCGCTGTGTATTTTGAACAAAAGCCTACCGTATATACTCTACAAATTGTTGGTTGGGATGATCTATCTCATTTAAGCGACATAGTGTTTGAACGGCAGTGGTTGTCCATTCGTATAAATGTTAATGTTTGGTTGTTGGTATTCGGTTTTTCTTTTTCTCATAAAGAGATACATGAAAGTAGAGGCGGGTTGTAATCGAAATTTCACTTTTTTTTAAACAACCCAGTGCTTGTAGACTGACTTTTATTCAAACGCAGCATTTTCTAGGATTTATAGGAGCTCGTCGATGTCTCGGTATTTAGTTTTACTTACAGTCTTTTTATTTGCGGGCTGCACAATAGTCCCAGATAGCATAGAAGTGCCTGAAGGAACGCAGCTAGTTAGCTATTCGAAAGCGGTCACGTCGGGGGCGAACGCGCAAGGCCAAAAGGCCAGATGGGGAGGAATGATTGTTGGTGTTGAAAATAAGCCCAACAAAACGTTCATTGAACTCGCTCATTTTCCGCTAAATCATTATGGCAAGCCTTCAACAAATGGAGAGACGTCGGGTCGATTCAAAGTACAAATTGATGGCTTCGTCGACCCAATTGTTTTTGAAGAAGGGCGTGCGGCAACGTTTCTAGGTACAGTTACCGCTCCAACTGCGGGCATGGTGGGTGAGCAGCCCTACATTTATCCGACGATCATTGCCGATGACTACCACATGTGGAGGAAGCAAGAGGTTTATGATGTAAATACTTACTTCTTCAATTACCACACAGGTTGGTATTCACCTTTTTATCGCTTCAATGGCCCTTGGATGTATCCGCATTTTAATCGAACGCGCGTAATTCGTTACGAAAATGCGCCGAGCAAGGCCACGCTTCCTTCTAAATCTAAGTCTACACGAAGCAAGACAAAGGCAACGATACAGCCCGCAAGGCAGGATAAAGCGAAGTAAAAATCTCATCATGGAGGCGGCATAATATTGCCGCCTTTTTTTTATTTTTAGGACGGTCATGGAAAGCGCGCGGCGATTTATTGCCGCAAAGGATGAAAGATGATTGAAACAGAATTTAACATTGGGGCATTACATTTAGCTGCGTTAGATAATCAAGGTGCCGGCAAAGTCGTACTTGGTTTACACGGCTACTTGGATAACGCAGAGAGCTTACGGCTGTTAGCACCCTACCTACAAACTCACCGTTTTATTGCGCTAGACCTAGCTGGTCATGGTCGTTCTGGTCACCGTGCACTAGGCGCACATTACAATCAAGCTGATTACCTGCAAGACCTTTATGCGCTTATAGAATCTCAAGAGTGGGAAGAAGTCATTTTATTAGGACACTCTCTCGGCGGAATACTAGCGAGCCTTTTCGCCGCACTTTTTCCGGAAAAAGTCACTGCTGTAATAAGTATTGATGCTTGTGGGCCGCTTACCGAAACTGAAGAAACAACCGCAGCACAAATGCGTGACGCAATAATGAGTCGTCACGCGAAGTCGCGAAATAAACTGCGAATCGTTGATTTAGACGACGCAGTTAAAGCCAGGTGCAAGGTATCAGATATTCCTGCCGAACACGCGCGTTCTATTTTATCGAGAAATTTGACCCAAGATGCAGGGGGACATTGCTTCTGGTCGAGCGACCCGAAGCTTCGTACAAAATCTACACTAAGACTCACAGAAAAGCAGGCAGAATCGCTAATGCGTGCTATTGTATGCCCAATTCTTTTTATTGGTGCATCTAACAGTTTTAAAAACCTTGAGACTGTTTTCCCCAATCGCAAGGGGTGGTTTTTAAATGCGCAATACGAACAATTAGTAGGCGGCCACCATATTCACATGGAAAATACTGACGATGTAGGGGTATTAATTCGTCATTTTGTTGAGCAATTGTAAATTGTGCCGTTTATTTTTTTTTACACATCCTATACTATTCGCAAGTTATCAGACCAGTTATATAAGTGCAGCTCCCCATGCGCTTATAAAATAGTATAAGAATAAAGTAGAGGAGGTTTTGGTGGAAAAAACCTGGCTTAAGCATTACGACCCTCGCGTTTCCGCAGAAATTGATGCCGATCGTTACGCATCTGTAGTAGACATTTTCGAGCAGTCGGTAAAGAAGTTTAAAAACAAAGAAGCCTTCATTAATATGGGGCATTCAATCACGTTTGAAGAGTTAGATACTTTATCAGCTCAGTTTGCCGCTTATTTGCAAGCAAGCGGACTAAAACGCGGTGATGCTGTGGCAATTATGATGCCCAACCTTCTTCAATACCCTGTTGCCATGTTTGGTATTCTGCGCGCAGGGATGGTTGTGGTTAATGTAAATCCTCTCTATACAGCTCGTGAGTTAAAGCACCAACTAAATGATGCTAATGCAAAAGCCATCGTTATCGTTGAAAACTTCGCGTGTACTTTAGAAGAAGTCATTGCAGATACTAACCTGCAAGAAGTCTTTTTGACGGCTTTAGGCGATATGCTTCCGGCACCTAAGCGCTGGATCGTGAACGCAGTAGTGAAGTACGTTAAAAAGATGGTGCCTTCGTTTAATCTACCTGAAACGACATCGTTTATGTCTGCGGTTAAAAAAGGGCAATCCCTTGAATATAAACGCCCAGATATTGATAGCGGTGATTTAGCGTTTCTTCAATACACAGGTGGCACAACGGGTGTTTCTAAAGGTGCCATGCTTACTCATCGCAATATGGTAGCGAATTTAGAGCAAGTGTCAGGTATCTTAGAAACAGTGATTGAAGAAGGCGAAGACTTTGTTGTTACCGCGCTTCCGCTTTACCATATCTTTGCGCTACTGGCGAACTGCTTGATGTTCGTTAAATACGGGTGCCGTAACTTGCTTATTACCAACCCACGTGACATGCCGGCTTTTGTAAACGAACTTAGCAAATATCCGTTTACCATTTTACCTGGCGTAAATACATTGTTTAATGGCCTGTTAAATACGCCTGGATTCAGTGAACTTGATTTCAGCAAATTTAAGTTTGGTTTAGGTGGCGGTATGGCTGTTCAGCGCCCTGTTGCAGAAAAGTGGGAAAAGGTCACCGGTACTGTGCTTCTTGAAGGTTATGGGCTAACAGAGTGTTCGCCTGTGGTAGCGGTTAACCCGCCACAGATTGAAGCTTATAAAGGTGCAATCGGTATGCCGGTCCCTTCTACAGACATCAAGCTCCTTGACGACGACGGTAACCCTGTCGAAAAGGGCGAGCCTGGTGAAATGTGGGTGAAAGGCCCTCAGGTAATGAAAGGATATTTGAACCGACCAGAAGCAACAGAAGAAATTCTAAAAGACGGTTGGTTAGCCACAGGTGACATCGCAACGGTAGATGATGAAGGTTACTTCTATATTGTTGACCGTAAAAAGGATATGATCCTAGTTTCAGGCTTTAACGTGTTTCCTAACGAGATTGAAGAAGTGGCTGCAATGCATGAAAACATTGTTGAAGCAGCTGCGGTTGGGGTTCCTCATGAAGTCAGTGGTGAAGTTGTGAAATTATTCGTAGTTCGAAACAGCGACTCACTTACTGAAAAAGACGTTATCGCGCATTGCCGTAATCACTTAACGGGTTACAAAGTGCCTAAGCAAGTTGTTTTCAAAGACGACTTACCAAAAACCAATGTAGGTAAAATACTGCGTCGGGAGCTTCGAGACTAATTTCGTTGAAATAGTTTTGTGAAAGCCGGCGTAAGCCGGCTTTTTTATTACTGTGCAAAAATATGCAATATCAATTAATTACAACATCTGAACAACTCGAAAAAGTGTGCACTGCCGCACAGCGTCAAGAGGCGGTAGCCTTAGACACCGAATTCGTAAGAACGAAAACCCTCACTCCTCATTTAGGCCTTATCCAGCTCTATGATGGCCATCAGCTGGTACTCATTGATCCGCTCGCCATAGACAATATGCAGCCATTTATCGATCTCATGGAGAATACCGAAGTCGTAAAAGTACTGCACTCGTGTTCTGAAGACATTGAGGCGTTCCTTACCGCTTTTGATACCGTACCAACGCCTGTGTTCGACACGCAGCTTGCGGGAAGTATTTTGGACATGGGGCCGTCACTTGGCTATGCAAAGCTTGTAGAGTTGCTGTGTGATATCAGTTTGGACAAAGGGGAGTCGCGAACCGATTGGTTAGCCAGACCACTACGTGAAGCGCAGCTGAGCTACGCAGCGAATGATGTGCTGTATTTACTGCCTTGCTACCAACAGTTAGCCAGTAAAGTACAAGAGGCGGGGAAAGTGCACTGGATTTACCAAGAGATCGCTTTGCTAGTTGATAAAAAGCGCGCTCAAATGCCTGAAGATTTTGCGTACTTAAGCATTAAGAATAACTGGCGATTGAACAGCGAGCAGCTCACCGTATTACAGGCACTAGCGGCATGGCGCTTGAATACCGCACGAAAAAAAGATCTGGCCCTAAACTTTGTGTTCAAAGAAGGGCATTTGTTTGAAGCGGCGCAGCGGCTTATCGATAGTAAATCTGGCCTTTCGCGTGTTAACGGCGTGAATCATCAGTCGGTACGCCGCTACGGCGACACCATCATCACGCTAATTGAAGAGGCAAGAGCAAAGTACGCGCAAACGCCAGAAAAGCTCAGACTTCCGGTTGTGCTGCGGTTAATTGATATCGCCAAGTACAAAAAAACGTTGGCCGAGCTTAAAGTTATCAGCGACCAGATAGCGAAAGACAATGCTGTAAATAGTGACGTTATTGCCTCTAAAAAACAGCTGAATCAACTGTTAAAATGGTACTGGTTTTCGGTTGATGAGACTCGCGTGCAGGGACTAATGCCCGATGTACTGTCGACGTGGAGAGAGCCATTGTTTCGCTCTCACGTAACCCGCTTACTTGGCGACGCTCCGGCCCAATAGTGCTTTAAAAGCAAAATGGGTGAGCAGTATTGGCGAGAGGTGTATGTTCTCTGGCCAATTAAATCTGCATAGTGACCCCAAAAGAACTAAACAAACGAATTAAGAAAGAGTAAAAATTCTATGTTATGCGCAGTTTATAAAACGCGAAAGAAAGACGGCATGTATTTGTACGTGCCAAAGAAAGACCATTTTGAAGACGTGCCGGAGCCGCTTATGGCGAAGTTTGGTCGCCCAGAGCTAGTGACTATCATCGCCCTAGAAAAGCGTGAGAAACTTGGCCTGGTTGACAAGCAAAAGCTTATCGACGAGCTTAATGAAAAAGGCTTTTACCTTCAAATGCCGCCAAAAGAAGATAATTTGCTAGAGCAACACCGTGAATCTCTTGGGCTTTCAAAAACGCCCGATAAGAAGTTTTAAATATCCATGTTATTAAAGACTCTAAACCGCTTATTTAGCCGAATTGCCTTTATAGCTAAGCGCAAAAATCGTAGCTTATTTCCTCAACCGCGCAATATTGCCCTAGTTTTATCGAGTATAACCTTAAGCTTTTCACTGGCGGTTAATGCCGAAAATCAACCAAGTAATGACAGTGAGCTTAGCGAGACGGGCTTCAAAAGCTACGTTGCTCAACTGAAAAAAGAAGCGGCCGAAAAGGGCATAGATAAGACTAAGTTAGATTTGGCGTTTGCTGACATTACTTTTAGGCCCACGGTCGTCAAGTCTGACAAAAGCCAGCCAGAGAAAAAAATAACGTTAGATGACTATCTAGCAACGCGAGTACCCGACTGGAAAGTGAAGCAGGCGGTTGAGCAGTACACTGAACACAAAGTACTGCTTGACGAAATTGCTCAAAAATACGGGGTTCAGGCACGCTTTATTGTTGCGCTGTGGGGTAACGAGTCTAACTTTGGTAAAATTCAGGGTAACTTTAGTGTGCTGTCTGCACTGGCATCTTTGGCGTATGAAGGGCGACGAGAAAAGCTGTTTAAAGACAACTTTTTTGCGGCACTTCAGATTCTAGATGAAGGGCATATCTCTGTAGAGGCGCTTAAAGGCTCTTGGGCCGGTGCGATGGGACAAACACAGTTTATGCCCATATCCTTTCTAAATTACGCAGTGGACTACGACGGCGACGGCAGAAAGGATATTTGGGGGACCAAGGCAGACGTATTTGCGTCAATCGCCAACTATCTATCATCTGAAGGTTGGGATAGTGAAGGGACGTGGGGACGCCAAGTAATACTAACCAAACCAGTACCTTTTTCAGGGTTAGCGAAATCTAACATGAAGCCGTTGGCCTTTTGGCAGCAGAATGGCGTCAAACGCTACAACGGAAATGAACTCCCCAATGCAGAAATCAGTGCATCGCTTATTATGCCAGATGGTGAGCAAGGCCGAATTTACTTGGTGTATAACAATTTTCACACACTGATGAAGTGGAATCGCTCGTCTTACTTTGGCGTTTCGGTTGGGTATTTATCAGAGCGGATAAAACGAGGTTACTAATGGCTTATCGTCACATCGATTCTCAAGGCAATGAAATATCACTACCCGTTAGTAAAGTAGTGTGTATAGGTAGAAATTACCTCGACCACATTCAAGAAATGAATTCTACCGTATCTGAAGCACCCTTGCTGTTTATGAAGCCAAAGGCTGCCTTATGTTATATGCAGAAGCCTATTGCCATTCCTACCGACAAAGGCGAGTGTCACAACGAGCTTGAAGTCGCTGTGCTGCTAAAATCATCATTGAAGAATGCGAGTGTAGATGACGTAAAAGCCGCGATATGGGGTATTGGACTTGGTCTCGATTTAACCCTTCGCGAGGTTCAAGCCGAGCTTAAGAAGCAAGGCCAGCCTTGGGAAAGAGCGAAGTCTTTTGACAACAGTGCACCGCTGTCAGGCTTTGTGCCGTTAAGTGAAATAGAAAACTTGGAAGACCTGCGTTTTACCTTAACCATAAACGGGGTGGTTAGACAGCAGGGACATACCGAGCTGATGCTGCACAAAATCATCCCACTTATCGCCCATATGTCATCTATATTTACGTTAGACAGTGGTGACGTGATTCTTACAGGCACGCCCAAAGGGGTAGGTAAGCTTTGTTCGCAAGATACGATTGTTGCAACGCTAGACAATCATTTAACCGTGGAAACTGAGGTAATAGCAGAATGACGGCAGCGTTTTGGGAAACCAAATCTTTAGAGGAGATGACCCAAAAGGAATGGGAATCACTTTGTGATGGATGTGGTAAATGTTGTCTGCAAAAATTTATCGATGATGACGCGGTAGAAGAATACGAAGTGACCGACCACATTAACGATAATGAGAAGATTCACTATACCAATATTGTGTGTACGTATTTGAACACAAAAAAATGTGAATGTACCCAATATGAAAGGCGCACAGAGCTGGTGCCTGATTGCGTGAAGCTGACAAAAGAGAATCTGAAGGATATCTTTTTTATGCCAAATAGCTGCACCTATCGTCGCCTTTATGAGGGAAGGGGCATACCGTCGTGGCACCCATTGTTAAACAAGGGGAAGAAACACGTGATGCACGCAAAGGGCATGTCGGTACGCAACAAGACTGTTTTTGAAACCGATGTGGATTTAAATAACTTTGAAGACTATATAGCCATTTGGCCTTTAGAAGACTTAGATTAACGCGCAGAACGCGCGTTAATTGCCATTAACAATCGCATAAAGCAACGCATCGCGCCCGAATACGCGTTTGCGACAAAGCCCTTCTTTTGTACCACCAATTCGCTCTGCTACACGTATACTTGCCTTGTTGTTAGGCTCTATAAAGCATTCCAATCTATGCAAATTCATTTGAGAGAACGCAAGCTTCTTCAAGGCTTCACAAATCGCGGTAGCTAAACCTTTTCCGCACGCATCTGGTCTGAGCCAGTAGCCAAGATTAGCGGTAAGGTGCGTGTGGTGAATATGATTGATAATGCCCATACCTAAGCACTTTTCGTCGTGCATTAGCAAGTAGGTAAGTCCATAGCCTGTATCTCGTGCTTTTTCCATGTTGGCGATGCACTGCTTGGAGAGTGCAGGCGTAACAGGGCAAACCGCTGAACCAAACCAAGGTTTTACGTGATGGATAGACTGTTGCCCAGCCTCACAAAGCGCATAGCAGTGTTTCTCCGCAATGCGCTGAATGGAAATGGGGCCTTGCTCAGTATGTATTGGAGGTAGGCGTGACGGTAGAATGGATAAGTCGATCAAAAGGGTTTCTTATCCAATAATCGACATGCAAACACAATAGCGAATACAGCAAAGTAGGCAGCAAAAATAATCTGCATCCACTCAGCCATTCCCATAGACAAAAACTGCCATGAATCTTCTAAACAGTCACCTTCAGCAGCAAATACAGCGGGTAGCCACTCGTGAAGTTGTAACCACGAAGGGAAGTTTGGCACAATTTCGCAGCTGGCAAAAAATGGGTTCGCAGCATTGAGAATGCCAACGTGTTCTTTGGCAATTAAGAAGCCCCATCCTGCAGATACAGCCCAACCAGCGAAACCAAGCATGCGTGTAAAGCCATTGTTTTTAATAACGACAATAAGTGCTGACAACACAATACCGTACATGGCGGTTCGTTGATAAATGCACATAATGCACGGCTTTAAACCCATGCCATACTGAAAGTAAAGCGCAGCAATTTCTAATGCCAATGACGTGGCGAAAAGCACAAGCCATGAAGACTTGTGCTCTGCCCATTGGCTAATGCTGTGAATGATTCCGCGCATAGACTAGTGACCTACCGCTTGAGCACCCGCTTCAGCAGCGGTGTGGTGTTCAATGAGGTGCATGTCGTAAAGCACCTGAGTAGCATCAGCAAGTCCAATGTAAGTTGCTAACAAACCAACGATGGTCAGCACGATGGTATATGGCAATGCCATCATAACCATACGGCCGTACGACAAACGAAGCAGTGGCGCGATGGCTGAGGTCAGCAAGAATAGGAAAGCAGCTTGACCGTTTGGTGTTGCCACGCTTGGTAAGTTGGTTCCCGTATTGATTGCTACAGCAAGCATATCGTACTGGTCACGTGTGATTTGACCGGCCTGTAGAGCAGCTGTTACTTCAGTGATATAAACAGAGCCCACAAACACGTTGTCACTCACCATCGAAAGCACACCGTTAGCAAGATAGAACATAACCATTTGCGTTTCGCCTTCAAACGACAGTACCCAATGGATTACCGGCTGGAAAAGGCCTTGGTCAATGATAACGGCTACTACACCAAAGAATACGCAAAGTAATGCGGTAAATGGCAGTGCTTCCTCGAATGCTTTTCCAAGTGCGTGTTCTTCGATAACACCGCTCATAGAAGTAGCAAGTACAATAACTGACAGACCAATAAGACCCACTGACGCCATGTGCGTAGCAAGACCAATGATTAACCAAACACCTATTAGTGCTTGTACTACCAGCTTAGCGGTTTCACGCTTACTGCGGCCCTTGTCCATATGGTCGTTATAGTCGACCAAAATCTGTCTTACCGCAGCAGGTAATTTTGCGCCGTATGAAAACATACCGGTTTTTTCCAGAATTACGGTGGTAAGTAGTCCAAATACGAATACTGGGATAGTAACAGGTGCCATACGGATGAAAAATTCAACGAAGTCCCAGCCAGCCTTGTCTGCAATAATCAGGTTCTGTGGTTCGCCTACCATGGTCATAACACCACCAAGGGCAGTACCTACGGCTGAGTGCATCATAAGGTTGCGTAGGAAAGCTCTGAAGTCTTCTAAGTCGTGGCTTCCCAGCTCGTCGTCGCTTGTGTGGTCGTGATCAGAATGAAACTCCTTGCCCGACGCCACTTTGTGATAGATAGAGTAAAAGCCTAGACCGACGCTGATAATTACAGCAACTACCGTTAATGCATCGAGAAACGCCGATAGAAATGCAGATGCAAAAATAAACGATAGGGATAAAATTAACTTGTTGCGAACCTTAATCACTAATTTGGTGAACAAGTACATAAGCAGGTCTTTCATGAAGTAAATGCCCGCTACCATGAATACCAGTAGCAATAGCACTTCTAAGTTAACTTCAATCTCATGCATCATATGGCCAGGCGATGTCATGCCTATAAACATCGCTTCGATGAGCAACAGGCCGCCTGGTTGAAGCGGGTAACATTTCAATGCCATCGCTAAGGTAAAGATGAATTGGATTACAAGCGTCCAGCCAGCTACATATGGGTCCACCATAAAGATGAAGGGATTAACAATGAGAAAGGCAATAATGGTTTTTTTATACCAGTCGGGCGCATGTCCCAGGAAATTCTTATAGATCGCCGCGATCATTGAGGTTTGCATGAGTTCCTGTTCCTTTTACAACAAAGCACGCATTTTTGCGCATCTTTATACTGTGTAGTTCCGGTTATTGCATACATAAACTGCTGGCGAGATGCGATTTATTTCGCCTTACCGCGGTTTTGCTGCTGTCATTATAGTCGGAAATTAAGCGTACATGATATTAACGTCTTGAGAAAGCAATTCACAGACCCCACCATGTGAAAGTCACTGAATATTTATCACTTTTTTTATGATAGTTATCATTGAATTTGAAAATACGTAATATTTCGAACATAAAATGTACAAGCAGTGTTTAATGGTGTTTGAAATAACACTTTAATTTTAACAAGTTGTTAAAAGCTTTAGTGGACGAGGCATAATTCATTGTGATAATAAAACAGCATCTGGTACAATCAGTTGCAAAATAACAATAACGTGCAGGCGATTAGTTATGATTTATAAGGCACAGAGTCCAGCTGGATTCGCCGAAGAATATATTGTTGAATCTATTTGGAGTGGAAGATTTCCACCTGGCACCATTTTGCCTGCAGAAAGAGAGCTTTCTGAGTTAATTGGTGTAACACGTACTACACTGCGTGAAGTACTTCAGCGTCTAGCTCGTGATGGTTGGTTAACAATTCAACACGGCAAGCCGACCAAGGTTAACAATTTCTGGGAAACGTGTGGGTTAAACATTTTAGAAACTCTCGCTCGTTTAGACCAAGAAGGGATCCCTGAACTGGTTGATAATTTATTAGCAGCGCGCACTAATTTAAGTGCGGTTTTCATTCGAGGCGCAATTCGAAACAATCCTCAAGAGTCTGCTGAAATTATTGCCCGTTATAAAAATGTGGAGCAAGAAGGTTTAGCTTTTGCCCAGTTCGACTATCAAATGTCACATGACTTGGCGTTAGCGTCTAACAATAACGTATTTGTTTTGATGATGAACGGTTTTCGTGGTTTGTACTCGCGTATTGGTGGCTATTTCTTCTCGCACCAACAAGCACGCGACGTGGCAAACAAGTATTACGCAGACTTGCTTGATGTTGCTGAGAAAGGCGAATACGACCGTGTCCCTGTAGTAGTTAGAAAGTACGGTATAGAAAGTGGAAAGGTGTGGCTTGCTATTCGTGATGACATGCCTAAGGATTTGGTCGACTAAACACTAGGCTGCCAAAGGCTGTTGGTTTCCATACGACGGCTTTTACAATAAACAACAAAAGCGCCGCATTATTTCTGAATATGCGGCGTTTTTTTATCGCTTTCTACTAACGCTCGTTTGTGAATTTACAGCGATGAAACACAGTTTCACATATCTTGTAACATTTTAACCCTTACTTAGTCTCATTCGCGTTAAGTAACGCTAGACCCTAAATCGTATTTATATATACTCACTTTACTTATAAACTTCGCTTAGTTTAGCTGCTTTCTTAAATCTTCAATGATCAAAAGTCGATTGTCTTCAATCGCTTGGCGGTAAACAAAGCGCCAATAAAAGTGCACAACAGGAATAATAATGAAATATCTATGGATAGCACTTGCCGCAGGTGGCTTGGTAGCAGGCTGTGGCGTCGAAAATAAAACTGAAAATCCTCAACAAGTAGCTGAAAGTGCAGCGCCATCCGTTATGCTAAATACTCAAGTAAGTGCGCCTGTGGCGAAAAAAGTGCCGCATGAAATGACCGCGCATGGTGTCACCCGTAATGACAATTACTATTGGATGCGTGATGACTCCCGCACCGACGAAGAGATATTGTCCCATTTAGAACAAGAAAACAGTTATGTTGAGACTGTTTTGGCTCCTCTTAAGAAAAACCGAGAAGCGCTTTATGAGGAGCTCGTGTCTCGGATTGAGAAGGACGACTCAACCGTTCCCGTTCTCGACAATGGTTACTGGTACTACACCAGCTACTCAGGTGAAAACGAGTATCCTATTTATTTAAGAAAACCTTCACTTGACGCTGAACCGCAAGTATTGCTTGATGCAAACCGAATGTCTGAAGGGCATGATTATTTCAGTATTGGCAGTTATGCGGTGAGCAGCAACAACAAGTTGCTTGCGTATTCTGAAGATACGCTTAGCCGACGCATCTACACTGTGTATGTCAAAAGCCTAGAGAGTGAAGAAAAGCTTGATGACGTATTAGAAGGTACATCTGGAAGTGTAGTTTGGGCGAACGACAATACCCACCTCTTTTACGTGAAGAAAGACCCGCAGACTCTTTTAGGATACCAAGTCTATCGCCATAAATTGGGCACGTCTCAAAGCGAAGATGTTTTAGTTTATGAAGAGAGCGACCCTACCTTTTATACCTATATCAGTAAAAGTAAAGACGATAGTCTCATATACATTCACCATGACAACACCGAAAAAACAGGCGTGACTCTGATTGATGCGAATAACCCAACGTCTCAAACAAAAGTATTCTTGCCCATTGAAGACGGACAAGAATACAGTGTAGCAAAAGCGAGTGACGGTTATTTCGTATTGACCAATATTGGCGCGAAGAATTTTAGAGTGATGAAAGCACCATTAGACGCCACTAACGATGTGTCGAAATGGCAAGAAGTGATTGCACATCGTCCAGACGTTTTCCTTCAAAGTATTGAAGTAATGAACAACCACTTAGTGGTTAAAGAAAAAGAAAACGGGATGCTGCGCTTGGTCGTTCACAATCTGACGACAAACGAAGAGAAAGTTATTCCAACTCAAGATCCAATTTACGGTGCGTATTTTAATGCAAACCCTGAAATGGATACCAATAAGCTTAGAATTTATTACAGCTCGTTGACCACGCCTGGTTCTATCATTGATATAAACTTAGATACCCTTGAAAGCGAGGTGATGAAACAAACCCGTGTATCTGACACTTTTGACTCCTCTCTCTATGCCTCTGAGCGCGTGATGATTGAAGCGAGAGACGGTACGTCGGTTCCCGTTTCGTTAGTTTATCGCAAAGATAAGTTTAAGAAAGATGGTACCAATCCATTATATCAATACGCCTATGGCTCATATGGTTCGACTGTAGACCCAACGTTTAGAAGCAGCTGGTTGTCTTTGATAGACAGAGGTTTTGTTGTCGCGATCGCACACATTCGCGGAGGTCAAATGTTGGGTCGCGAGTGGTATGAAGACGGCAAAATGCATCAGAAAATAAATACCTTTACTGACTTTATTGACGTTTCAAAAGGACTTGTGGCAAAGCAGTACGTAGACAAAGACCGCGTCTTTGCTATGGGCGGCAGCGCGGGTGGCTTATTAATGGGCGCAATCGTAAATATGGCACCTGAACTCTATCAAGGTGTGAGCGCGCACGTTCCATTTGTTGATGTAGTGACCACGATGAGCGATGCGTCTATTCCGCTGACTACCGGCGAATATACCGAGTGGGGTAACCCAGCCAACAAAGCTGAGTTCGACTATATGCTTTCCTACTCGCCTTACGATCAGATTGAAGCAAAAGACTATCCACATATGTTGGTTACAACCGGACTACACGACTCACAAGTGCAGTACTTTGAGCCAATGAAGTGGGTGGCGAAGCTAAGAGAATACAAAACAGACGATAATTTACTGCTTTTCAAAACCGACATGGAAGCGGGTCACGGTGGAGCTTCAGGACGTTTCAAACGATTCGAGTCTACCGCGCTTGAATATGCGTTCGTATTGCATCTCGCAGGTGTTCCACTCTAACTCTACACCCACCTTTTTAAAACCAGTCTCCTCTGGTATTTCGCCCGAACAAGTTAGCGCTTTTTCGGGCATTTTTATTTTTTTGTGTTTTTAGTATGCGGATTCTAATTGTTAATCGTAAAGTAAAGCCATGGTGTTGAAATACACTCTCATTTAGCATTCATAGGAGCTGAACATGACTACTACTGACACAATTAAAGGTAAAATCAACGAAGCCGAAGAAATGGCACGTAAAATTTGGTTAGCAGGCTTAGGCGCTTATGGCAAGAGCGTTGAAGAAGCGCAGGGGCGTTACGAGAAGCTAAGCGAAGAAGCGAACAAAATGTTTGACGAGCTAGTGACAAAGGGCGAAACGCTAGAAGAAGACGCAAAAAGTAAGTTCAAATCTACGACTAACGATGTTGAAAATCGCGTTGCAGACGTGCGCAAGAAGCTTGGCCTTGATTCAGAGCCAGCTGATCAGCGCATCGAAGAGCTTTCAGCAAAAATCGATGCCTTGACTGAAGCGGTTGCAAAGCTAGCTGCCAGCAAGTAAAACGGTTTTCCTTCCGGGCACCATTTTGTGGTGCCCTCCATGCAGTTTTCATAAGCTTTTCAGTGCTGAAAGCGCGTTTTAAAAGCTGCAATTGAGTGACAGCGAAGCATTTTTACAAAGTTCAATGACTGTAGAAACCGTTTTATGCTGTCATGCTTAGTAAATCTCCGTATTGGAGGCGTTATGAGCAACAAAAAAATTCCATCTACAGAATCTGTGTCGACAGTCGATCAAGATTCATCAGTACTTAACGGTACTGCTACTTCACCTCTTAAATCGTCACCTCTATTTGGTTGGCTTTACGCTGGCTCAGATTTGTTATCGGCGAAATTAGACCACGCTGCAGGCGTTGTTAGTCAGAAAATTGATGACACGCAAGAAACCATAAATTCGATGCAGGCGAAAGGGCTTGAAGTTGAAAGCGAGTTAAGACGAACACTTAATCCCTTTGCCTTGGTTGATGCTGCTCAGAAATTAGTGGCGTCAACGCCGCTTTTTTCTGCATTCTCAGGCGGGCAGAAGCGCCAGCAAAAAGAGCAGCAGCTTGAACTATTAAGCGCAAAAGTTGACTTGCTTGTAGAGCAGGTAGCCCTTTTAGCAGCAAAAGAGGCTGCTAAAAAAGCCGAGGCTAAAAGCGCTGCTAGCAAGACTGCAGCGCCCAAGAATACCTCACCAAAGTCTACGCAAGCAACGAGGAGTACATCGACAAAGTCGTCTTCGACTGCTTCTTCAACTTCTCGTGCTCGCAAAGCCAGTACAACCAAATCGGCAGCTGCATCATCAAGTACGACTAAAAAAGCTTCTGCGGGAACAACTAATAAGCGTACTGCGGCCAAATCGACAACTACTAAGAGTGCGGCACAAAAGAAAGCGGCTAGTGCAGAAGCAACGTCGACTAAGAGCGCGACTGATACAACCAAGAACGACGAATAAAAGCACTTCCTAAAGATAAACCTCGCTTTTGGCATGAGCGCCAATTAACTACATACGTGGTTAATTGGCGCAGCTTCGTCCAGAAACGCTTTAAATAGACATAGTGATAGCTGTAGCTAAGTTTAGTTTTACATTTTCTTGAGAGGTGTTTTGTAGAAGTTGTACTATGAGCTTTTATTGAAGTGAAACTTCAATTTTTCTATCACAAACTTCACGTAACTAAGCCCACTATTTATTTTTCGCCCACAAATTCTGATGCTTTTTAAAACCGAAGAAGTCATAGGGTTCCCAGAAACTCGGTACTAAATCGTCAAGTGCGTCCGGAGTGAAGTTGCTCGACAATTGACTCATAATTTCACTTAGTCTGTCTTTCCCTACGCGCATGAGTTTCTTGCGGTTGGCTGGGAAATAAAGGTTTCTTCCTTTGGGAATGATTTCTTGCGTACCGCTGGTAATGTACTTCTGATTTCTTGTTACCACTTTACATAAAGGCTCAGCTGGATTTGCAGGGTTGAGGCCAATCACTATTGCACATTCGTACTGGTCCTTTTCATGACCTTTCTCATTCATCGGTATGTAGGTAATGCCGAACCCTTGTGGGAAATACCCCACAAGCTCAACAAAATCCTGCGCTAACTGCTTATTTAAGCCGCCTTTTTTCGCTAATTGTTCAATGAGCATGTAGCCTTTAGGCAAGCTCATTCGTGAGTAGTCAGACTTAGTTGAAAGCACAATCGAAACATAAATTTGAGGGATCTTTACAATTTCTCCCAGCCCCGTTTTCGACACAAATGCATCTTTTACCAGCTGCTGCAAAAATTCATTGGCTTCTTTGTGAGTTTGAACAAAGCGATCCCTTTCTTCTTTGATGTTTCCTACATACTTAGGTAGGCCTAACCCCTCAGATAAGTACTTTAAAGTGAAGTGATAGTTTAGCTTCAGAAGATCCTTTCGCTGCGACTCTTCCAGCAAACGAAATTCGTCTAGATCGGCATTTTCCCCTTTCAATATGGTGAGTGCGGCAGGGCTTTGCAGGCCAATATCTTGAAGTAAGGCTGCGGTAATTAGCGGTCGTCCAAGCTCAGTTTTCCATTTATCGCGCCAATAGCGGTTCCCACGAAACCGGGATGCAGCTTCGCGATACTTCGAGAGATATTTGTGAGCAATCGTGTCGTGCTCTAAAAGTCTATCGACTAAGCGCAGTGTAAGCACCGCTTTGTAGAGCGGTTTGAAGCGCATGTGCACACGTGCAAAGTTGCCCTCTGGTCCTCGTGTGAGCAGCATAAGTGTACCAAGTAACTTAGCGCTGAGCTGTTGTGTTTCTTGCCAGTTATCGCCCTCACAAAGCTCAATAATTTTGGTGCTTACAGCGTCAAGCCGCTCTATCCTTGCCAGGCGCTCTTCTTCAAGCTTTTCGGTGCTGTTTGTTATTTGCTTGGTCAGTTGCTCAGCAAGCACCTCTTTGTTTTTATTTCCCTCAATTTTCTTTAGCTGAGCTTTCAAGTCTTCAATGTGCTGCTCAAGAGAGGGGGTAAGCGAAAAATAGTGACTCGCATCCTCGAACACCGAACCGTAGCCCGTTTCTTGAGGATAAATCATATTGATTAGTTGTTTTACTTGCTGCGTGTAAATGCTGTCGGGGTTCTGGCTTTGTGCGCTCACCGTTTTCCTTTCAAAAGATGCTGCGAATTGCCATTACTTTGCCATTGGCAATTCAAGACAGGTCAAGCGACGCACACGCTATCTTACTTCGTGCCCAAGCTCTACTGCCTCACGTTTTTTCAATTGGCCTAAATGATACCGTAAATTTTCGCTAATTTTGGTATTTCTTTTAATAACATGAAGTTGCGGCCATGATGCCCGTTCGCCACTGACAATCAACTGATCGATGCTTTCGCGCGTTGGATTAGACAACACCTGCGATAAATTTCTCATTTGGCGCTTGGGTAAAATATTGATGTTACCTACGTATTGCTGATCAATGATAGAACGAACTTTATGAATAGCCAATTTGGCACTTTTATTACCAGTTAACCTTTCAATGATATCAATGGCGAAAATACTGTTAGTTTTCGCTAGTTGGCCAAGATGGCGCGCAGACATGTCCCACAGCGAGTTGGGGTCAATGCGGTTTGCGGAAATGAATGGCACTGCCAACGGGTTTGTTTGGCTCACGATACTGTGATTTACGCCATATAGCCTCGCTAAGCGCTCGAAGGGAAGGTCGGCCATTAATGAGCCATCGGCAAAACGACGGTTGGGAATATAAGGCACAATATCGCCCGAAGGCGTTTTCGCTCTTAACTGTACAGGGCTAAAAATGATGGGAACTGCACAGGATGCACGTACCGCTTGAGTAATAATTGCATTCGGTGAGGTTTTAGCATTTAACAAGCGCGAATGTTGATGGAGGTCGGCAGGGGATACCGTCACAGTAATGTGTCGACCTGTTTTCTTAAAAGCTTCCTCAAAAGTGGTGAGGTCGAAAAGTTCAATCAGCGCATTTTCGAGCACGGAACTATCAAATAGCCCTTTCTTTCCAAGACCGGCAAAGCTTCGCCAGTGTTTAAAAGTCTCGTAAATAAAGTCGGCGCTGAGTGCTTCTAATAATTGGTCGTGAGTTCGTGTACCCAACATGGCTGCGATGATAGAACCAGCACTAGAGCCAGACACTACGGTAGGTAACAAATTCTTTTCGTTTAATGACTTAACCACGCCAGCATGGAAAAAGCCTAAGCCTGCGCCACCTGAAAGCATAAGGCAGCTGCGCCCGAAGGCGTGTGCAGTTTCTTCAAAAAATGACAGTTTCTCGTAAAAGTCTACATCTTGCTCATCGGCGTGATAAATTTGCTCTAGCGCCAATATCACTTCGTCAATAAACTGTTCAATAAGATATTTAGTGCCTATTTTACACTGGGTAAGTAATACGGGGTTGGCAATATTGCCTAAATTGCCGTGTAGCCCCTCGTGCAGAATCGACATAAGCGCATGTAAATCGCCTTTGCCTCTGGCAAGCTGTAGGCGCTGAACCCGTTTGCGAATTAGTTTGTAGTCGTAATCATCGCTAGCGTCTTCGGCTTTCCATTCCTCTGCACCAGACAATGCATCGTGCGCTAAGCACGCGGCCTCATATTCATCATAATTGCCTGCATGCTCGATTTCATGTTCAAGCTTTTTTAACCGCAAGTCGAATACTGCCATGACGAGTACCTATTTTTGATTGATGAGGGCTGTACCTTCTACTCATTGGAAAAAGTACACTGACCCAAAAAACACCAGCAAAACGATAGTTTTCATTTAGAACGCAGTTCTCAAAAATTGCAGGTCTTTAAATGTCCATATAGCGAAGACTCAAAGCACGGGCTTGAGAACAGCGGTTCATACACTATTTTGAGTGTATGGCGTAAATTTAGAATTCACTACCTAATCGTTTGTTGTTGAGAAAACTGATGCACATTAGGTGAATCACACAAGGTCAAACGTTCTAACTTTTAGACTTTCATTTAGCTGTTTTCAATCAACAATTAGCAGTAATTTCACTTTTTACATTGACCATTTCATAAGCACTCAGTAGCCTGAGAGAGAAAATAACAAATTGGACCACATGTTCGTAGTATGGAATGGAACTTTGAAACGCTAAGTCTGCTATCAATTCCTTTAATTAGCGCTATTGTTGGATGGCTAACCAACTATCTGGCGGTAAAAATGATGTTTTACCCCATTGAGTTTGTTGGTATTAAGCCTTTCTTAGGGTGGCAGGGACTCATTCCTGCGAAGCGCCGCCAAATGGCCGAGATTGAGGTTGAGCTAGTGCTAGGCAAACTGCTTAGTGTTGAAGAGTTAGCACAGCGTTTAGATGCAGACGAGCTCACTAAAGCAATTGAGCGGCGTTTAAGTCAAGTTATTCGCAAAGTCGTTAACGATGTAATGGCAGAATCTGCGCCTCAACTTTGGGCTGCGTTGCCTGTACAGGGCAAAAATTTAGTCTATCAACGTATCGAAAACGACATTCCTAATGTTGTTCATAAAATGGTGGACGACTTTCAACACAATGTCTCAGAAATTTTAGATATTAAAGAGCTGGTGGTAGAGCAGCTGGTGAATGCGCCCGAGCTCGTTAATGAAATTTTCTTAACGGCAGGCAGCAAAGAGTTTCCGTTTATTGTGCGTTCCGGCTTCTATTTTGGCTTTTTGTTTGGTTTGCCCACCATGCTACTTTGGTATTTCTACCAAGCATGGTGGATTCTGCCGTTAGGTGGGCTGCTTGTGGGTTATGCCACTAATTGGATTGCTATCAAAATCATATTCGAACCCAAACGCCCAAGAAAACTGGGGCCGATTACTATTCAAGGTATGTTTTTAAAGCGCCAAAAAGAAGTGTCCGAAGTCTATTCAAACATTATTGAAGAAAAGCTTATAACGCCTAAAAACATCACCCATGTAATCTTGCATGGTTCAGGCTCAGCCCAGCTTTTAGAACTCATTGAGCTTCATGTCAACGACGCTATTGAACGCTATGTTGCTATAGCGCAACCGTATTTTGCGTTGGGTGTGGGGTCAGAAAATTACCATAAAATGAAGGCACTAGCGGTGCGTCAGATATTTGATAATTCTGATAAGTATCTGCTTTATGCGTTTGATTACGCTAATAATGCTATGCAGATTGGGCACGATTTAAGTGAGCGCATGCAGGCGTTAAGTGTTGAAGAATTTGAAGGCGTTTTGCGCCCAGCTTATCAACAGGATGAGTGGAAGCTCATCGTAACTGGCGCTATTCTAGGTATGGTAGCTGGTATTGCTCAACTCTATCTGGTGTTTATGTAGCGTGTTTCACGAATAAAAAAATTAACGCACTGGGTTGGCAAAGGATTGAACTAAATTATGAAAACTACGCAGAAAATACTTCTCACCGCGCTAACCTTATTTAACGAGCACGGCGAAAACACTGTTACCAGTGTTGATATCGCCATTGAGCTGGATATTAGTCCGGGGAATCTCTACTACCACTTTAAAGGCAAGGACAGCCTGGTTAACGCGTTGATGAAAATGCATGAAGAGCAGATGCAGAAGATACTAAGCCGAGAAAAGCTTGATACACTTCATCCTGAAGAAATTATGTATTACCTGTATTTGCTTATAGACAGTATCCATGTATTTCGCTTTTTCTACCGTAGCCCGGCTGACTTAGCAGAGAAATATCCCAGTATCGTGCGCCCTAGACAGCACATATTGTCTAGCTTGAATAAACAATTAGCGTTTCTTTTTGAGTCACTATCGAAACGAGACATTCTTATTGCCTCAAAGGCCGACAGGGCACTTATGGTGGATTTAATGTCCTTAATCATCACACAGTCTTGTCAATTTGATGAATTAAACAGCCATATGGATAGTACGATGCAGCGCTATCATGCTTTGTCGCTAATGATGGTAAGCGTATTGCCAAGGTTGGCACTGTCCGATGAACAAAAACAGCAGTTAGAACAGATGCTCGACTCTCATGACTTTATGAGAGATGCCTCAACCCCGTCACCCCTCGACTTCGCGTAAAGGAATAGTAATGGCAAAAACGCTCAGTTTCTTAGATAAGTCATTTTGGATAACCGAATCAGACGAGAATCCAAAACACGTAGCTTGCTTGCAGCTACTTGCCATACCTAAAGGGGCAAAAGGTACCGAATATGTCCCTCAATTATTCCAAGAAATAAGAAGCTTTGCCCGTGCTACTTCTCCCTTCAACTGTGCGGTAAAAACGGTATTGGGGTACCCGGTGAGGTTTGCGCCGGTAAAAAAGCTCAACATGGATTATCACGTTCAAATTCATCGTGTGGCTGATGTTACAAACCGCGAAGCACTCGATGCGTTTGTAGCAAGATTACATGCTTCGCGGTTAGATCCCGACAAGCCCCTTTGGCAATACCATTTCATCTTTGATGACAACAGCGAGACGTTTGCTATTTATGCGCGGGTTCATCATATGTATGGCGATGGGGCAACATTAGTGCGCTGGTTCCAAGCGGGATATGTATCAAACTCTCACGAGACTAAGTTCACACCAGTATGGGCAGTAAAACGACTGCGCCATAAGCGCAGAGAGCCTGTGAGCTTTTACAAGCGCTTAGTGGGAGTGGGTTACGCGCTTAAAACCGCGCTTGATTTGCTAATTATCTTTATTCGTATATTCATGAAAGTGCTGCGAGTGAACCCACACTATATGCCTATTCCTTTCACTGGTACGAAAACAGTGCTGACTGGACAAGTGAAAGCGGGAAGGGCTGTGGCTACCATGGACTTAGACTTTAAGCGTGTGAAAGCCCTGGCAAGGCGAACGCGCTCTACGGCAAACGAGGTATTACTATGTGCCTTCGATATTGGCGTACATAAACTGCTGCAAGACCACGGGCAAGTATTTAAAAAAGCCTTGTTCACCAATATGCCAATCAACTTGCGTAAACCCGGCGAGAAAACCACGGGTAATAAGATAGCTATTGTGCCGGTGCAGCTTGCTCACGGCGAAACTGATCCTTATTTACGTTTGCGCCAAATCGTAGTGAATCACCGCATTGTAAAACATGCAGCGCAGCACGCGCGGCCCGCAGCATTTAGCGGCTATACCATTGTGATTCAATCGCTTGCACTGGTCTTTGAGTGGTTAAGGCTATCTAGCGTAGTCAAACCCATTGCCAACATCTTAATCTCCAATGTACCTGGGCCAAAAGATACGCGGTATCTAAAAGATGCAGAGCTTCTGGCTTGTTACCCCATTTCTACCATGACGCCTGGTGGCGGGGTAAATATTACGCTTATGACATATGCAGGCACGGCAAATGTGGGATTAGTGTGCTGCAATAAGAATATTGAATCGCTACAGCCGTTAGCGCGCTACGTCAAAGAGGCGTTCGATATGCTAGAAGCAAGTGTGGACGATCCCAGGTTAAACATCGACGATATTGGTGAACAGGTGGATACCGTCCCTGTTTCTATTGTGTCAGATCACTAGCGTGCATTGTTCCAAACAGTAAGCGTAGTCATTCAATGAGATAGAAGCGCAGTACGTCATCTTCTACACGCACGTTTTGTCCAGCTTTTGAGAACAAAACCTCGCGCCAATGGTCGTTGCGCATGGTATGGCTTAAGTCTTCCTGCTTAATTTGCTTTTTAATGGCGTTGTTAATGAGAGGGATGTGGTAGTCCAACACTGCTTGTTTCGAGCCAGATAAATAGACCTTTAGATAGTCTACAGCCATATCGGATGTGCCGGCGCTAAACAGTGATAACGCTGATTTTAAAGAGCCACCAAGCAAAGAACTAACGCTTTTGGGGAAGAGTCGCGACATCAGAAATTGCGTGTCTTTAATCAACGCGTAATCATCGTTAACTAAGGTGACGCTGTCAGTGGCGACGCCTGTCAAATAGAGTGTACTCATATTTTTGTCGTAATAGGGTGAAGCTGACACGGTAAATACAACATGAGCGCGATAAATAGTCGTGGTGGCAACCACAATATTAAGCGCAGCGAGGCACTGCAGACCAATACGGTTGCTTTCACTATCTAGCGTGATGTTTCCTTCAAGCACGGTAACAGTGCCAGTTCCCATGGGGATATCGAAAGTGAATGAGTAAGGAAAGCTGCCTTTTACGAGGTCATGAAGCTCTGATTTCGTGAAGTCGTCGTGCGTCAGCTTGCCCCATTTCACAAGCCATTGTGCAAGGTAGACTTTACATTTGTCTTTAAACGATAGGTTTTTGGTCAACGTTCATTCTTAGCCTAAATCTACTAGGCGGTGGCTTGTTGTTAGTTTTTTCAGAGTAGGGGCTACTTCGATATAGCACTTAAGTTATCAGGATTATTAGATTTTTTAAATCTTACAATTTAAGTCTTTTCTTGGCGAAGTGTTGTTTGGTAATCTGGTCGTACCACAACGTTTTTTTAACATTTAATAGTCTTGCCCTCAAGGAGTTGGCGAAATGAGCGAAGTACTGAGCAAATACGATTACATTATTGTAGGCGGCGGTTCTGCGGGCGCGGTGCTTGCCACCCGTTTATCAGAAAACCCCGCGTTAGATGTTTTGCTATTAGAGGCTGGCTCAAAGGACACTAATCCGCTTATTCATATCCCGTTTGGGTTGTCTTTACTCAGTAGATTTGAGGGGATTGGCTGGGGTTATCACACAGCACCCCAAAAAGAGATGTATGACAGAGAACTGTTCTGGCCCCGCGGTAAAACCTTGGGCGGCAGCAGTTCGGTTAATGCGATGTGTTATATTCGCGGGCAAAAAGAAGACTACGACCGCTGGGCTAACGAAGAAGGGGCTGAAGGTTGGTCGTTTGATGATGTACTGCCTTATTTCAAACGCTCTGAGAACTTTGAAGAAGGTGCTGATGAATACCACGGCACAGGCGGCCCACTCAATGTTAGCAAGCTTAGGCATACCAGCGTGCTGTCAGACGCATTTGTCAACTCAGCGTCGATTGCAGGCTATCAACAGCTGGACGACTTTAACCGAGACGATAGGGAAGGGTTAGGGTATTACCATGTTACACAGGCCAACGGGCAACGCTGTTCAACGGCGAAGGGGTATTTAACGCAGGCCAAGCATCGCAACAATTTAACTGTACTTACTAGAGTCGCAGCCGAAAAAGTGCTGTTAAAAGAGGGGCGTGCAATTGGCGTTCAGGTACGTGAAAAAGGCGTAGTAAATCGCTATTTTGCTAAAAGCGAAGTTATCCTGTGTGGCGGCGCGATTAATTCACCACAACTTCTGATGCTTTCAGGTATAGGACCCAGAGCAGAGCTAGAAGAAAAGGGGATTTTTGTTCAGCAAGATTTGCCTGGTGTGGGCCAAAACTTACAAGACCATCTTGATGCAATTGTACAATATACTTGTAAAGCGAGAGAGGGCTATGCCGTGGCATTAGGGGCCTTGCCTTCCTACGTAAAAGCCACCGCAGACTATGCGTTTAGGCGCAAAGGTATTTTCTCGTCCAACATAGCCGAAGCAGGTGGCTTTGTTAGCTCAAGCTTAGCGACACAAGGCCCAGACATTCAGTTTCACTTTCTACCGGCAATTTTAAACGACCATGGAAGACAGTTAGCTTTTGGTTACGGTTATGGCCTTCACGTATGCTGTCTATACCCCAAAAGCCGCGGCACTATTTCGCTTCAAAGCAACCATCCTGCTGATCAAGCCCTTATTGACCCCAATTATTTGACTGCAGAGGAAGATCAGCAAGTCATGATTGAAGGTGTGCGCATTGCTCGTAAGCTGCTATCTGCACCAGACTTCGACAAGTTCCAAGGCAGTGAACTATATCCTGGGGTAGAAGCACAAACAGATGAAGAAATATTAGAGTTTTTACGTGAGCGTGCTGAAACTATCTATCACCCAATTGGTACCTGTAAAATGGGCAGTGATGACGATGAGATGGCAGTGGTTGATACCCAATTGCGGGTAAGAGGTATAGCAGGTCTTAGAGTGGTAGATGCTTCTGTGATGCCCAGCCTAATTGGCGGCAATACCAATGCGCCCACCGTCATGATTGCTGAACGTGCTGCTGAGTTTATTAAAGCGACGCACGAAGGCCAGCCAGTATCTATGGCTAAAGCGGAATCGGCGTAACTAAAAAAGTGCTACGAGCGAGTCTTCGTCTCGCTCTGGCAATTCATCCGTTATAAGCATCCATTTGCTTTTGCATAAACAAATCTGCTGCACAATCACACATTTCCTCGATATGACTGCTGTCAGCGTAGATACCATCAATGAGCAATCGTGCGATCCCGTGCAACGTGCCCCAAGTAACCTGTGCGAGTCTCAGCGCATCCTGATTATTCGGGAGAAGCCCTTTATCTTGCCAATAGCGCGTCATCGTCACCTGAAACTGAAAGCAGGGAAATGCAACCTCTTTCAGATCGTTGGTCGCCGCTTGGTTTTGCCAAATTGTGCGACCAAACATCAATTCGTACATCTCTGGGTTGTCGGCAGCGTAGCCAATGTATTCGTGCACAAATTCGCGGAAACGTGCCTGCGGTGTTTTGTCTTCTTGTTCGAAGATTCGTTTAGCTGCGGTATGCCAATCGCTAAAGCCTTTGGCTGCAATGGCGCTTAAAAGCGCACTCTTGTCTTTGAAATGGTGATAGGGCGCAGTACGTGACACTCCGGCATCTTCTGCCAGCTTTCTGAGAGATAAACTATCAACGCCGTATTCAGACAGACGCGCCGTTGCCGCCTCTATCAGTGCGCTGCGCAAGTCGCCGTGATGGTAGCTTTGTACTGCATTAGCCATAAACCCGATGTTTCCATTTTCAAAATTGAGACGAATAGATAACGTTTTATCTTGACACTGTCAACATAGCCTTTTATCTTGACGCTGTCTAGTTTGCAAACTTGTTAACAGGAACAGCCCAAGGAGACAGCGCAAACCATGAAGTACTCTACATTAGAAGTAAAACAAGAGGGTCATATTGCCCACGTAGTACTAAACCGCCCCGACGCAATGAACAGCATGATCCCAGAGTTCTGGACCGAATTGCCAGCGGCTATTCGTGAAATAGACGATGAAGGTAACGCCCGTGTCATTGTTATTTCATCAACGGGTAAGCATTTCTCTGCCGGTATGGACTTATCGGTGTTCCTGAACATGAAAGAAGACTTTAAGGGCGACCCGTCGCGCAGAGCAGAGCGTATGCGCCGTATGGTGATGTTGCTTCAAGATACCTTTACCGCCATAGAGCAGGCACGTATGCCGGTTATTGGTGCCGTGCAGGGCGGGGCAATTGGTGGTGCAGTAGATTTGCTTAGTGCATGCGACATGCGCTATTGCACCCAAGACGCCTTTTTCACCATAAAAGAAACCCAGTTAGGTATGACGGCGGACGTAGGCACACTTCAGCGACTTCCAAAACTCTTTCCCATTGGCATAGTTAAAGAACTGGCTTATACCGGGCGCAACTTTGGTGCCGCAGAAGCGCAGCAACTTGGCTTTGTAAATCAGGTATTTGACGACCAAGAATCATTGCTAGACGCAGTGATGAAAATAGCGCAGCAGATTGCAATGAATTCGCCGTTAGCAGTTTCAGGCACTAAGACTATGATTAACTACGCGGCAGAACACACGGTGGCAGAGAGCTTGACCTATATGGCCACATGGCAAGCGGGCATGTTCCAAATGGAAGATGTGTTTAAAGCCATGGAAGCACAGAAAACCAAAACGCTGCCTGAATATCCGCCATTGCACCCAGCCATTAAGAAAATGAATTCGTAAGTGAATGTAATTCGTTGAATTACATAGCGCCTTCAGAGAAAGAGCGCATTAGATAAGAATATTTAAACAGGCTTTTTAACGGCTTTTACGAAGCCAAAACGACTTTCAGGAATGTATCATGAATCAGACCGTTACCGATCATCCCGTTTACCCTCATTTATTTCGTCCTTTAGACTTAGGCTTTACTACCCTTAAAAACCGCGTGCTAATGGGCTCTATGCATACAGGCTTAGAAGAATTACCCGACGGCCATAAACGTATGGCGGCATTTTATGGTGAACGTGCCAGAGGTGGCGTAGGGCTTATCGTTACAGGTGGTATAGGACCAAACGAAGAGGGCGCTACCCATCCGTCAACGTTTCGTTTAGATACAGACGAAGCGGTTAAAAACCACAAAGAAGTGACTGATGCGGTGCACATTGCTGGCGGTAAAATCTGTATGCAAATTCTGCACACGGGGCGCTATGCGTATAGCCCTAAGCTTGTTGCACCTTCTGCGGTTCAAGCGCCTATTAATCCGTTTAAGCCTAAGGCACTCGAAGCTGACGAAATTGAAAAGCAAGTTAAAGATTTCATTACTGCCGCAACTCAGGCTCAGCGCGCGGGTTATGATGGTGTTGAGATCATGGGGTCTGAAGGCTATTTCCTTAATCAGTTTATTGCAAAGCGCACAAACCACCGTGACGATCAGTGGGGGGGCGAATACGAGAACCGTATCCGTCTGCCTATTGAAGTGGTGCGCCGCGTGCGCGAGGCGGTTGGTAAGAACTTCATCATTATTTATCGCTTATCGATGCTAGACCTAGTGGAAGGTGGCTCTACTTATGATGAAGTTGTGCAGCTTGGCAAAGAAATTGAAAAAGCCGGTGCAACTATCATTAACACCGGCATTGGTTGGCACGAAGCGCGTATTCCAACCATTGCCACTAAAGTACCGCGAGCGGCATTTACGTGGGTTACCGCAAAATTCCGAGAAGCGCTATCAATTCCTGTTATTACATCGAACCGTATCAACACGCCTGAGGTGGCTGAAGAAGTGTTGTCTCGCGGCGATGCTGACATGGTGTCTATGGCACGTCCGTTCTTGGCAGACCCTGATTTTGTGCGCAAAGCCCAGCAAAATAAAGCCGACGAAATTAATACCTGTATTGGCTGTAACCAAGCCTGCCTTGACCATGTTTTCAACGGCAAAATGACTAGCTGTTTGGTAAACCCTCGTGCGTGTCATGAGCTTGAAATTAATATCAAGCCTGCAGAAACCAAAAAGCGTGTTGCAGTGGTAGGTGCGGGCCCAGCTGGATTAGCAGCGGCAGTGACTTCTGCCAAGCGCGGCCACGATGTTGTGATTTACGATGCGTCTAGTGAAATTGGTGGTCAATTTAATATCGCCAAACAAATTCCAGGCAAAGAGGAGTTCTACGAAACGCTGCGTTATTTCAAGCGCCAAATTGAGCTTCATAAAAATATTACCCTTAAACTCAATACTTATGTTGATGCGGCTGCGCTAAACGACGAAGGTTTCGATGAAGTGATGATTGCGACGGGCATTAAGCCGCGCACGCCAGCGATTGAAGGCATTGAGCACGAGAAAGTGCTGACCTATATCGAAGTATTGAAAGAAAAGAAACCCGTTGGCAATAAAGTGGCCATTATCGGAGCTGGTGGTATTGGTTTTGATACCGCTGAGTACTTGTCTCATGGCAAAGAAACGCCAAGCCAAGATATTCCAGCGTTTATGAAAGAGTGGGGCATTGATATGACCTTCTCTGCTCGCGCAGGAATTGAAGGCGTTAAGCCGCAGCCTGAGCCATCGCCAAGAGAGATTTTCCTGTTGCAGCGCAAGACAACCAAAGTTGGCGCGGGTCTAGGCAAAACAACGGGGTGGGCACACCGAGTGGGTCTACTAGCCAAAGGCGTGACCATGATCCCAGGTGTAAGCTACGATAAAATTGATGACGAAGGGCTACATATTACGGTTGATGGTAACAGCCAAGTATTGCCGGTAGACAACATTATCATCTGTGCAGGCCAAGAGCCGATGCGTGATATCGTTGAAGGCTTAAACATGCCTTATCACTTAATTGGTGGTGCTGATGAAGCGTTAGAGCTAGACGCAAAACGGGCCATCGACCAAGGTACGCGCGTGTGCGCTGCGGTTTAACGAGCTAGTAAACCCAACCTTGTTAGCATTATAAGCGCCTCATGAAGAGGCGCTTTTTTCTGTTTATATCAAAAGTGAACCTGTTGTGGTCTTTTGTAAAGACATAGACCTGTTATTATCGTTTTCTTTTTTTGAGATAAACATGGCTTACAGCAGCACCCAAGACTTAGTTCAAGCAGTCACTAATTCCCCATATACTATCGAATTTAACAACGTTATCGCGCTCGTTGATAGCGCGTTTGTTTTCACGCCCACCGCTTTCACTAATGGTGACGTGAAAAACGAAGCCAATCAGAACAATGGCTCTTGCAAACTGCTCGCACTCGGTCAGCACTTAAACCTCAATCAAGCGCAAACCCTAGCCTTATTTGGGCGTTTTTATCGAGAAGATGTACTTAATAACCCTAACGGCGACGACCATGCCAATATCCGCAACTTTATGGAAACGGGCCACGAAGGGGTGGTGTTTGAGACATTTCCTTTAGTTGAATTGCAAAATTAGTACATCGCGCTATAGAGGCTAAAAGGCGAGAGGTGCTAAGCTCTCGCCCTTTCGCAGACTGCATTAATCTCGCTCTGTCAAAATCAACTCACTAGACTGGGGCATTATTGCAAAGTCAAACTGACCTAGAACGTTCATTCCCAACAATCCGTCGGCATCGGGTAGAGCGTCTTCGGGCAGCACGATGGCAGAAACATCGTTGAACTCGTAGCCAGCAAAGTAAAATCGGGGTATTTGTACCAGAGGGGCTTCAATGGTTCCTGACGCGGTTCTAATGTTGAAGTTACCAATGAACGTGAGGTTTCGCATACGGCCTAAACGCGCAAAGAGTCGCGATGATATTGCGGTGGTACTGGCACCCGTATCTAAAATCATGGTGGCTTTTTGGTTAAGCGCCTTTACATCAAGGCGATATTGATCGCCAATGCGCGCTAAGGCTACACGGGTTTGATAACGTGCGGCTTCAGCGCCTGTTGGCTCTATTTCACTTTCGCTAAGCGTGTTATCTGTGTCAGCAATATCGCGCATTTCATAGGCTTTATTGCGAATGATATTCGCGTCTCTGTCGTTTGATGGAAGGGCAGCAAGCACGTCTTCCATTAACGTAAGCTTTTGCTGATAAGCGTACGCTTCAGCCAAATTAAGGGTGTAGTGCCTAGCGTCAGGTATGCGTTGATACAGTGGCTCATTTAATCTGGCAACCAGTTCCCATTGTTCGTCTTGACTTAACTGCGTCTGCGCCTGTTGATACAAAGTGGCAATTTTTGCGTCAATAAATGAGAGAGTTTCAGTTGAAAGAGGCAGTTCGGCCAAGTCGTAGTAGTGCACTATGGCCGTAGAGAGAGGCTTGGTTAACTCAATCAGTTCACCCTCTAGCAACAACAGAGATTCGTTGAGCGGGTCATATTTTAAAAGGTTTGCTAATTCAGTGGCGAGCAACGCGTATTGCTCGTTATTGAGTAGGGTAGTCAGTGACTCTAATTGCTCTTGATTAACGAGTGGTGAAGAGGTGCGTAGATCGTCAAGTGCGTTGGGTGCCGTGTTAGTGCCTGTCATAGGTGAAAAGTTGGCGGGAGAGCGTTTATTGTTGAAGGGCTCAGCTTTTTCGTTTACCTGAGTTTCATCCACCAACTGTGCTTGGGTTTCTAGCTGCTTTTCACTATCTAAACGGTGTTCATAACTGGCCTCTAGTGCATAAGCTTTATCATTGTGCTGCTTTAAACTAAGCCATAGGTAAACGTTTATGCCTAACGACACAATAAGGAAGAGCGAAAGCACTATCGCTAGCCACGTTTTCATTGTGCCACACACGCCTTGCCATAGATGTCCACGAATTGTTTAGGCATTCGCTTTGGGGCACCAGTATCAAGGCTAACACACACGAATGTGGTCATAGCATCAAATACGGTTTTGTTTCGCTTTGGGCAGATAAATTGAAACTGGCGTTTCAAAGTAAGTTTGCTGTCGCAATGCACTATCCATGTAGCGCATTCTAACGTATCTCCAAGATGTGTTGGCAGGTGGTAGTTTAGCTCGTGGCGCTTAATGACCATGCCACGGTTAAGCGATTGATAATCGGCAAACTGCAAGCCAAGCGCGTTTGAATGGGCCCATGCTAGGCTTTCTAACTGCGACAGGTACGCCACATTATTAACGTGCTGATAGTGGTCGATGTGCGTATCATCAATATGCCACTGCTGCACATAGGGGGCGTCTAACATCCAATTAAGCGTTGGGGTGCTCAAATCTTTTCCTTACTCATATTTTTGCTTTAATCTACTCTGCTTCTTCACGTTCAGGCATTGTGCCTCATACCACAGGCAGGGGATTATCTTCAGGTAACGTTAAATCATCGCTTAACAATAATTGCATTATCGCTTTTTCTCTCACCAATACGGGGTCAATAAAGCTCTGCACGTCACCTATCGCTTTAAACGCATCAAACCCTCGTTCCAAAAATTCATGCAATGCGAGTAATCCTGCTAATTTAGCCGGACGACGGGACAGTGAAATTAACATACCTATACCACGAATTTTTATAACGTCTGCGAGTTGATCGCCCAAATGGGAAATTATGTCGATTTGATGCTTTCTATCCTCAATTCTGCCCACATTACGATACGCCAAAGCGTAGTTATCTCGGTTGATAGGTTCTCCGGGAAAATGGCTTTGTAAGTACTGAGCCATCGCCATATCTAAATCGAACGATAGTGCATTTAACGACAATGCGTCGTCCATAGCGTTCATAGCTTTGTCAGGCAATACTTTTGCGAGCTTCGGAATAACTCGCACTAAATCAGCGTCCCGTTGGCTAAAATCTTTTGGCCCGTACAATTCATCTACAAAAAAAGCCATGGCTTTTTGGTAACGTTTTTGCTGTGCTAAATCGTCGTGCGTGACCAGTAAGCGTTCGCATTGCCAATGTTGCAATTGATGAATGATAGGCATTACACCCAACTGATTGGCTAAGTCACGAAGGGCATTGACCCGATGAATATGTTTAATTATCTCTTGCGCCAAATGACAAACTCCCTGTTGAGATAGTGTGGCTAATTCGTTGTTGTAAACCTAGATTGACCTAAGCAAGCGAGCCTTTCAAGTGAGAAGACAAAGTTTTACTGGTATACTCCACCGCCATTGAAATAGCTCTGTTATGTAGAATTTATTAGCCGCCATGAACATCGCAAGTCATCACGCATTGTTTGCCAAGACTGAAACTAAAAATACCGATACTAAAGGCTCAAACGTTGAAAGCCTAAAAAGTGAATATCCGGGCATGCACCGAGAAACGACTACGGGGTCGGATCACTCAGAAGCAGACGTTGATGTACCTGTGTTAATCGCGTTGTTTAATTCGACATTTGAAGATTTTAATACGCGCTTGGTTTTAGGTGATGACGAACCCATTTACATCCCAGCAGACAGCGCAACACCTTATCATCAAGTCGTGTTTGCTCATGGATTTTTTTCAAGCGCTTTGCATGAAATTGCGCACTGGTGTATTGCGGGTGAAAAGCGTCGACTATTAGAAGATTACGGTTACTGGTATTGCCCAGATGGCCGCGATGCATCACAGCAAGCTGACTTCGAAAAAGTAGAAATTAAGCCCCAGGCCATTGAGTGGGCGTTTACAGAAGCAGCAGGAAGAAAGTTTCAGGTAAGCACGGATAACTTAAACGGCGCTGAGCCCGACAGAGAAGGTTTTACGCGAAACGTAGCCGCTCAGCTTGAACGCTATAAATCTGAGGGCTTTCCGCCTCGGGCTGAACAATTTATTAATGCGCTGTCATCTACGTTTGGTAAAGGTAAGTCGTCAGGTTCATGTAGCAGCGTAATAAATAGCACGGTAACAGACACGTCAAAAAATACGCTAAAAGCAAATTGGGTGGCGGGATAGGAGTAGATGCCGAATGAATCATACTGATCTTAGCCAATCAACGTTTGATAACAAACCCAAATTCAAATTGGGTGTTGTGGTAAATCCCTTTGCCGGCATAGGCGGAGCACTCGCGCTTAAAGGCAGCGACGGTGCAGAAATTCGCGAAAAAGCACTGGCTATGGGAGCAGAGAAAAAAGCCAACGAAAAAATGGCGAAAGCGCTCAGCATTCTAGAAGCCTTATCTGGGCAATTTACCGTCGTGACAGCATCGGGCGATATGGGTGAAACAATCTGTGAATCTCTAGGTATTCCTTATGAGGTAATCTACACGGCTGATGCCGTGCAAACCGAGGGCGAAGATTCAGAGCGTGCAGCTAAAGCAATGGTGGACGCCAACGTCGACTTACTGCTTTTTGCCGGTGGCGACGGCACAGCCCGTAATATCTGTAGCGTAGTTGGCACACAGGTGCCCGTGCTAGGTGTGCCTGCAGGTTGCAAAATTCACTCTGGCGTTTACTGCGTGTCGCCGTCAGCGGCAGGGCAGGTAGTAAGTCAGATGATCGCAGGCGAGCTTGTGAGTGAAATGGACGCCGAAGTACGTGATATTGACGAAAACGCGTTTCGCGAGGGCAAAGTTATTGCCAAACACTATGGTGAAATGCGCGTACCCGCAGAGCTCACTTATGTTCAAGCAGTAAAAATGGGCGGGAAAGAGGACGAGGCCTTAGTGCTTGACGACATTGCCGCTTATGTTGGTGAAATTATTGACGATGAGCCTGACACCTATTTTGTCATGGGATCCGGCTCCACCGTAGGTGCGGTCATGGACTTTCTTGGCCTAGAAAATACCTTGTTAGGTGTGGATGTGGTTAAACAAGGTGAGCTAATCGCAAGTGACGTTACTGCGAGCGAACTGATTGCGCTGACTCATGACAAGCCCACTAAAGTCATTTTGACGGTGATCGGTGGTCAGGGCCACATATTAGGTCGCGGAAATCAGCAGCTTAGCCCTGCTTTTATCCGTCAAATTGGCAAGCAGAATATGCTCGTTGTTGCCACTAAACAAAAACTACAGGCATTAAACGGTAAGCCGCTTCGCTTAGACTCAAGCGATGCAACGCTAGACGCTGAACTCGCAGGCGCGTTCACGGTTATCACTGGGTATAAAGATAAAGTACTTTGCCAAGCTGTTTAAAGACGCAGTTTGATACAACACAGCACATGTATAGCCATAAAAAATGAGTTTATCTCGAACTAAGATTTGATATTGAAAAACAGGAAGGAGTAAGACGTGTTACCACCTGCTGCAGCACCAGAAAGTGTCGTTAACGCCATCGCAGATATTGAGGCATCGCTTGATGACGTGGTAAATCACGGTAGTGATGACGAATTGTTTATAGCCAGCTACTTGCAAGGTCACTTTGCAGTAGAGGCTCGCCAGTTAGAAATGCAAGAAGATGCTACGGTTGCGATGCTTAATGATAAAATGCTCGAAAGCCTTAATAGCGCATTCGCCAACAACGAATTAGAAAGTGAAGACGCTAAACAAGTTAAAGCGCTTTGGGCACGGCTAGTCGCAATATAATTGCGACTTTCTTCCTTACTTTTCCCCTATCAATTTTTCTTCGTTCGTCGTTTATCCTCTCTTTTACAATCCGTTACAGTTTTCTGCATCGTAACTCTTTATAAACTACCAAATTGATTTATGTTTAGTATCGGCGTAAAGCCGTTTTGTGGTGCCTGGCACATTTTGGTGTTCAGCACAGATAATAAGATTAAGGATGACGAAATGACTGTACTTAAGCATCTCACCAAGCGCTTAAAAGTAAGTGTAGGTGTGCTGGCAGTAAGTAGTACGCTGGTTGGCTCAGCGTTTGCTAAAAACGATATCAATATCGACTACGAAAAGTTCACTACCGATAATGGGTTAACGGTAATTGTTCATGAAGACCGCAAGGCCCCAGTGGTTGCCGTTGCGGTTTGGTATAAGGTGGGTTCAAAAGACGAACCAAACGGCAAATCAGGGTTTGCGCACCTATTTGAACACTTAATGTTTAACGGCACGGAGAACTATGACGATGAATGGTTTGGGCCGTTACAAGAAGCTGGGGCAACAGGATTAAACGGTACCACAAACTTTGACCGTACTAACTATTTCCAAACCGTTCCGACACCTGCACTAGATCGTATTCTCTGGATGGAATCTGATCGCATGGGGCACTTGTTAGGTGCGGTGACACAAGAGAAATTAGACGAACAGCGTGGCGTTGTACAAAATGAAAAACGTCAGGGCGAAGACCAGCCTTACGGAAGCGTATTCACGCATATTTTTGAAGGCTTATTTCCCATAGGGCATCCTTACCATCATACGGTGATTGGCTCGATGGAAGATCTTAACTCCGCATCGTTAGACGACGTTAAAGGCTGGTTTAACCAATATTACGGACCGAATAACGCAATACTGGTGCTAAGCGGCGATATTAACGCAGAAGAAGCCAAACCTCTGGTTAACAAGTACTTCGCTGATATTGAGCCGGGCCCAGCACTGTCTAAATGGGAAGCATGGGTACCCAAGCGCAATGCAAATACCCGAGAAGTGATTCAAGACAAGGTGCCACAATCGCGCATTTACCGCCTTTGGGTTTCACCTGAAAATACCTCTTCAACCGCAACCGATTTGTTCATTGCCGCGAGTGTCATGGGCGATGGTAAAAACTCACGCCTTTACAAAGAACTGGTGTACGACCAACAAATTGCTACCAATGCCTCGGTGTTTAACTACGAGCTACAAATGGCGTCTATTTTTGGTGTGACGGTTGACGTAAAAGACGGCGTTGACGTTGCGACAGTGGAAAAAGAAATAGATAAAGTCATTGGCGAGTTTTTGCGTAAAGGTCCAAGCAAAGACGAAGTTAAATTGGTGTCGACTAAGCGACGTGCTTCAATTATTCGCGGGCTTGAAGAGGTTGGGGGCTTTGGCGGTAAAGCCGATACGCTTGCTAGTGGTGAGTTCATTGCTGGCGACCCTAACTACTTCAAAACTGAATTGAGTGAGTTAGGACAGGCTACTCCTAAAGGGGTTAAAGCGGCTGCGAATAAATGGCTAAAAGAAGGGTGGCATCAAATCACGGTTGTTCCGTTTATTGAGCACACAGCATCTACCGAAGGCGTTGACCGCAGCTCTGGCTTGCCTTCAATCGATGCAGAGACTCAACTGAGCTTTCCTGAGGTGACAGAAACTACGCTTTCTAACGGTGTAAAGGTAGTATTTGCAAAACGCTCTACGGTTCCATTGGTGAATGTTGCGGTGCAATTCGACGCAGGTTACGCTGCTGATGCGGGTGGCAAGTTAGGACTTGCGAGCTTCACCACACAGATGCTTGACGAAGGCGCGGGAAAATATGACGCGCTGGAGCTTGCGGCAGAGCTTGAGCAGTTGGGTACTGATTTAAACGCCGGCTCAAACCTAGATACCACCACAGTTACCATGTCAATGTTAACAGAGAACATGGAGCCTTCTTTGGCGCTGATGGGGGATATCTTGAAATCACCAACGTTCAAAGAGGAAGAGATTGAACGTCAACGAGCGCTTATATTAAGTAATATTGCACAGCAAAAAACGCGCCCTGTAAGTATTGCACTTACGTTACTTCCGCCTCTTATTTATGGTGAAGGCCATGCGTACGGTATTCCGTTTACCGGTACCGGAACAGAACAAGACGTACAAGCGATTACGCGAGATGACCTTGTTAACTTTAAAAATACGTGGCTACGCCCAGACAATGCGACAATTTTTGTTGTTGGTGACACCACGTTAGGTGCCATTAAACCCATGCTTGAGAAAGAGTTTGGCAAATGGAAGGTAGAAGGTAGCAAAGGTGCGAAGCAAATTGCTGAAGCGTCAATGCCTGAGCAAGGCCAAGCGATTATTATCGACCGCCCTGGTGCACAACAGTCGCTTATTCTGGCTGCACATTTAGCGCCACCAACAGGGGCTGACAACAATATTGCAATTAATGCCATGAATTTAACCTTAGGTGGTGCTTTTACTGCTCGCGTTAATATGAACCTGCGTGAAGATAAAAGCTGGTCTTATGGCGCGTACACCTTCCTGCAAGATGCTAGGGGACAGCGCCCGTTTATGGTTTATGCGCCGGTGCAAACCGATAAAACAGGTCCATCACTGCTTGAGCTTAAGAAAGAGCTTAACGCTTACTTAGGTGAAAAGCCGCCAATGGCGAATGAACTTGAAAGGGCGCGGTTAGACGAAGTTCGCTCTTTGCCAGGTCAATTTGAGACGGCTAACGCGGTATTGTATAGCTTACTGTCGAGTGAAAGATTTAACAGACAATATAGCTACCCAGAGTCTTTGGTCGAGAAATACAACAGCTTGTCTTTAGACGATTTGAGTAACGCGGCGAAAGAAGTGCTGCACCCAGAGAAATTAACCTGGATAATCATCGGAGATGCCGAGAAGATTAAAGCAGAAGTTGAAGCGGCTCAGCTCGGGCCTGTTAGCGTGCAAAGCATGAATTCACTGTAGTTGGTAAATAATTAACCAAGAGAAAAAGGGCCGATATCATTTTCGGCCCTTTTTTATGTGACAAATGCGTCTTTTGTAGAATAGATTGCGTTCAATAGATGCTTTATGGTTAAGAAAGTTTAATTTAATGTCTTGATTCCACTTTGAAGAATGCCTTCTTTGCGAGCATAACAAATCCTGTACTTGCACCAGTGCGCTTGTTTGCAATAGCTCTTCTCTGCCTGTTTTATATTCCCTGTGTTTATCCATCTAATGCAGACAAGCTGATGAATGAGTATTCGGTTGAGCTTTTAACTGCCGAAGATGGCTTCGTCTCATCAGAGATTTATTCCATTATCCAAGATCGCCAAGGCTTTTTGTGGTTTGGTACTGCCGAAAACGGTGTAATGCGTTACGACGGTCGTAGAGTTACGTTGTTTGAGTCTGACAGCGATCCTAGCCAAGGGCTATCACACAACGACGCTGGCAATTTGATGTTGGATGCAGAGGGCAATATATGGATTGGAACGTGGGGAGGTGGAGTTAACAAGTACGACCCAACAACAGGTCGCTATTCTCGTTACTTGAATGATCCAGACGACCCTCGCTCCATATCTTCAAACCGAATCCAATCACTCTTCCACGATAAAACGGGCCAAATTTGGCTAGGTTCGTATGATCAAGGTTTAAATCGTTTTCTAGGAAATGGGGAATTCGAAAGGGTTCAGAAGAAAAGCAATGAGGACCACAGTCTGTCTCATAATCGCATTTGGGACATTATGGATAATAATGACAACAGCCTGTGGGTAGCCACCAGTTTTGGCTTGAACTTGCTTGACAAAAGAACTCTCACCGCCAAACACTTCTTTCCCGACCCTGATAATCGTACTGCAACAGGAGCCAATGAAATACGTAGCTTGCTGCGTACGTCGTCAAGCCAATTCTATGTGGCGACTCAGGAAGGCCCTTTTCTTTTCTTTCCAAGTTCAGGCGTGTTCCTTGCACAAACTACGCGAGACGGCAAAGCATTAGGCCAAGTGAACTCAATGATTGAAGATCACGAAGGGTGCATTTGGTTTGTGACCACCACGGGTCTTTATAGACATACAGGTGAGGGAAATTATGTAGAGAAGATGGACTTCGGCTATGACAACGGACTTCGCATAATATATGAAGACCACACTAAAACAAAATGGGTAACCAGTGAAGTTCACGGCATATTTAAACTATCTCCTCGCCGTAAAATCAAGCAGATCAACAGTGACTCATTGGTTTCACCCAGTGGCATTGAGCTAGATACCTTCAAAAATAGTGGCGATGTATTGATTGCTACAGCAAATGCTGAAATTTATACATGGAAAGTGAAAGAGCAAATACTCCAAAAGGAATTTGACTCGGTATTTAAAGAAGAAAGTGAATATTCAAATAGGGGAGTTATAGAACGACCTATTATTGTCCCCGATAAAGACGGCAATATTTGGGTGGCACAAGACAACTTTATTGCACGTGTTAACAGAAAGAATGGAAATGTAAGTCGCTTAGAATATCCCAGAGAAGACAGCAAGTATCGCCAATTCAGAGAGTTCAGAGCGTTAGCGTTAGATAACGAAGATAATGTATGGATAGGTACCTACAAGCATGGTGTTTATATATACAACGTGCAATCTGGCGTCTTTAGGCATCTTTCAACGACTGACGGTTTAGCTCACCCAGAGATTCACGCCATTGTAAATGACTCTCAAGGAAATATGTGGATTGGCACTGGAAGTGGCGTAAATTTATGGTCCATTCAGGACAATACTTTCACTCAGATTGAATATAATAAAGATCACAATGCAGGTCTGTTGGGCAGCATCGTCGAAGATATTCATGAGACCAAAAACGGCCAAATTTGGATTGCAACCCAACGGGGGTTGAACCTTTATAAGCCTGAATCGAAATCCTTCGAGTGGTTTGGGGAGCAGAAAGGGTTGCCCGCTACCTTAGTAAGAGCGATTGCAGACGGCGACGAGGGCCAGCTCTGGCTTACCACGAATAAAGGGATCTTTCTTTTTAATCCGGCTACTGAAAGTGCCATTAATTACACTAGCACTGCCGGGGCTGTAAGTCAGAATTTCTATTCAAACAGTTTACTTAGAGCCACTAACAACACGTTCTTTACCAGTAGCCAGCGAGGTATTGAATACTTTGAGTATGTGCCAGGACAGTCTGAGTTGGTCGATTCTAAAATTGTGCTAACTGGCTTCAACAAAATGGGCGAAGCAGTAAGCCTTGATAAGCCACTATCCTACGTTACGGATATTAATCTTTCCTACGAAGACTATTTCTTCTCATTAGACTTTGCTCTTCTAGACTTCTCTGATCCCAAGCGTTCGCATTTTTCCTACAAATTAGAAGGGTACGATGAACAGTGGATTGATATCGGAAATCACAACAACGTTTCATTTACTAACCTAAATGGCGGCACCTATACATTGCTGGTCAAAGCAATGAAGCCCAATGGTGAATGGGGCAATGAAGTCATGTCGGTTAATTTGCATGTAGCAGCAGCTCCTTGGAAAACATGGTGGGCATACAGCATTTACATTGCGTTTTTACTCGGCATTGTTCTGATGATCATTTATTTAAGAACCCACTTACAGCAAACAGAAATTACCAAGCAGAAGCGCTTTGTTCAGGCGCTAGAGCAACAAGTTTCAGAAAAAACAGCTTCGTTGAAAGCACAGGCCAACGATTTGAAAAAGGCGCTGGAACAAGCCGAAGAAGCAACCAAGTTGAAGTCTGAATTCCTTGCAAATATGAGCCATGAAATTAGAACGCCAATGAACGGCGTGATAGGGATGCTGGGTCTGCTTAAGAAAAGCAACCTAACTACTGAGCAATCACAGCGCGTCAACATCGCAAGCTCAAGCGCTAATTCTCTACTGGCCCTGATTAATGATATTTTGGATTTCTCTAAAATAGAAGCGGATAAGCTCGAGATTGAGTCCGTCGAATTTGATGTAAGGGAATTGATTGAGAGCATTGCTCAATCGGTCGCGCATTTAGCGCAAGAAAAAGGGCTGGATGTTGTTGTAGATTTGTCAAAGGTCAGTGAGTCGAAAATAAACTCAGATCCCAGCCGAATTCAACAAATCCTCACAAACCTTTTAAGTAACGCCGTTAAATTTACCGAGCAGGGAGAGCTCTCTGTCACGGCAGAATTGCTTCCTACTAACAATCAGAATACTGCGCTTATGCACATTGCGGTGGCAGATACGGGCATTGGTATTCCCGCGTCAAAACTACCTCACTTGTTCGATGCGTTTACACAGGTCGACGCTTCTACAACTAGACGCTATGGCGGAACAGGGCTTGGGTTGAGCATTACCAAAAAGCTATGCCAATTGTTAGGAGGAGACATAAGTGTTACCACCGAGCTTGGCAAAGGCAGCCGTTTTGATGTGACATGCGAAATTCGCTACGCCGAGCAACGCAACGCTGTGCGCCCTCAACTTGCTAAACAAGACATGTGTTGCCTGATTATTGACGACAATGCTTCAACAAGACGTGCCATGCAAAGCCAGCTGAAACTTTGGGGACTGCTTACGCTGACCGCATCTTCGATTGAGGAAGCGATTAGCTTATATTTGAAAGACAGCGAGCAAGAGGTACCGGCAATACCCATTGATGTTGTATTTCTGGAGAAAGCAGAAGAGGAGGAGTTTTCACAACACTTCGGCCAGATACTTTTAAATAACCCCAGAACAAAACATACGCGTTTGGTATTAATGACACAGCTAAGCGACATGGAGAGCTCTGTTGTCTATGGCGGAGTAGACGTTGATGAGAGTCTTCCTAAGCCACTGACCTCTTCAGATTTAATTCGAATTGTAGAGGAATCAGTAAATACATCTGACTATGAAGCTAAACCACGCTTTAAAAAACGGGAGGATGATCCGGTTCATATTATCGAAGGCAACACTCAGCACGTTCAATCACCTGAAGAAAACGCAAAGTCCACCTCTGATGATAATGCTTATCGAATCTTGTTAGTAGAAGACAATGCCATTAATCAAATAGTGGCCACCAATGTTCTAGAAAGCGAAGGGTATGTGGTTGACGTTGCCAACAACGGTGTAGAAGCGTTAGAACTGTTAAAAAGCAGCAAGCTAAAGGCGCATTACAGCGCAATTGTCATGGATTGCCAAATGCCGGAAATGGACGGGTTCGAAGCAACCAAGCTTATTCGATATGGTGCAGCCGGCGAAGTTTACAAACGTGTACCCATCATAGCGATGACGGCGAATGCTATGCAGGGCGACAAAGATATGTGCATGAAAGCCGGTATGGATGATTTCCTCACCAAACCCATAGAGCACAATAAAGTAACTTCAACATTACAGCACTGGCTCAACAAAGTTAATTAGACCCTCGCCAACGGGGAAATAAACGCGTTAATATGCAACAAGTTTTTAACATGTTGTGAGAGCGTTAATGCTAAACCGAGCATCAAAACCCTTCGTCAAACTCGTCGAACGATATCTTCCTGACCCCTACATTTTCGTTTTATTACTCACCCTAATTACGTTTGCGTTTGCAGTGGTCATTCAAAATCAGTCTCCACTTACAACTATTCAACAGTGGGGTGACGGATTTTGGGGGCTGCTCACATTTTCAATGCAAATGCTCTTAGTGCTAGTCACTGGGTTTATGCTAGCATGCACGCCATTAGTAAAAGCTTTACTTGAGAGGCTTGCGAGCTTAGCAAAAAGCCCTGGGAGCGCCATTGTGCTGGTCACGTTGGTGTCGCTTATCGCAAGCTGGATAAACTGGGGCTTTGGTCTTGTTGTGGGCGCGTTGTTTGCTAAAGCCTTAGCAAGAAAAGTGTCGGTTGATTATCGGTTATTGGTGGCAAGCGCGTACTCAGGCTTTATTGTATGGCATGGCGGTTTAGCGGGCTCTGTGCCCTTAACTATTGCAACGCCGGGTCATTTTTCAGAAGCACAAATTGGCGTAGTTGGCACTGGAGAGACTATTTTCAGTGGGTTTAATTTGCTGTTATTGGCAATCATGTTCGTGATTATTCCTCTTGTTAATCGTTTAATGTTACCGCCTGAATCTGAAAGCATTATTGTCGATAGCGCCAAGCTAAAAGACGACGCTTTGCCTTCGGCAATAAACGAGCGGCCCGCCGACAAACTTGAAAACAGCAAGGTGCTTGGGTTACTCGTAGGCTTTGCAGGGCTTGCTTATCTCACTAATTACTTTGTTTCAGGGGGCGGGCTTAATCTCAATATCGTTTATACGCTATTTCTTTTTCTCGCTATTGTCCTTCACGGTACACCCCGCAATGTACTGCACAGCCTGCAGCAAGCCGTTCAGGGCGGTAGTGGTATTGTTATACAGTTCCCATTTTATGCAGGGATCATGGCGGTTATGGTTCAATCAGGATTGGCCCAAACCATGTCAGAGTGGCTGATTAGCTTTGCATCTGCAGAGTCGCTGCCAGTATGGAGTTTTATTAGCGCAGGCATTGTTAATATCTTTGTGCCGTCGGGTGGAGGGCAGTGGGCAGTGCAAGCCCCAGTAATCTTGCCTGCTGCCGCTGAACTTGGAGCCGAAATAAATAGAGTTGCCATGGCGGTAGCGTGGGGTGATGCGTGGACCAATTTGATTCAGCCATTTTGGGCGCTACCCGTACTTGCCATAGCCGGCCTGAAAGCCAAAGACATTATGGGCTTTTGCTTAGTTCAGCTTATCGTAACCGGTGTCATTATTTCCTTGGTATTGCGGTTTGTGTGAGGATTTCGAGAGCAATTTAATGCCGTAAAACAAAGCGAAAAGAGCCGAATGTGAAGCCACAACTTAAATACAAGCGGTGTGAATGATGCATTTAGACGAAGAAAAGGTAGGGTTGTTGATCGTAGATGTTCAGGGCGCGCTGGCTCGAAAAGTCAATGATAGCCAGACAATGATCTGCAAAACGGTGAAGTTAATACAGTGTTGTAAATTGCTCAATATTCCCGTAGTTGTACTTGAGCAAAATCCTGATGGCTTGGGGAGAACGGTCCCTGAAATTGAAACTCATGTCGCAAGCGATCCTCATTTTAAGAAATTTACTTTTAACGCAGTATTGGGTACTGAGCAGTGCTCGTCCGAAATACTGGCGTACATTGGTGAAATGGAATTAAGTCGATGGCTGGTTGTGGGAATTGAAGCGCACGTATGCGTTTATCAAACGGTAACGGGTTTATTGGAAAATAATCACACTGTGGAAGTAATACAGGACTGCATTTCTTCAAGAGAGTCTTCCAATACTGTGCTCGCCATCCAAAATATGCGTGAGCAGGGCGCACGGATCAGCAGTTTTGAGATGACACTTTTTGGCCTTTTAAAATCATGCCAACATCCAAAATTCCGAGAAGTGTTAGCGCTCATCAAGTAGTCGAACAACGTGATGAGCGAAACAAGTCGGAGCTAAGCGAATGCGGTTTCTATCGATACAATGTCAATACCACGCACTTGCATAGAATCCAGCGCCAATAGATGACCAATGGCGTCACGCGTGCAGGTGCAAGGTTCAATGACTTTGGGGGAATACTTGGCAGCAGCTGGTGATAATGCTGTGTGAGTTACGCAGTTGTGCGTCATCATACCTGCAAGAAGAATTTCATCCACGCCCAATGACTGTAAGGTTTCTTCTAAATTGGTGTTCTCAAAACAATCGGCGTGTTGCTTTGTGATGATTGGCGCATCCGGGGCAGCGGCTATCACCTCTTTATGAATTTCAGCGCCATGAGATCCTTCATAGAAAAACAACCCTTCTCCGGCCTCAACAGGCACAAGGTGCTGTATGTGAATAATCGGAATGCTCTTTTCCTTTGCAATAGCCATCGCTTTAAGTGTTTCTTGCATCGCAAGCTCTGGTTTGTGTAAAGGATACTTCCCTTCAGGAAAGTAATCGTTTTGAATATCTATAACAATAAGTGCTTGTTTAACCACGGTCTTACCCTCTTTTTCCAAGAAATAGTCTCTAGCACGGTTTAAGTTGTGCTTACTCGATATTGACTATTTTGCAGATTTTCACGTGTAATAGAGAGTGACGATAATGACAAAAAGCGCGCCAAATGCGACAGCGTTCACAGAACGACAATGAAACGATGAAAGAAATAAAAATAGCAGTAATAAACTATCCAACCGCAAGCCAATCTGCGCTTTACGGCATCGTTGAGATGTTAGAGTTAGCAAATACGATGTGTGAGCAAATCAACGCTGATGTGGCATTTAGCGCGAGTATTTACAAAGCGGAACAGTTGAATTCAAATGCACTAGTTGATGTCGTCATCTTGCCGCCAAGCATGAGTGAAACATTTTTTGAGCATGACTTCACATCACTCATTAACTATATGGAAGTCATGCAGTCCCAAGGTGCATTGCTCGCATCTGCTTGCGTAGGTGCATTTATTCTAGGCAAAGGGGGCTTTTTAGATAACAAAGTGTGTACTACACACTGGCAAATTGCCGATCACTTCATGGCAGCCTTTCCCACAGCAAAACTAGATGCTAAGGCTATCGTGGTAAACGGGGAGGGCGTAATAACAGCTGGCGGGAGAATGGCGTGGATTGATCTTGTGTTTGAAATCATATCGACCTTAAGTTCACCCACCATTGCCTTGAATCTTTCTAAAGAGATGGTGGTGGATACAGGTTACAGAGAGCAAGGCTTTTATCACCAGTTTTCACCTAAAAAAGATCATGGCGATGCTCTCGTTGTTAAAGCGCAAAATTACTTGGCAAATCATTACAGTCAGCCAATTTCTCTTAGCGATTTAGCCAGCCACACTTTCGTTAGTCAGCGAACCTTACAGCGAAGATTTACGCAAGCGTTAGGTATGTCAGTCATCGACTATCTGCAGAAGCTGAGACTTCATCATGCTTGTCAGCAAATTGAAGTATCTACGCGTAGCATTGCTGATATTGCATTCAACGTGGGCTATCAAAACGTCAATGCATTTAGGAAGATATTCCGTAAAGAGTATGGGCTTAGTCCGGTGGAATACCGCAAGCGTTTTGCAATAAATTAATCATATCGTTATTTTCATTTCAATTGTTATGTTATAACATTTATTAAATTCGATATTTAAAGTGAAACTTAGCGAGTCGTTATGTCAATTCAAACTCAGCTTCCCGTTACCGTACTTTCGGGCTTTTTAGGCGCCGGTAAGACCACGGTTCTAAACCATATTCTGAATAATCGTGATGGATTAAGAGTAGCCGTCATTGTTAACGATATGAGTGAAATCAATATCGATGCTGCTACGGTGAAAAATGAAGTTAGCTTTAATCGAGCCGAAGAAAAGCTAGTTGAAATGAGCAATGGCTGTATTTGCTGCACGTTGCGAGAAGATTTGCTTGAAGAGATAGAGCGTTTAGCGCATGAAGGTAAATACGATTATCTGGTAATAGAGTCTACAGGTATTTCGGAACCTTTGCCTGTAGCTGAGACCTTTACGTTTGCCGATGAAGACGGTAAAAGCTTGTCGGAAATATCACGCCTCGATTCGATGGTTACCGTTGTCGATGCATTGAATTTTCTTAAAGACTATGACGAAGCTAAGTTTCTCAACGAAGTGGGTGAGAGCTTGGGGGAGGAAGACGAGCGAAGTGTGGCAGACTTGTTGGTCGAACAAGTGGAATTTGCTGATATATTGCTAATAAGCAAAACCGACTTAGTCTCTGAACAAGAGTTGGCGCGGCTTAAAAGTATTCTGCAAACCCTCAACACCGAGGCTATTCAAGTTCCTATCGAGCATGGAAAAGTGCCCCTCGACAAAGTGCTGAACACAGGGCGGTTTAGCTTCGAGCGTGCTCAGCAGTCGCCTGGTTGGCTGAAAGAAATGCGTGGCGAGCACGTACCAGAGACTGAAGAGTTTGGTATAAGCAGCTTTTCGTACGAAGCGCGACGTCCGTTCGATCCGCAGAAGTTTTATGATTTTATTCATAGTAAAGACATTGCAGGTAAGTTAATTCGTTCAAAAGGCTTCTTCTGGCTGGCAACACGCCCTCAATTAGCTGGCAGCTGGAGCCAAGCTGGCGGTATGGCGAGATATGGGGCCGCTGGGCTGTTTTGGAAAGCCGTACCCAAAGAGCAGTGGCCTGAAGACCCTGAATACCTTAAAGCGATTGAAGAACAATGGATGGAGCCCTTCGGTGACATGCGTCAAGAACTGGTGTTCATTGGACAAGGGCTTAATAAAAACGACATTATCGAGCGGTTAGATAGTTGCTTGTTAACAGACGAACAGCTTATTCAAGGTCATCATGTTTGGGCTGAAATGCCTGACCCATTTCCTGCTTGGGAGCACTAATATGCAGGCGTTACAAGACCACATTACTTCCTTTGAACACAGTGACTCTTGGCGTTCAAGCGCCGATGCGATGGTGTTGGGCGATATCTTTGAAAAAGGGATAAGCGTTGCGTTATGGACAAGGCCTGAAGTACCACTTGTCACGCAATATTATGTCGACGTTTTTAAATCATTAGGAATGGGGATTCGCGGTGTTTTCTCTTTAACATCACTGAAAGAGGAAATCGCAAAGCTTTTACCTGATGGAAGAAATAGTGCCGGAAAGCAGGCTGCCATTGACGATATTTATTTGCTGTCTGACATGCTCACCACGCTATTTGACTGTGACAGTGTGGGCGTAAGGTTAGTGCCCCTTTCATCAGCAATGTGCCCAAGCTTTCATGTGGACAATATTCCTGTTCGGTTGGTGAATACCTATTTGGGCGAAGGAACAGAGTGGCTACCGAAAGAAAGTGTGGTTACACGCCCAATGATTGGTCTTAACGACGCGAATACACAAGGGCTTACTAAGAATAGGTTGGGCCAGCATTATCGAGAGAGCAGCGTTAGGCAAATGAACGCGTTTGATGTGGGTTTACTTGAATTAGTCTCGACTTAATCTGACACTTCTTCTTGAAAAGATGAGAGTTACCCGTTTTGATAAAGGTGTCGAATCTTTAATCAAAACAAAATAGGTA
>NZ_JAKREZ010000070.1:0-4453 GCF_022348345.1 Alteromonas sp. CNT1-28 | reverse complement strand
TCTCCTCACCTTGTTAACTTGATTGTTCAATTCCAAGTTTGGCACATTGCGATGCCGTTTGAGGGGGGAGACCATTCCATCGTTGACCTTTGTTGTACATTTTTGCAGCGGTCTGTGTGCCATCTAGACAAGGCGGATGTTTGACGGTTTAGTGGTTCTAAATCGAAAACATTCAACGCAGTATAGATGGCACAAAGGCGCTGCCCGAAGGGGTCGTTATGGAAGCCTTTTACTCTTTGTCACAGTCCTTTAACTTAGCTCGCTAGGCTTGCAGGGCTGTTTCGCGATTAAAAGGCTTCCATTTAGACCAAAATTCGTACACCAAAGGTCAACAGGCCCTAGGAAAGGGTTTCAATTTGTTTTTGTTTGGGTAGTTGTTTTTGCGTAGCTGAACTCCCGGCGGTAGCAATAACGACTAAAGCCACTGCAAACCATTGTGAAAGCGTGAGGGTTTCATCAATAATGATGAACGCCGCTATGGCTGCAACGGCAGGCTCAACACTCATCATAATGCTGAAGGTTTGCTTAGGCATATTGCGCATCGCACTCATTTCTAACGTATACGGGATAGCCGACGAGAATACGCCTACAGCGAACCCGATGAAAATAGCCTGTGGCGAGAGTAAGGCGATACCTTGACTTGCAACGCCAATAGGCACTACACAGATAGCGGCCACTAGCATGCCTAATGTTACCGTAACACCGCCAGAACCTTCGTTGCCTGTTTTGTTTCCAAATACGATGTAACCGGCCCAAAACGCTCCGGCTGTAAGGGCAAGAATAACGCCGACGGGATCTAAGCTCTCGGCCGACGCGCCGCCAATATCGGGAAGCAGCAAACAAACGCCTGCAACGGCTAAAATAGCCCAAGCAAAGTCTCTCTTTTTTCTGGCACTAAAAAATGCCACAGCCAATGGTCCGGTGAACTCAAGCGCAACACCTATGCCAAGGGGAATACGCTCAATCGCAAGATAGAAGATGATATTCATTGCGCCTAAGCAAGCGCCGTAGAAAATAACGTTACGCCATCCTTTTGCGCTTAAGCGCGCTCTCCAAGGCCTAAAAATTATTGTTAACACCAACGCGGCGAAAAACGCACGAAGAGCACTGGTGCCTTCAGGGCCAACTATAGGAAAGAGTTGTTTCGCAAACGATGCACCAGACTGTATGGTTACCATCGCCAGAAGCACTGCGACTATGGCAAGTAAAAAACGTTGATTCACAATATATTGCAACCTGGATGAGACAAAACCGGATTATATTTGTTCTAAAACTGAAATGCTCGTTGATAAGGGAAAGTATTGAAAATTAAAGTCTAATAACCAAAACGCTATGGCAGCGGTCGCGAACATCGTCTATGCTACCCGCTGCAAACGCGTGCGATTTATGATGGCCAAATGAGCAAAATGACTCAGCGCACTACAGTTTAAAATACGACATCAAGCTTCGTAGAGTAGGATCGAATTGATCAGGAACGCGTTCAATTGTCATGTGGTACTCAGCTACGTTCCAAAATGTACCGCCTAGAAGAAGCGCTATAAGCACCTGGGTAGTCATTGTAAACTTGATATAAGGTTTATCTTCAGTAGGCTCAAACAATGTATTTATTTGAACGCGTTCATTTTTCATGTCTATCTTGGCGTAGATTGGGCATTGCAAGCCAGCTTGCAGTTGCTCTACCGGCTTAATGTGTAAAACCACATCAGTATCTGGGAATGTAGATAACCTTTCTTGCGCGCTCCATACGTTTGCTCTGGCCTTAAAAATTAAGCTATTGATTGGCATCATAAGCCCGTCAGGCCAAGTTATTCTGTGAAGCTCGCAAGGAAAATCAGCTAGAGACTCAGCGTAGTTTATTCTGTCTTGCTGAGTAAAATTCCTATCTAGCGCGAGAGGCGAGTGCTCTGTCGAACGGGAAGCTAAGTCCAGAGCGTCACCGGTCGATAACATGACCAGCTTATTCTCGTTAAGATTGTGATTACGCCAGGCCGATTCTATTTCCTCAGGGCATGCTTGATGTTGATACTGCGCGTATTGATAACCTGTTCCTGCTATCACAAAAGATCCAGCTGCTGGAATATTGAAATCTGCATCAATAATTTCCGCAAGTTGGCAAAACTTCTGTAATCGAGAGGCTTTTAACTGTGCTACGCGAGTGTGTTTCTCATCATCGCTATAATGAGAAAAAACAAAGGGGTAAATACTTGCGCCACTGTAAGCAAGAATTGCAGCATCAAGCTTACCGAAGGTCGCCTTAATTTGCTCTGCGTGCCTAATTTGCATCGGGTTGTCTACAGCAAAAAATACCTTGTACCCGTTTCCATCTTCAAGATATATCGACGAATCAACAGGTATGTTTGTTTCATTCACGATATCGTCAGAAGACCCTGAAAACTCTTTTATAATGGTTATACTGTGCTCGCCAAGTTCCCAAGGTTTGTCAAAGGTACATTCCGTAATATTCGTAAACCCTAATTGCTGTAAAGCTAAGCGAAGGGCAGGGGTCGGAAATTTACCGATCAATATTGGGATGTCTTTATCAAAATGAGATAGCGTAAAAGGATTAAAGTGGTCACCGTGAATGTGACTAATATATAAATAGTCGGGCTTTAAATTTAGATAGCGTGTGCGCTGCTTTTCATGCATAGGAGGGTAATTGAAAAGAAGGCCATGGTAAATGCCGTCTTCATACCAAGGATCGGTTAAAACCGTTGTTCCGTCACTGAAAGTAAACAAAAAACTCGCATTCGTTATATATTCAATTTTCATTAACAATCCTAAGGCTTTCGCGCGATAACAATGGCTTCTCTTCCTAAGTTTAGGTTAGAAAAAGCGCGATAAATATCTTGTCGTAAGTGGCTTAACCCCGCATTTTCCATGAACCATTCAAAGTTGACACGTTTCAGGTGACATTCTCGGCCCACGTTTGGAGTTTCAATGTAGTTGTCGCCCATTGCTAGAAACAGGTCTAGCGGGAAGCTGGAAAAACGGCTTAAAGGATTAAATCCACATTTTGAAACGAGTGCTTCTAGCGAGTCAAAATCAAAGTAATTAAGGTGGTGTGGGACAGCAACCCACCAAGGTTTGTAGTCTTGTGTTTTTCTTAAGCCTTCTTGCAGAGGGTTGAAGTCATTAGGGACACCCACAACTAAAACACCACCACTGGCAAGTTTGTCGAAAGCCACATTGATAAGAGAGAATGGGTCGGGAACATGTTCTAGAATATTGCGCATGTGAACCACTTTGATGTTTTTTGGAAGGCTGGTTAGGTCAGCATCGAAGCTGCTATTAATGATATCTAAGCCTTTATCACGGCAATGGTTTGCCGCTATTGTACTTATTTCGACACCAACTGTATTCCACCCTTCCTCTTTGGCTGCTTCCAAAAAAAGGCCTGCACCGCAGCCAATATCAACCAGAGTATTATCATCACTAGGCGAGATAAATTGAGCTATTTCGTTAAGCACGTCGCGATAGCTCATGAGCCACCAATCGCGGTCTCGCTCATAGTAATTTAGCCTATCTCGTTCGCCGTCATCATAATGGCTGTCACGATAAAGAGTCTCATTTTCGAGCTTGTCTGGAAGTGGCGTAACATGTTTGAATCCGCACGTTTCGCAGTCAATAACATCGTAACCATCACCTGAAATAACGACGTTTCCTGAATGTGCCATGGTGTGTCCTAATTTTGTTCTTTATTTTGAGAGGCGTTTTTCATTTTATCAAAAACTGAATCAAGAAACGTACCATTAAGAGTGAAACTTAAGGTAAGGTGTTAAAGTCACTCTGCTGGAACATGGTTTGTCTGAAACCGTTTGCTTAGACTAACTTTCTGTATGCTTAACAATTAGGACGTTTTTATGGATGTAAGAAACCTAACTTCACCGATAGATATTAAAGGCTTTTCGGTGATTACCAATAATCACACTGAATTCTCACCACAGGGAAAGATACCCACACTTTGGCAAAGGTTTGATAATTCGATAGCTGTTGACTATAAAGGCGGCGAGCGAGTGTATGGCGTGTATTTCAACTACGAATCCGATCATTCCGGTGACTTTTCCGTGTTGGCTGGGTTTGACGGTGACTCAGTGCCCGAACATTTAAAGGTTGAGCACATCACTATTCCCGCAGGAAAGTATCTCGTTTTTTCGCGACAAGGTGAAATGCCGCAAATTGCCATTGATGCATGGAGCGATATTTGGCGCTATTTCACAGAAGGAGGTGCCGAGTATGAAAGGACGTTTTCAATAGACTTCGAGCACTATGTGAGTGGCAACCATATAGACGTTTATATAGCAATAAAATGACGTCATGTTAACTTTATAATAAAAAAACGGCGCTAATAAGCGCCGCAGATTGATGATAAACCCCTCTTTTTTCGGAGGGGTTTATTTTTTCTAGCAGCCGAAGGCTGCGATCGCGATATTTTTTAATAAGGCGTTTTTGTTTT
>NZ_JAKREZ010000069.1:0-4484 GCF_022348345.1 Alteromonas sp. CNT1-28 | reverse complement strand
AAGCTTCAAGCTCTTTCTTATTCATGTTCATCTGCCTATCCTTAACTCTCTATAGAGTAAATTGAGATAGGCAGTTACACAAAATTAGTTACAGTCTCTTCAATACATTTATTTCGCTAGTCTTTTGCACGATTTCTACTAGAGGAATGCGTGTGAACTATCAGCCACTCACCGTTAACTTTTTTAAAAAGAAAGGTTTGAAACCCCGTTTTGTTGAAAGTTTCTCCAGACTTCCTAACCTTTCCTTGAACGGTTGTATCAACGAGTATCCAAGCAAAATCATCTTCTACATGAGTTTGAATGTTAGAAAAATCTAAACTTAAGAAAACTAAGGCATCCTTTTCTGGTTCAACATGATGCTCTATCAAGTCACTTAACCCTACATTCTGTCCGCCAGATTCAAAGTATCTTGCGCCTTTAAAGTCGAAAAAGTGCTTTTTAAAGGGGGCACCGTCTCCATTCTCCCAGCCATATTCAATTTGCTTTATAATGTCTTTTATCTGATCTTTATCAGTTGCATTGTTATCATGAGCGAAAGTGAAAAAAGATAACAAAGACGAAATGATTATGATTAAAAATTTTTTCATACGAGCTCTCTCGGGTAGTTAATCGAATCAATTTGACCAATGAATATGTTTGATTTTCCACTCTCCTTCGGTGTTGATTAAGACAATTGTTTCCATACTTTGGTAGTCTCTCTCTTCCCCCTTAAACATCCCATTGACCAGAAACCGCGATGCGGAGATTGCTGTGTTGCCCAGAACTTTGACTTGATGCTCCAACGCTTTATTTGTCACTGACGATAGATATTCCATATCTGAATTCATATGATGTTGAGCATATTCATCTGCGCTCCTCTCAACTCCGCCTCCTTCATAAATAGTCACATCATCCGCCAGTAGGCTCTTCGCAGTGATTTTGTCTCCCGTATTAAGCGCGTGATGGAATGCAATAACTATTTTAGCTGCAGGCGTATCTAACCCACTAAACATACCTTTCTCATGATGTTCTTTTTCATGGGCACTAGCAGCAAAACTCATGATTACGGGCATGATAAATAGTAAGACTAATAATTTAATTTTCATTTGAATTTCTCTTCTAAGTTTTATCTTTCGGGACCTACAATACTCGTAAGCCCAGAAGTAATGATTAAAATAGCAACTGCTATTGTTAACTCTAATGAAATGGATTTTGAGAGTGCTTCGCTTCCCGAGCCACTTTTAAGTTTTGGGACTAATTTCAGTTTGTGCCGTATAGCAATAGCTAGAATGCTAGTTACAAGGAACATTTTAACAAGAAGAGTTTGCCCATATATGGAGCTAAATAACCCTTCAAAACTACCTACCAATTGAATAGCTAGCCAAATGCCTGCAGATAATAATAAGGTAACCAATACGGCCGCCTGCGTACCAAACCTATCCATTAATTTATAAAGCTTTTCGTAGCTCTGGTAATGGCAGGAGAGCTTTAACGGAATCAATGCACCAAACCACCAAGCCATAACAAATACGTGAACCATAAGTAGTATTCGAGCAATACTTCCTAATTCAGAAACGTGGCCGGTTAAAGTAAATGTGTACGAGAGAGTGAATAGACACAGCACAAGTAAGCAAGACTTTAACCTTAGGAAAGGTTTAAGAGGTTTAAATTTCAATAAGTAGATAGTTATTAAAGCTACGGCTACCCCCCCCGCACGATACAAGGTGACTTCACCGATAGGAGAACTCAACATTATCTTAAGCATAAAGGGGTCAAGTGCGCCTTGAATTCCCTCTTCTACCATCGCTCCAGTGTTCGCGATAAACCACACTGCATTAGAAATAAACGCAACAAAGACACAAACCTTTACCCATACAGCGCTATAAGATGGCGTTGTATAACTTGTCCTACTGTCGTTAATATCTCGCCAGAAAAATGTATATCCAGCTGTGGCCGCGAAACCTAAATAAAACATTAGCTTTGTCACTACAATTACAGTGTTCCAGATATACATTTCCACAGCTGAATCCCCTTTTTAGTGCACCATAAATCCAAAACTATCTTTCATCTTGTGCCCATCGGAGCCAAGCATGATGAACTCAACATTGTATGAACCTGGACGTAATTTAGGTAAGGTCCAAGAATAATCCGTTGCAACCTCTTTCGGAGGTTCAAAGCCAAAATCAACTTTTGCACCTTCACTGTCTTTTAAAACTACTTTTATTAATCTAACTCCCTTGGTAAAGCTGACTGATAGTTCCATTGGGGCCTCCATCAACATTGCATTTTTGCTTGGTGTGCTAGATTTAATTTCTATAGCCTCATGTGCTAATGCCACGCTGCTTAGCAGTACACTAAATATTGCAAATGATTTAACAAGTGCTTTCATGATTACCTCTATCTTTGGTTAATATTCGGTTTTTAAAAATTAAAATTGCTTTGATTGTCAAAAGTGCGCATTTATTTGTTTAACTTTGACTTCAATCGAATTGACTGTCGTAGCTTTCTACTTTCGCGTAAGGTTCGTAGCTCCCATCTTGATATATAATGAAAACGGTATAAGGCATAAACTGCTCTGCTACTTCCATTCCGGGTGAACCTACTGGCATAGCTGGAACAGATAACCCGATAGCCTTTGGATGTTCTTCTAACAAGAATCGTTTTATAAACTTAGAAGGGACATGGCCTTCAAATACAAAGCCGTTTTCTGTAACAGCGGTATGGCAAGAGCGAAGATTTGGCGAAATTCCGTATTCGTTCTTGATGTCGCTCAAGTTATGAAAGTCCTTTGTACGTAGTTGAAACCCTTGGTTTTCTAGATGGGTTATCCACTTTTTGCAACATCCACACGATGGTGATTTATAAACTAATAATTCGAAGACGTCGTTTGCGCCATGGTGGATATTTGCCATGGCAATGCTAGGTAGAATTAGCAGTAATACCGCAGCTTGATAGATGATTTTTTTTAACATTTTTGCCTCCAGACAAAGCTGGCACATATAGGTACGCTAGCACCTAGATAATAAACAGGAACTGAAACAAATTGTGCGTTAAATTTGGACGCACTGACCCCGTGTTAGGCAAATATCGGTGGGCGAAAAAGTGAGGATGTTACTGAAACTGGCTGTTGGAAGAACAAGCCAAATGAAGCGTCCGGCACCACTGGGTGTTGAACAGTCATCATGGAAGCTATAAGGACGGGAGCATGAGTACAACCACCTGGTGGGCATGTGCATTCCGAAGTGTTGCAACAATCTTTAATACTAGCGTTCTCCGAACTGCTAGAATCTACTCTCATACCATGGCTCATGTTCGTAGAGCAATTCGATTCAGAATTACTATTGTAATGTTTGTTGTCAATAGCCATTTCAAAACTCATAGTATCTACAGCCATCGCTTGCCCGACGAGGGCAGATAGCACTGTAAACACTAATATTACTTTTGATATGGATTTAAACATTTCTTAAGCATTAAACATAACCAATATGGAGAATAATGGATTTTCGCGAATTGGTAAACAGTTGAGGCTGATTTGTGATTAGAATAGCCCGTTCATCGGCAGAATTTAAGAAATAGTCATGATGAGAGAGATAGCCTACAACCATGCAAATTTTTAGCCGCGCCACTAAATCCGTAATTCAGATACTGCGATAGAACTTGAACGCTCTAAGTAGTTGCCACAATGCTTTCTCTTTGTCCAGTTCCATTAACGTTATAACAGGAGGTACCCGGACTTACACAAAAAATTGAGGAGGCTGACAAATAAATGCTTGAGGAACTCGCGCTCTGACAGATAGAGTTTTTGATGTCGGCGACCTTATTGACAGAAACCTAAATTCTGAGAGGTGTTTGAATTTATTAGATGAGAAATGATTCTTTTCTGTATTAGGGAATCATGAAAAACTAATATTAGAAATCAATTTGAGCAAGCTATACCAATCTGAGCTTTGGTATCAGAATGAAGGTAAATGGTGGCAATACTTAGACAATGAGCTTAAGAATAAATATTTTAACTTAGCTAACAAGTTACCTCTTTCGATATCTATTGAAACGAACTTTGACAACATTGGAATAGTCCACGCAGATCATCCTTTCCATTCTCGGCCGCCTACATAAGACTGTCAAAATTATATTAATCAAATTCTTTGGGAAAGGATATTATCCTAATAACAATATCAAAGACCCTAAATCTACTTTGTATAAATTCTCTGAAGATTTTATACACATATTCAATTACCGAAACTTCAAACTTACTCACAGTAAAATAAAGTTAGACTGCTAAAACAAAAAGCCCCGCATTTTCATGCAGGGCTTTCTGAATAATGGTGCCTCGCTCCGGGATTGCAACGCGCGGCGCAGCCGCAGGGGCACGTTAGCGTGTGCCTGTGTTTTTCAACCGCCGAGATCATCGAGTAGGGTGAGGCGTCACCGCCTCATCCCTCTCACAGAACCGTACATACGGGCCTCGTATACGGCTCATGTACATAGTTATTTAGCGTAATTGC
>NZ_JAKREZ010000068.1:0-4832 GCF_022348345.1 Alteromonas sp. CNT1-28 | reverse complement strand
CCTATTTTGTTTTGATTAAAGATTCGACACCTTTATCAAAACGGGTAACTCTCATCTTTTCAAGAAGAAGTGTCAGATTAAGTCGAGACTAATTCAAATAATGGTAATTCGGATGTTTTTACAAATAAAGCTTACCACCAGACACTTAGCAATTTTATACATGCTTTAATTGATCCCCTTTATGATTTCACTGAGCCTCTAGAGCAACAAAATATTACGCTTTCCCAAGAAAGTCTATCAACGATCTCATTTGAAACAGATGAGTATTCTTCCTTTGATTCTAAGGTTATGTTTTTCACACAGGCGACCGACAACGACTACTTTATTGTTAAAAGTAGCTTTGATATAGAACTAATGAAGGTCACTAAAACCGCTGGTCAGGTTAATAAAAAATTACGTCTAGAAGACTTGAGTGACGGTGAGTACCAGTTGCTTTTCCTATACGCATTAGTCGATCTATTTGATAGAGAAAATACTTTGTTTTTACTCGATGAGGCCGACTCTCATCTTCATTACAAAAACATAGATCAGCTGTGGCAGGCATTAAAAGGACTTTCAGGAAAAGTCATTACAACAACTCACTTGTTAGATTCTATATCAAAAGCAGGAATTGATAAGCTTAAAGTAATTGAGGATGGGCTAATCTTAGATAACAATTCTGCCTACAAGTTAACACAAAGGCTAGAGACTCTATCTGAAATACAGTCCATTCAGTATAAGCTTGTTTCAATGTATCAAAATGTTGTGCTCATGGATCATGTCCATGATTGGGAAATCTTCAAGCTATTAGTTTTAAGAAAGCTGTGTACAAACGAAGAATCTAGGTTGGAAATTATAGCAACCTTTTCAAGCTTTATTTGTATAAGTGTGGCCTCAGGATTCAAAGAAGAGTATGACAAAGTTAAGTTTGCTGATAACAAAATCACTTGGCTAAGAAATTTCGAAAATCATTTTGAATATTTAGACTGCGTAACCAAAAATGTATTTATGATCTGTGATCTAGATGATTATCCGCTCCCTCTGGTTGGAACAGAAAAGCAACCACTTTTAGTCCGAAGACACGATAATTTCACTCCTAGAAAATTTAATAATAAGAAGAAGGAAAATAGTAAATCGTTATCTACTACGTCTTTACTTTCATGGAAGCGACGTGAAATAAAGCACTACTTACTATCTTTCTCAGCTTTAGGAAATTTAGTTGAAGAAGTTAACAAAAAGTTACACCAACATGAGCAATTAAAACGTTTCAAGAATGGTGACCTTTGCGATGACGGTGAGTGCAATACTTCTTTAGCGAAGCTTAAATCCAAAATAGTTAAGACAATAGTCGACCCTCTAGTTAATAAAGATGGAATAGGTTTTTGCATTGAGAAAACCGCCGAATTTATCAACCAAATACCGAAACAAGAAATAAGCGATGACATTGTACATATGTACAATTATCTGGTGAATATTAATGAGCAGACCTCTAAATAACCTATTAAAAATAACAGAATTGCTAAGGAAAGACAGCGCCATTAATAATTCAATTGATGCCGTAGAACAATTATCACTGCTGCTTATAGTTAAGTTTCTTTGTGATTATGAGCAGGTAGATTTATCAAGGGATGGGAACAGAATTTCTTTTGAAGATTTTTTATACAAAGAACGTAATAAAATAGAGTTTCATACCCTAAGAGAGTTGATAAGTAGGAAAGCGTATTACTCTAGCTGCTTTAAGATATTGTCATCAGAGAGCTGGGTGACAATTGAAAATTTACTAGAACTCATACCATTTCGTGTAAGGTCTAGTAAAATATTGGAGAGAATATCGTATATATTAGCTAAAATTGATGTGTTCGATAGTCTTAACGAAGACTTCGATGAAGTTTTATCTTTGATGGTTAGCGATTCCAAGGCATCAGGTGCGTTTTATTCTCCTAAACCCCTAATAGATGCCTTAGTTAAGGTTTGCAAACCTTCACCTGAAGAACGTATTTACGATCCTGCTATGGGTACGGGGCGTTCTTTTATTGCCATTAACGAATACATATCATCAGAATATCCTCTTAAGCTAAATGTAACAGGAAATGATATATCACCTTTCGCCTGTTTAGTCGGCACACTCAATTTACTCTTAAATAATATTGATATTAGTAATATTTCTTTATCAGATTCACTGCTGGGAGAGAGCACTGCTAAATATGATTTTATTATTTCAGCTTTCCCATTTGGTGTCGCTAATGATTTTACAAAATACGAGTATGCCTACAATGGATATCAAGGCAGCTTAGAAGCCATGTTCCTTCAGCATACAATGGACAAGCTAGCAATCAATGGGCATGCCGCAGTAGTTGTTCCAGAAGGTCTTTTGTTTAGTAGCGCCAACCATATGATCTCACTGAGGCACAAGCTGTTAACTAAATTCAATTTGCATACGATTTTAAGCCTCCCTCAAGGGAGTTTAGCGCCTTATACAAATATTAAGGTAAGTGTTTTGTTTTTTGACAATAATAATTCTGAAAAAGATATTTTACTTTATCGTATACCTGCAAGAACAAATTTTAAAAAATCCTTGCCTCTTCGTTGTGATGACTTTTTACCGTTTATTTCGCTATTTGAGAAGCGAGAAAACAGTGAACGATCTATGTTACTACCCAAGAAGTCATTTTTAGAAAATGAGTCCTACATCCTCTCTCGTTCCTTTTACAAAGAAGAAAAATTTCACTTTGACAAAGTAAAAATGATTGAGGAACTACATTCAGATGAATCTATTATGACACAGTCTATCAAAGGCTATATAGAAACTGTGTCCAAGGAGACTGATGTCACATTTTCTATTTTCAGAACGGTGGGAAGCATCGGTAAATTAAGATCGGGCGACAATCTAAATAAATCTGAATTATCAGAGAATGGAGAATACGCAGTCTATGGTGGAAATGGCACTATAGGTCGCTATGATAAGCCAAATAGAAGTGGAAATACAATTATCATTGGTAAGGTTGGATTATATTGTGGGAACGTTCACTTTTCTAAAGAGCCATTTTGGTTAACAAGTAATGCAGTTAGTCTGGAAATTACAGATGAATCTAATGTATTCGTACCTTACTTAGTTCATCTATTGAAAAGTTTGGATTTAAACAAGCTTGCGACCGGGGCAGTGCAAAAATTTATATCTATTAAGCAAATGAATAATATCAAACTTTCTTTACCAACTTACGAAAAGCAAGTCGAGTTGAGTAAGTGGTTTGATGACTTGGAGAAAAGTAAAACCTCAATCCAAAAGCTATTGTCTTCGTTTAGTGAGGAGCTTGGTGTAATGACTAAAAATAGCATTGCTGAAAAAGCGTTAAAACATTAGGTTAGGTTTTATTAGATATGGACTTGTTGTCAGACACTAACTCATTGATCGGAATTATATCTGGTTCAGTAGCGATATTTTCAGCTTTTGCAGTATGGAAAAAACAACGAAGAGGTAAGGCGTTAACGAGTATACCGTTAAAATGTCCTGCCGAAAGGTTTATAAAGTTATTTGAATCTCATGGTGTTTCAAGAAGTCAGATTTCTGGCTTCTTCGGACACGGGTTGACGATTGCTGATTGCTCTGCTTCGGAGAGGTTGGTAGAAAAGCTAACTGATGAAATTTTGCACGATGCGGCAGAGTTATTTGGCATTAATCTAGAGTGGCTGCATGGTGCGTCTGAACAAATTTTTAAGATTCATCATTTTTACAAAACACCAGAGGAATGTATTCACTTCTTCTCGAAGTTAAAAACTGGTGGCAATGAGCTTTCAGGGTATGCACTTAGACCAGATAAACTAAGATCAATAGATGGATATAGCTCCTCGATTGTTATTTTAGAAAATATTGGGCAAATTAATGAAAAGCAAATCCAAAGGTTACATATCTTAGGGGGCTGGGTTCATTCTTATTGGAAATGCCGAGGCTATTATGCCGCCTGTGCTTCTATTGCTATGAATAATGATGTTTGGCTAATAGGTAAAACCTGTGAACACAAATGGCTTTCAAATTTTTCCTCAGGCGAAAAGCTACCAATATATGACTTTGAACTAGAAAGTTTTAATTTTGAACTCAGTGGTGCTTGGCATGTTGATGAGTTTTTAGAGAGACCAAAAGAATATCTTAAAGACGTTTCCCCAGAAGAAAATAATTTTGGTTTAACTTCTGCGATTGAACTTTGGCTTTCTCTCGAAGCAAAAGGCTATATGTGCATCGATAAGTATTCGAATAAGGCACTAATACGCTCTGCATTCGAAAATTATGAGTTAAGCTAATGACGATTAACCATAAGCGAATCAAATAAATGTTTTTACACAAATAAAACATCGCAATAAAACGGAACAATTTCAGTTGTTCCGCATCATCTAACCATTCGACTAATCAGACACTCGTGTTTTCTAGTCAGGATCAAGCAATGTAAGCAAAAGTGCGCTCGGCGTACTTTACTACTCGGCGATGGTTCATTTGTCTCAGAACTACAGATGGCTCACATGACGTTCTCAACTAAAAAGTTCTGCGAGCGAACTTTTTGGCTCAGAACTGAGGATGGCTTAAATGACATTTTCGACTAAAAAGTTCACCGAGTGAACTTTGCTATTCAAGTGAATTGATCTGCTGTGGGGTAAAACTCATTTTCGATCTCTAGTATCTGATAGCTGAGCAATCATCTTAAGGATGTGTGAAGCATCATGCGGGTCAAAATTAATTTTTATATTTTGAGCATATGAATATGCCAGGGCGAGATCGCGAACATTATTTGATCAAATTTAACTGTTAGTTGACGACCTGGTCTGGCTATGATCATATGCTCTCTTTTTGGGAGCACCACAAT
>NZ_JAKREZ010000067.1:0-4996 GCF_022348345.1 Alteromonas sp. CNT1-28 | reverse complement strand
CATACCTGGATTACAAAAGTCCAAATCAATATGAGGCTGATATGGCAAATTTAGGAAAAGCGGCTTAACTGGGTTGTGTGAATTTGCTTGACCACGTCACTGGTATTAATAACTAAACAAATACTATTTCTTTGAGCCTTATATTGTCTTTTTAGATCTACTTCCTATGAACCGAAGACAAAGTGACATATAAATGAACCAGCTTTTAATTAATATCCATGTAAAATTCAACCAAAGGATTGTCACAAATAATGGGGAAATCATCTTCATAAACATTGCATTCGTAAAACCTTTTCCAGCCTCACCTTTTCCAACCACTTCAATTAGCGGCAAAGCCGAAGTTTCAGCCTCTTGCAGTTCACTATAAAAAATTCTCAGATTACCCTTTGAGTAGACTATGGCTTTAGCTATTGCATCTTTCTCATAATCATTAAAGTTTGAGTAGTCTAGCCCATTCAACCTCTGTCTGGTGAATTTGAAGAACAGCTCTTTGCTTGAGATCTCATTGTTTCTCTGCACTTCCTTTATAAGTAATTCAGATGATATTGCCGCAATATCATGAACACCTACTTCTCTATAGATAGACTTATAGAGTTGGTTTTCTGCAGCACTCCTCTTCCTTAAACTTAGATTTTTAAACTTAAGGTACGCTTCGTATAACCTATCTTCCATTACAGTTGAAGTTGAAATAACCAATTGATGCAAAGGGTACTCTTGCGCAGAATCAAGCGCTCCCTCAACTTGAGTAATAGCTATTAATCCTGACAAAGCATCAAAGACTGTCACGTCTGACGTCGATTCAATAAGAGCTCTGTATTCGTTTAAAGCGCACATCTCCAGTGGAATAAACGCTTTGTAGTAATGTTTAAACTCAATTGGTATTCGTTCATTAAACAGCAAAAAGTCGGTATGTTTCTTATAACCTTGTCCGGTCGTAATTAAACTAGTTAATCTTGAACAGGCCTTCCAATCATCGGGGATTTCTTCTTCAGCAATATACTGTGTAAGCCAGACAGCAAAGTATCCAACCCCAAAGAGTAGAAACACCAACGCTGGCATATCAAAAAACAAAGTATATGAGCTGCTATTTTTGTACTTGTGAGTTATATATAGATTGACCCAGAACAGTGTTATTAAACCTCCTGCAATTTTATACCCCGTCAGCATGCTTTGGATTTTTTCATAATCTATAGCGTGTCTAATCTCGAGCAAAAAATTAAGGCAAAACCAAGTTATGCCAGTGAAAGCCATAACAGTAAAGGTTATCAGAATGATGATTATCAGCATGCTGTGTGACTTATCTCGATAATCAGAATGCCTTGTTCTAGACTTCAAACCTGACACCATTTGCTATCAAAACTTGCTGATAAATTCTTTTCGCGTTCGCGCCTATTCTAAGGGAACTCATTTTGCTTTGTACTGGAGTGAGATGGCTATTCCTCCCCAATTTTTTGAAAGCAGTTTCTAAAAGCTCAACTTCACCTTTTGAAAGAGCAAGCTTAGTTGGTTCATGTGGAATGGCATTGTTTAAATTCTGTTTCATAAAATACTCCTATTTTGATACTTGATAGTAACTGAGCATTTTAAATCTCAAAATTTGAGGGAAATCCCCCAAAAAGCAAAAAAAAATACATATGGGGACTCGCTTTTCCCTTTTATGCCTTTCTGAGAAGGCAAAGCCCCCAGACGTCCAAAAAAATGTCATATGGGGTATTTGTAGGCTCACCTAATACTAAAGCCCCTCATTAGAACCCCAAACGGCAAAAATATTGCCGTATCGGGCAAAATGACGAAATTTAGCGAATATCAGGGTTCTCGTAGTAGTTCTAGAGCAGTATTCAATGTTGCGCTTTAATCCACTTCGCTTCAAAACACGCAGGCCAATGTAATGAATTACGTACCGCATAATAACCCACGTTATTTCTTCCTGAATTTCTATGGTATTCATAAAACACTGTACACAAACAAGCGTTCCCGGACGTCCAGTAACGTGGGGAGTAGAGCCAATACACACAAAAACCAAAAATTTTGAAAAAGTGTTCCCGGACGCACCTTTTGGCGATGTTCCCGGACGTCCAGTAACATGGGGAGTAGGGAAGCGACTCAAGAAAAAGATATTAATATAGAAGAACTTTAAATAGAGGCTCAATATACAGGCATTATTCAGCAGCACTGAAAGAGTGCTTAAAATTTCTATATGAAAACAATAGCACCTAAATAATGATTGATGGTCTAGTAGCGATAGCGGAAGACCGTCAATAACTCCGTTGAAAATTATCAGTAACTACAGCCTAACTAATAGTTTGGAATCTTCGCTAATTTCTTCGAGTGAAATGAAGACTCTTCTCCAGTCATTTTGCTTCGTTACACAAATTGCAGTTACAAGTAGCCTCCTTGCTACATCCTCACTCTCAAATACAACGTGCTTAAAATCTGGGAAACAATCCCCATTATTGTTGCGTACTTGGTAACCACCTGCTCGACTTTCTGGTATTCGCTCCCTTTCTTCATCATTCCAGAAAAAGCAATCATCATTAATTGTTAACATCGCTCCTCTCAAGCGTTTCTAATGTACTTCATATAAAAGTACATTAGAGCTCTTTGACGACAAGTTAGAAGGAAACCTAGAATCCCCATGCTGGTTTTGTAAGAGATACCAGCCTATATTCTGAGTTGGTTACACATTGCTCTCGGTTATTAAGAAGCCACTGCAGATCTCGAAGAAGTTGTGGCTCAAGAATTTCGTCATGCTGCCAGTCTATGTAATTCCTTTCTTCTCCGGAAATAAGGGTTTTTCGGTATACCTCCATACAGTAATCTCCGCACCCACCATCATAGTAGCTAACGCATAACCTGGCTGTTTCAATCAACTCTCCAGATTCACAATAATCATCGAACATAGGTATTGAACGCATGTAGTCATGAGGTAAACATAAACCACCAGCAGTCCAATAAGGTTTGCCCACCGAATCGCTTTTGAGGGCATAACACGTTTTGTCTTTTACTCTAAAGATGATACTCACAGCTAACTCCATCATTATCTTAGATGAAATTAGCGTGTAGTATTTTGAGAGGGTGTCAAAAAAAGGAGAATGAAAAGCAGAGCTCTAGCAAGCGCAGGAGGATTTATGCAAGGGAGGTGTCACTTTCTACCAACTCTTTATATTGCTCTATAAGTCGTGAGATTCGGAAAGGACCAATATAAAAAAGAACAGCACCAACCACTATCATTGGAATCCCTATTAATATAGGGGTAAGTAAAATTCCAAAGACAACAAAAAGAGACGAAATTATTTTGGTTTTCTTTAATTCGTTTTTGAGGGTTGTGTCGATGTATTTAATTATAGTCTCTTTAGTCCGTTCACCATAAACGGACGAAACCTGATCTACCATCTTCTTGTATTCTGCTAATACTTTGTAATCCGCCTGCATGTGAGAGCTCCATGTTGTATTTACCCTAATGATACTTTTTATTTAATAAGTGAGCAATTTCCCCCTCCTCCCCAACAACTCTACTCGTCACTAGATGATATCCATCAATCCAAGTGCAAACACACTCGTTACAATTAACACTTTGATAAGCACCTCCCATCTCGATTGCAACATAGCCTCCACTACAGATAGGACATCTGATATCACTATCACAAAATCAACTGGTATATTTATTCACTGAGTCACCGTCAGAAAAAATCTTTTCAACAGGGTTTGGCAGATACCGAAAAACGATAGAAGGAAATTTTTCTTTAAGAACACTTTCAAGCTCGTCAAAATCGGAAGTTAGAAATGTTGGGTTCATAATGTACTTTTTTCCATCGTCGCTTATAGCAATTTGACGCAATGTATACTCCCCACTCTCGTTTAAGTAACTGACATTAAACAAGCCACCAGCATTGAAAGTGACTACTGAGAACTCATCCCTGCTGAGCAAGCCTTTCATTCCATTGTCTGTTTCAAATATATATAGGGTTTGAAATGTGTCTTGGATAGGGACGGCTTTCGTCTTCGAGTTGAATGCTCCACCTGCAAGCTTGATTTGATGTGAAAGAGTGATAAGCGAAAAGTGAGCGGCTTGTTTGATATTCATAAGGTGTCCTCAATTAGATTTAAGGAGACCGTAAGCATAATGTTCTTTTTGTCGAATCATACGACTCTGGTGAAATGTTACTTCGCCGTTCGGGTAAAGCTAGTTAATAATCAGTTTGATTTGACTGTCTTGCTATAGCCCGTACCTTAACCCTTAAAGTCTAATATGAGAGTAGTATGCGAATTAAGAATTACCTTTGGATAGCCGGTACCTACGAATCTGGCAAACCAGAAACTTTTGAGCGAGTTTTTAGAGTCACTGAATATGGGTCAAATAGAAAAGTACAGTGTTCAGTTAAATTGATTATGGAACACGGCTTACCTGTACAGGATGGCTCTGTAGATAAATGGTCTCTGGCCGTGTCCACATCCGGCCACGAACTGTGTTTACCTACTGACACAATTTTTAATCAGAAAGGGTTAGGTATAGGAACATTTTTGAGAGACCGTGTTGTTGAGCAAGCAAAAGTTCAGTTTAAGGGTATGCCGATCAAAAGTGCGTGGCTATCCCCTCGGGATGGTAATGAAGAAAACTTTAAGAGACGCGAGAAATTTTATACTAGTGGCGGCTTTGATGTGTCATATAGTGACAAAGCGACGGGCGATGGAAATGTATTGGCATCTAGTATAGATAAATTAAAAGTATCGAAGCCTGTTTCTGATTATTACATACTAGAAGATAAAGACCTCTTGGGCTTATTTATCGATAGACACAATCAGCACAAGACTGAGCTAAATGAAGCTAATCGAAAACTAAAGGAAGCCTCTAAGCAAAGAGACAAGCACTTAAAAAATGCCAGACGCGCCTATTGGGGAGCCTGTAACAGATTCTGTGTAACTGCCATTAGTTAATATGCTTTTCGAGGCGTTCCTCGAACTCGATAATAAAACGACTCATCGCCTGACGCCAGTT
>NZ_JAKREZ010000066.1:0-5780 GCF_022348345.1 Alteromonas sp. CNT1-28 | reverse complement strand
ACTCAATAAACTCACTCACTTCGTTCGCTGGGACGCATACACGCGGGGCGGCTTCGCCATTATGCCCCACGTGCCTGCGCCCGTTATTGAAAAGTTAGGCGTCATTTACTTACAGCATAATAAAGTGGGTTTAAGCGTGACATTCCAGCATAAAGGTTGTTTCGCTAGGTTGTCTTCACAGCTAGCTTTCTCAGTTATTTTAACCGCTTTAGCAACGCGCTTTTTATCAACACCGTAACGCCAACATTCAACAACACAGCCTTCTAAACTCGCTCTTTTATCCAGCATTAACGTTAACATCTGGCATTTCGCACAAGGTTGTTTTATCTTAAATTCAATAATTTAATCACGCGGCTGTTGGCACTCCCTCCGGTCGCTGGGACGCTAACACGTGGGCTGACTCACTTCGTTCGGATTTTAGCCCACGTGCTAGCGCCCCAAAGCTTAGCGTTATGCTCCCATCTAACATCGTCATCGATTTTAGATATGGTTTTTTTAAAAAAAGGATTATTTAATATGCGCCGCTTTTTACTTTTAGGTTTTACTCCACTAATTGTGTTTTATTGTATACCCAGCAACGCTGATCTGTCATTGACGCTGAATACTGATGAAATGGAAAAGGCGGATGCTATGTATCAGCAGTATTGCTCACTTTGCCATGGAAAAGACCGCGAGGGATATAAAGCAGATCATGCGCCTTCATTAAAATCAAAATCGATGCTGAGTACAGCGTATCCACAGTTACTGTTCGATTCTATTTCTTGGGGAAGAGTAAATTCGGCGATGGATGGCTACAGTCACGAGGCCGGAGGCCCTCTTACAGATTCAGATATCATATTACTGATAAGGTGGCTTGCTCAGAAAGAGAACGTCTCACCTGTAGAATTAGAGCAAGTTTCAATAAAAGGAGATTCTTCCAAAGGAAAAGCACTCTATGCTTCAAACTGTTCAAGTTGTCACGGCCAGCAAGGCCAAGGTGTCACAGCGCCTGCTATAGCTGACCAATTGTTCCTCTCTAGCGCAACAGATAGTTATATTAAGCACGCGATTGTACATGGTCGCGAAGATACACCGATGCAGAGTTTTAAACATCTTCTTGGAGACGAAGAGATTAATGATTTGGTCGCATATTTAAGAAGTCAAGCATCAGGTTGGAAGCCAGCACCGGTTGAACTTGCCGAATGGCCTAGTCCGGATGAGTACGTAGTGAATTCTAGAGGAGACGGACCGGCTTTCAATCTCAGGGAAGGTCGGTATGTACCTGCCATGGAGGTAGTAAAGGCGATAGAAGAGAAAAAAAGAATGATTGTTTTAGATACTCGCCCAGGGTCCGCGTGGCAACGTATTCATATTCCTGGGGCTGTCCCTATGCCGTATTATCGAGACAAATCTAGGATTGCAGAAAACTTACCCAATGACGGCACTTGGATAGTAGCTTACTGCGCTTGTCCACATGCAGCTTCTGATTCAGTTGTAGATCATTTACGCAGCCTTGGTTATGAAAATACAGCTGTCATAGATGAAGGTATTTTAAAGTGGATCGAAATGGGCTTACCTGTTGTCGCTGGAAAAGATAAAACTGACAATGTTAAGAGACAGAGTAATTAAGGTCGAATGTGGGGAGCATAACAAGGCGCTAAACTCGTTCCCTTCGGTCACTGGGACACAAATGCAGCGCGGCTTCGCCATTATAGCGCTGCATTTGTGCCCGTTAGCTTAGCGTTAGATTTCTGGAGGGCTGGTAGCCAGAAAAGTTTATGTTTTGTATATCAATACTAAAATGCTTTTAGAGTATAACCCGACTCAAGGAAAAGTCGCTGACGACCGCGCCTATAAAACGTGGCAGATATTGCCGCCGTTAAATCGTTGGGTGCAATCGTATTGGCAGCTCACAGTCCCCAAAGGCCAGTTTCAATACCATAGTGTGCCGGATAACTGTGTTGATTGGATCATCAATCAAGATTGCTTCGACGATAATTTTCTTATTCCGCCATTTCTCTCATCTACTTTATTTCATATAGATGGCCCAGCGTCTTTTTTTGGTATTCGTTTTCGAATTCTAGGGCATAAAGGCTTGATCTCTGTGCCTTTAGGGGAGTGGGGTGAGGCTGGTAGTGTAAAGGCGGAAGACTTATTACCCGCAGATATCGTTTACTCTGTATTTGAAGTCATTAGTAACGCAAAGAGCTTTGCTAAGCGCTGCAATAGCTTGTCGGCAGTAATACTTTCTACCATAACGTTTGCCAACGTTGACCCTCGCCTAGCTCGTTACATTCGATACTGTTACGAAAATGTCAGCTCTAATCTTGACCTGTCAGATAGCCGGAGCACTGAATTTGGTGTGTCTGCACGTCAGCTTAGACGGTTGGCCAAACAGCACGTTGGCTTACTTCCCAAAGATTTTGGCAAGGTGCTAAGATTTCAGAGTGCTCTCAAAGCGATGAATGCACCGCAACACAGCAAGGCCTACCTAGATCATTACTACGACCAGCCCCATTTTGTGCGCGAATTTAAACGTTTGTCTGGAGTCACACCGACACAGTTCAGAAAAATGTCCGTTTTATACAATCACTGCTCTTCTGAGTGAAGAATAATGTTATTCATCTAATCAACGGTAAGAGGTTAATAAGATGATTGAAATAGACGCGATGTTTCCTGTGATGGTAACGGCAAACTTAGAAGCGGTGAAAGCATTCTATGAATCCGTGTTTGGCTTTAATGCCGTATTTTACGACGCCGACTTTTACTTGCATTTGGTGTCACCCAATTCGGGTGTTCAGCTTGGCTTCTTGATGCCAGAGCACGCAAGCCAGCCAGACTTTCTTCGACCATTAATGTCTCCCGATGGCTATGTGATATCACTAGAAGTTAAAGATGCAGCTCACGCCTATGCCGAAGCACAAAAAATGGATTTGACGATGGCTATGGAGCTCAAAGAAGAAGTTTGGGGACAGGTACATTTTATCCTGGAAGACCCGGCAGGTTTTCGAATCGACGTGGTCCAACATTTAGAAATTTCAGGTAATTAGTCAGAGCAAAATCTAACAAGGCGCTGCACTCGGAAAAATTACTCACTACGCTCCTAATTTTCCGGTGAGCGCAGCGTTAATAATATTCTCGACTATGACCGATGAAGACGAATCCTACATTTTATAAGTATAAGTCGTTAAAAAATTTTGAGTTCCTTCTTGATGTTATATTAAAAGAGCGACTTTACGCTGCTGGTTATCATGAGCTTAATGATCCCATGGAAGGAGTCATTAAAGTCGATGAAACAGTGCCTAGAGATAGAGAGGTTGAATGGGAAAATATTATCAAGAATCTAAGGGTTGTTTGTTTCACGAAGGACCCAAAAAACACATTGATGTGGTCGCATTATGCCGATGGTGGCACAGGTTGTGTTGTTGAATTTGAGCTGATTAATGATCAGGAATATCATAAGGTATCATACTTGAATAAGCCCATTGTTAATAATGATGATATTAATCTTGCCAAAGCCTTGGAAATACTGAAGTATAAGGACAAGCCTTGGAAGTATGAAGCTGAATATAGATGCATTCTTGAGAATGAGAAATTCTTACCGGTACATATAAAGTCTATTACGTTTGGTTCGCGAGCTAATCCTGAAACGGTCGATATGCTTATGCATGTTTTATCATTGTGTAAGCCTGATTTGAAAGTTCAGAAAATGAATAGTATCGGAGTGTTTAAAGGTATTGAGTCCCTTAGCTCTGGAACTAAAATAAGAGTTGTCAAAACAGCCAATCCGGATGAATGCCTAGACTGTGCTTCCGTAAAGGTGACAATAAGGGACTATGTAGGGCAGCACCGGAACTGGAAAGATTATTAACAAGCAAAGGCAGGCTGGGACGGCTTCGCCGCCCCTGCTTTGAACGTTATGTGCCAAGGGATAATGGTCAACTATGAGTTTAAATAAGAAACTTGTTGAGTTTCGAAAGAAGATAAAAGCTAATCATACGAAAGTGATCACTTCTATCATTGGTGACCACTCAGTAAATATCTGCATTTTTTGTGGCGAAAACGAAAACCTGACCCGGGAGCATGTTATTCCTCAGTGGGTTTATGATCGTTGCACAAAACGAACTTTTATAACTACTACTAATAAAAACGCACAAACTTATAATAAGACTGCGGTGCCAGCATGCCAGAACTGCAACAACAGCATTCTTGGTGAATTAGAAAGGTTTCTTACGCATAAATTTAATGAAGTCGACCTCCAGAGTCAGTATTTTACTGATGATGAAATAAATAAAATAATTCTTTGGCTTGAGATTATTGAATACAAATTTCACGTACTAGATCTCCGTAGAAATTTAAATAAAGTGCAAGGTTCTGAATACATTCCTTACATAGGAAAAATGCCAATTGCAATGTTTCAAGGTCCTATGGATCAGAGTCCATCAAAAGTATTTTCAAACCTACGAAACGCATTAAAAACACTTTCTGTTAAGTCAAAAGCAGTAAAACATAACTCGCTATGTATTCTGCGTACAACTAACCCAGATTTTCATTTTTTTCATTCAACTAATAACTTTATTTTTATTGAGTTAGCGCAATATAATGTGGCGTTTTTCTATTTCTACAAACAAGTGCTTTCTAGTTCAGATGAAGCTGCAACGCTTGCAAAAGAAATTGTACAAAAGGAATATTCTGGAACAGGCACATAACAAACGCCTCAACAAAGGACGCAAAAAGCTTGGCTTGCGTCACTTCGTTCCTAATTTTAGCCAAGCCTTTTGCGCCTGTTAGGCGGGCGTTATATCGCATAGAAAGTCTTAACTTCTTCTTCCACACTTGAACTATGTCACTTTAGCCGCATGTATTCCTGTATCCATCTGCATCAAGGAAGAGCATGAAAAATATTTTCGAAACTAAGTCAGTATTTATAACTATGGCATGGTGTGTTTTAACTTTTGGCCTTTTCTTTATTTATCGGCTCTATACGTTCACTGCGAAAGTTAACCCTCATACCCACAATCCTATCTCAAAGTACTTCGCTTTTTCTGCAATTTCCATTCACTTAGTCTCTTTTTTCAGCCTCTTTATTTACCTTGCTTCGAGTGCGCCACCAGAGTTACTTCTCTTTTCAAAAGCGATGCACGTCATTTCATCGGCTTTTCATTTAGTTTGGCTTGTAAAAATTAGAAATAGAATTAATGATTTAAATGACGCCAATCCTCAAAGCAAACTTTGGCTCAACCCAATTCTTTGTACTTTTTTTCATGTCATTTACATTCAGCATAAAATCAATCAGGCTAACACCATGGAATTTGAGCACGCTGGCAAACATGCGATATAACAAAAAAATTAAGTCACTCACTTCGTTCGCTGGGACGCATACATGCGGGGCGGCTTCGCCATTATGCCCCACATGCCTGCGCCCCTTATTTAAAAGTTATGTGCTTTAATGGAATATTCCAGTAATTTTCACTTTATTAGCTATCAGGAATGAACTTGAATGGATTCTTATGTCCTCGCCGATATTATAATCAAATGTATCGTTATTCTGGTTGGTGTATACCTTATCTTCCGAGGCAAGAATGCTAAAAATAGTTTAGGTTCTCAAAGAGAGCTGCTGCCTCCAAATACTATGATTATCATAGGAGCTTTAATCTGCGTCACCAACGCTTACTTAATATTTGAGGCTATTTTGTGAACGCACCTAACACATATGAGCCTCCGGGCTGTCAATGAAAAAAGATAGTCCTTTGACCACTATTTCAAGATCAATACCGTTGCCTTTTTAGAACTCGTTTACT
>NZ_JAKREZ010000065.1:0-5634 GCF_022348345.1 Alteromonas sp. CNT1-28 | reverse complement strand
AATCCGATCACTTACGGTAAAACTGGCAGGGACGAAAAAGAAGAAGAAAAAGCGATCGGATAAAACCGAAACGACCGATCGGATTCACCGAAATACGCACCAGATAACCTGATAAATAAGGCTAACTGTTAATCCAGCGACAATAATTACTGCTAGGCTATCTATCTGTGCGTAATAGGTTGATTCAAAAATATGCCCAGCAATTAGCAAAGAAATGATAGCTGCTATTTGTAGTCGCGGAAATTCCCACACTCTTACTAACCAATGAGAAGAAGGAAGCAAAGGGGCCCAGCTTACGGCTATAAATAAGACTGAAACAGCAGTAAGTGCAGTATCCATGTCTAGTTGGTCCTTGAGTTAAATTAACGAAAAACACTCCACCTGTTGCTTCTGTCTGCAAGATTAAATTAATGGCAGCTAGTGAAGCGATACGAATCGTTATAACTACGGCTGCTTTGTGAAATAAGTTTAACCTAGGTATCACTGCAACAAGGTGGCGGGCAACGGCGAAGAGTTATTTCCTAGTACAATTAAGAGGTGCTTTCTTAAGTGACGTTGACGAGTTTTGGGCATTAACAGAGTTAAGTAAAAAGTTCTCAAACAAAGGCAAAGTTTGCAAAACAAAAAATACTTAACTAGCCCTGGAACTGAATATTTATCATATAAAACAATATCTTATTTTGTTGGCAAGGAATTGGCATGACTATCTACGAGTTTCGACAAAGGAGAAATGTTATGAAACGTTCACTTATTTCTATGATTGTTGCTACAACTTTGACTACAGCTGCATATGCAGGTGACATGGACACAGACAGCACAAGTAATAAATGGGAGAAAGGTGCCAAAGACGCATGGATTGATGGCAAAGCAGAAGCAACGCTGTTGTTCAATGGTAACCTTGATTCATTCGACATTAATACTGACGTTAAAAACGGTAATGTCGTTCTTACTGGTAAGGTTGAGAACTCTGTTGATAAAAAGCTAGCGGAAGAGCTAGTAGCGAATATTGACGGTGTAACGTCTGTAGACAATAAGCTTACGGTTGTCTCTGACAAAGATATGGAAGGCGACATGTCAGATGACATGGAAGATACTGTAGACGAAGGTACAAGCGAATTAACTGACGCCAAAATCGCCACAGTAATCAAAACCCGTCTTCTTATGGATACCGATATTTCAGGTTTCGACATCGATGTTGACGTAGAAAACGGTGTAGTAACACTGACTGGCGACGTTGATTCTGATGCTGAGCGCGACCTAGCTGTAGAAATTGCTAAGAATGCTTCTGATGTCAAGGATGTTGAAAGCAACCTTCGCGTAGTTACTGAAACCGCAATGAACTAATGGTTTCTTTACTCGACTTAATGAAAAGGGGCATTCGCCCCTTTTTTCTTGCCTAACATAAGCAAGGTAGGCCGGTCATTACATCGACATAGTGCCGGCGTAGTCCATGGTGTAACGGAAACGTCAAATAACGAGAAGGCAAAAGGCATTATTTTTATTTTAGACATTTAAACTTTTTCATAGACAATCGCTTAGCAATGCTACTTATACTGATGACTATGCACACGGCAATATTTAGCGCAATAAATGAACTTTTTGGTAACACCGAAGAGGCACTAAACACTATATTCTTTATCTGCTGTTTACTTGAGGCCGTTTCGCTAACTTTTGTTCGGAAGGGCTTTGATTACGCCTAAAGCAAAGACACGGAAAATTTCTCTTAAAGTGTGTAGAAAATTCTTTCAATACATTTCGTAGTAGCAGTCTTGTTTTATATCTTACTGAAATACAAAGAAATATATTGTGGTATAGAAGCTGCAAATTCAAATTACACATAGTAATTAAAATTAGCGCGCTGACTGGCATACACTAACTTTTCAGCGCCAAGATCATTTACCAAATAAGTTGTTCTTCAGAATATGAGCAGTTCACAATTGGTCAAGGAGTGAGGCATGAACGTTTTAAAGTGGGTTTATTCAGCTATAGTTGTTTCAGTTGTAATAGCATTAATTGGTTTGTTCGGGCAGGGTAAGCTTTCAATTAGCCAAGCAACAGCTGATGACGCTGAACGCACAGTTCACGCAGATATCGTAAAAGTTGAACAGACATTATCACTTGTAGAGTTTGATCTATCCAAAAAGGCGCATCTGCTTAGAAAAACACGCTTAGATTTTTATGTTAAGCAGGCAAAACAAGCTGATTTAAGAGGCTGGAAATTTAAACGTGACGAGTTTGTTGAGCGCGCTGAGAACATCCTTAGCCACCATCTTTCTCAATATGCGAACGATATCGCTCAAGAGACAGAGAGCTATACCGCACAGGCAATTTAGCCCAAACATCATTATTGAAAACGCCCTTTACATTTTGAGAACGTAAGGGGCATTTTTGACTTTCATATCCACACAAATTTCAGGCAAAAAAAACGAAGCATTAAGCTTCGCTTTAATGTTGTTTTCGTTGCTATTCGACTTCTACGATTTTAAGGGTATTAGTTGCGCCTACTTTTTCCATTTCATCGCCATAAGTCAGAATGATACTGTCTCCGCTTTTCACTAAGCCTTTTTCTTTAAGTGATGCAATGACATCGTACTTCAATTTGCCAGGTTCACTGTTAGATGAGTCGAAGAAAACCGGCTTAACGCCACGGCAAAGTGCCATTGTATTTAGCGTTGATTCGTGACGAGACATTGCAATAATTGGCAGAGCTGTAGTGATGCGTGACATCAATGTTGGCGTAGTTCCGCTTTCAGTTAAACCTACAATCGCTTTAACGCTTGGCAAGTGGTTTGCAGCGTATACAGCAGAGAGGGCAATTGATTCGCTAGTAGATGAAAACTGCTGGTCCATGCGGTGCTTAGAGATTTTAACGCTTGGATGGGTTTCTGCACCTTCACACACTCGGGCCATAGCAGCAACCGTTTCGATAGGGAAGTTACCCGCGGCAGTTTCAGCAGAAAGCATAACCGCGTCAGTGCCATCAAGTACGGCGTTCGCAACGTCCATTACTTCTGCGCGCGTTGGCATGGGGCTATCAATCATAGACTCCATCATTTGAGTCGCAGTAATAACCACTTTGTTCAGTTGACGAGAGCGGGCGATAAGCTTTTTCTGAACGCCAACAAGTTCTGCGTCTCCAATTTCAACACCTAAATCACCACGGGCTACCATAACGGCGTCTGATGCTGTAATGATGTCGTCCATGGCTTCGTCAGACGCCACCGTTTCAGCACGCTCGACCTTTGCACAAATTTTTGCGTAGCAGCCAGCCGCTTCGGCAAGTTCTCGCGCGTAGTTCAAGTCTGCGCCGCTGCGAGGAAATGACACTGCAAGGTAATCAACACCAATTTTCGCGGCGGTTTTAATGTCTTCTTTGTCTTTTTCGGTAAGTGCATCTGCAGAAAGACCACCGCCTTGACGGTTAATGCCTTTATTGTTTGAAAGCTTGCCGCCTACTGTTACTTCAGTAATCACTTTGCGGCCTTCAACGCCAGTTACTCGAAGCTGAATACGACCGTCATCAAGAAGCAGAATATCGCCTGCTGATACATCATCAGGAAGCGCTTTGTAATCAATACCTACTTGATTAATATCACCTTCGTCGCGGCCTAATTCAGCGTCTAGAATGAATTTTGCGCCAACCTCTAAACGAACTGCACCTTCGGCAAAACGAGCAATACGGATTTTAGGGCCCTGAAGATCACCTAAAATCGCTACGTATTTACCTAGGTTCTTTGCTGCCTGACGAACGCGCTTTGCACGTTCAATGTGGTCTTCGGCTTGTCCGTGTGAAAAGTTCATGCGCACAGTGTTTGCGCCTGCGGCAATAAGTGCCTGAATCTTTTCAAGTGAGTCGGTTGCAGGTCCTAGGGTGGCAAGAATTTTCGTTCTTCTGGTCATGTGATTCCGTCGCTGTTTCTAAGTTAGAAAAGACAAAGAGTGATAGGCTACGCGTTTATACGGTATGCCTGTAATCGCTTTACGTAATTTTATTACAGAATAATAGTTGAATTTGACAAAAATGTGAATGAAATAAACAAAAACGCCTAACTGGCTCGACCAGTTAGGCGTTTTCGCTGATTTATTGAACCAATATTGCTACGGTAGGTGGTTCTTATTTGATCACGTGGGAAGAAAATTACTCACCACGCTTTTCATAACGTGAACCACGCAGCGTATCCTTTACTCGCTTGAGATTCTCTCTGAACTTGTTGCCGCGGCGCAGTGTAAAGCCGGTTGCCAGTACATCAATTAGCGTGAGCTGTGCGATGCGAGAGGCCATAGGCATATACATATCAGTATCTTCCGGCACTTCCAGCGATAACACGTAACTGCACTCTTGTGCCAGCGGGCTATCTGCTGAGGTAATTCCTACTACAGTAGCGTCGTTCATGCGGGCAATTTGCGCTATTTCTACTAAGCTTTTAGTTCGGCCCGTATGGCTAATCAATACAACAACATCGCCATCTGAACAGTTCATGCAGCTCATGCGCTGCATCAGAATATCTTCAAAGTAGACCACTGGAACATTAAAGCGGAAAAACTTATTTAATGCATCGTGTGCCACTGAAGCTGAAGCGCCTAAGCCGAAAAATGAAATTTTCTGTGCCTGTGTAAGTAAATCAACAACGCGATTTACCACGTTCACATCCACAGATTGGCGAGCCACTTCCAGGGACGCCATGGTCGATTCGAATATCTTATTGGTATATTCGTCTGGGCTGTCGTTTTCATCAACATGGCGGTTTACGTAAGGCGTTCCGTTAGCCAGGCTCTGCGCTAAATGCAGTTTAAAGTCTGGGAAGCCTTTAGTATCAAGTCTTCGGCAGAAACGGTTTACGGTAGGCTCACTAACATCCGACATCTTAGCGAGGGTTGCTATACTCGAATGAATGGCCGTTTGTGGGTTAGCTAGAATTACTTCAGCTACCTTTTTCTCAGATTTACTGAATGCCGCTTGGTTTTGTGTGATTTTTTCTAAAATGTTCATACAGATATAGCAATTAGTTAGCACAATTTATTGTAAGGTACACCCGTAATAGTACCCAATGTGACGTCTGTGACAAGAAAAATGTAATTTTTTGACAATTTTTGTTATTTCAATCGGGTTAAATGAGGGTAAACTGAGGGAAACAGTAAAGATTCAGATCCTATAGTTGGTACAAGTTGTAATTTTACTACATTTGGTGTTAACTATACGGTAAAAATAGTCGTTAGTGTTGTAAATAACTGTACAATACGCCGCGGACACATACATTTAAAAGGTCGACGAATATGGTATTGGATAATTCCTACGAACCCTGTGATTTTGTACTTTTCGGTACACTGGGAGATCTTTCACGACGCAAGTTGTTGCCTTCTTTATATCAGCTTGAAAAAGCAAACTTGATGCACCCAGACACCACTATTGTGGGTGTTGCGCGTCAAGAAATGGAGCTGGATGCTTATATTGAAGAAGTTCATGCCAACCTAATCAAGTTTGGCGAGAAGAACTTGTGTGAAGCCACTTGGGAAAAAATGAAAGCGCGTTTGCACTACGCATGCGTAGACATGAAAGATGTGGAAAGTTACTGCGTTTTAGACGACCACGTTGACCCAACTCGCACCATGGTGTGTTACTTAGCTACACCGCCT
>NZ_JAKREZ010000064.1:0-6626 GCF_022348345.1 Alteromonas sp. CNT1-28 | reverse complement strand
GATTAAAGAGTTAAAATGGCAGTATCTTTTTCCATCGGCTACTCGATGTCAGCACCCAGTAGATGGTTACTACTGTCGTCATCATTTGCACTGGACATCGTTAACCAAAGCCTTACGAGCTGCAGTTAAGAAAGCTGGCATGAGAAAGCACGTTACCGCACACACGTTTAGACACTCCTTTGCGACACAACTGCTTCTCTCTGGGGCTGACATAAGAACGGTTCAAGAGTTGCTGGGACACAATGACCTGCGAACCACACAAATCTATACGCATGTCATTGGCCAGCATTCGTCTGGGACAACCAGTCCGTTAGATAGGTAGAACTAACTTTTCAATGAAGCGGTTGTTATAAATAGCATTGAGCAACCGCTGTCCATCCAAATACGTTGAGCATTGCTCCTTGTGTCAATGCCGCTTCACGCTCATTAGAGCCGTTCAGTATGAAATTTTTTGTACCGTAATCGCGTATAACCATGTGTTTTGCAATGGAAGTATTATAGTTCTTTATTAACTAACAACACGGCCAACTCTCGTACAAGCGCGAAAAGGTAGAAACCAATAGGTAAACAGCCACTACCCGGTAAACCCAAATTATTTAGCTGAAACATCACTTCAAAAGCACTAGTATCATTAATGTTACAGTTAAGGCAATTCAACTCCCTATGGTAAAAGTCGACCAATATCCAGTTTTAAAATCTCTCTTATGGGATATGCAAAATGTTTCTGAATTATCAGAGGCTGATGCATACCTGTATTACGAGAGCAGGTGGCGATTTGTTGATGAAGCTGAAATGACCCAAGCTGAACATGCACTTTTACAGGAACTGATTGAGACAGAAGGAAAGGGCGTATTTATGCCTAGTGGCTAGGTTATGTGGTAGAAGAAAATGCGATATAACACCGTTCATATGGCACTACTTCAGTTTGATAGAGCATTCTTACTTGAGAATAAAGTTCTATTCGGGGGAGACACACGCATTGCCATGGAGCTTGATGAATTTCGTGAGTCTGTAGACATAGATTTTGTCTGTCCCTCTATCGAATCATACCGTGCGGTTCGCTCTGCGGTATCTTCATCTAGCTTTGGTAACCTGGTTAACGGTGAACTGGAGTTAATTAGAGAAATACGTGCAGACCGATACGGTGTTAGAACTGCAATAAAGGTTGACGATACACCAATAAAGCTAGAGTTTATTTCTTTTAGTGACTACCGATTAAGTATGGCAGAAACCACCAGCTTACCTGTGCCGGCACTAGACCAAGACAGCTGTTACATTACTAAACTTCTCGCACTGGCTGACAGGTATGCTTTCCCTGATAAAAAAGACTTCATCGACTTACTGACCATGCAGAGAAAGTGGGGCGCTCCTAGCCAAAAAGCATGGGCTGAGGTAAAGCGGCATTATGGAGAAGCCCCATTTAAAACACTTCACAAGCAATTAGACATGTTCTTGGCTAATCCCGAGCCAATATTATCCGCTGCAGCGAAGCTCGATATAACTGACGAAGCAACGCTAGAAAACCTACACCAAAGCGCAGGAGAGTGGATAGTAAAACTTAAGCATGATTTAGAAGATAACCACCAGCTAATTGATGGCCCTAACCTGGGCTAGAGCCAAACATTCAAGTGTAAACAGGCCAATAGTTTAATTAGATATTAGGTAAAAATGTATGGATACATTTAGGATAAAAGGCACAAATACATAAACCACAACAAACGATTTTAGGCTAAACAAGGAAGCATAGTGTTGTCGTTGACTAAAGGTGGTCGATATCCATCTATCAATTAAAGGTGCTAAGAAGATAGTGAATAAAAAACATAGTGCTAAGGTGTGCCAAAAGAAATTCAATGTATTGGTTTGTTCTTGTTGAGAAACCGGTGAATCAACTGGGTTTCGAGAGCCCCCCTTTTCGTTGGGAATGTATGAAGATTGCTGCAACAATGTAGTAGGCAATCTATGATTTTGGTCATAAACTCGCTTTGAACCAACTTCGCCTGTATGTGGATTAATATTTCCGTAAGTGGACCAATTATCGTTAACTGTAGAATTCGGAGAACTGCGATAATGTGGGGCAACGTATGTTCCGTCTTTCTTATAGTAGCCTTTCACATATACATCTTTCGCCACCGAAGAAAATGTGCTCAAGAAGCAAATCACAATTAAGTAAAATCCCTTTATTTTTGACATTTATATACCAAATACTGACCTTCAAAGCCTAGTAACCCTCGAGAGTTTATAGAAAAAGGCCTTTAAACAAATTTATGTATCGCTATGCTAACACGATTGAAGTGTTGGTCATTGCGCTCTTTACTTCAATCACAGTCAAACCAATGGAAGTAACGTTAGAAAATCAGTTCCCAAGTGCAGAATGGTGGTTGATGAAAGGATTTTTTTAGTCAATGCAGGCCGATATTTAGATAACGGCTTCTCAGCAAGATAAATGGGGCAGTGAAATACTAAGACTTGCACAGCTGTCAAAAATGGCATATAAGTAAATAGCTCTCGGTAGGAGCATGCCGCTCGTCGTTGCAAAGCTTTTGAAGTACTGCCTTTTACTATTACCAATACAAGCTTAAACATTTTTTGTTCAAGCCTGCTGGGTGGTTGACGAGCGACGCTTTCTGACAGGCCGAGGAATAAAGAATGACCAGTAATTTCCCTGCTCCATCAACCATTGGTGGAATAAAACGTCTTGCAAAACAACTCAAACGTCAATCAAAAGACCTATCACACCTTGCCGCTTTAGACATGGCTTCTCGGCAAGCAAAATTTGAGAACTTTAAACATGCTCATCGCACTTTAAAAAACCAACAAAGAATACTTTCTAACCTCAGCGTTTACCTTGTTGCTTATTGGTATGACAAAAATGAGCGTCGAGCTGGTAGAGAGGTTTTGGAGACCTCCCTCTCTAAGCCGTTATCAGAGCTAGGGACGCGGCATCTTTTTAGGAGAGGAAGCTATATAGGACGTTTCAGACAGGCCAATTCTGACCTCTTTGTAAAAGATGAACTGTCTGCGTCACAAGAATCCGCGAGAACAAATATCTTGGCAGCTGCAAGAACGCTCCATTTTATGGACGCAACAGGGCTCATACCCAATAAACGAACGCTTGATGTGTACCCTAATCAAGACTTGAATAATGGTATACCTGGCGCTGACCATACTAGCAGCTGGTGGGACCCAAACGCTAATCAATGCATTGTCATAGATGAACCCTACCCTAATGCCACTTCTACTCAAGAGAGGACGGCGTGGGCTGAGTCGCATAGTTGGCACCTTGGGGTGCCGAAGTGGGAAGGGTTGTACTACCCTGGCATGACAAAAGCCTATGTTGCTACAGATGCATCAAGAGGCTATGACTTCGATGCGCTAATGGCCAAGATTGAGGGGATATCGAAGGCTCTTCCTGATGAAGAATGGGCGGGAAACTCTAGTGATGGCCACGATGTATTCCTGAGTCCTTTGTCCATTTCAACCAACGATAAAAAACGCGCCATTGCTAAGGGAACTATCTACCGCTTCGCAAGTAATAAGACTGTCCCACTTAGAAGCTGGAATGATCCAACAAATGAACGGCGCCCTAATGCTTCTATGCCGATAGAGGTTCATCAGAAAGTTGCACGTTTGATTAAGGCAGCGCAGAGCTCAAATAAAGTGAGCTATGGAACCTTTGAGAAATTGAACTCGGTGAAAAGTAAGCTGGAAGACTGGCTTTTTAGCGAGTACGACAAAGCGACTACGGACAAATTTGAGTTGTTCTATTATGGCTCTTTGGACAAAACAGACCCTTTACTGTTAAAGGCTGCAACTAAAGAAGGGGCGATAAGCATTCTTCAAGAAGTAAGAGCCTTACTTGCCGTACACTACGTTAGTTGTGAACCGCTGAACAAGATGTTAAAGAAACTAGACGCAGCAATCAACGCGGCCTCGAAGGCAAAGTAAATTCGAAATCAGCAGCCTGTAGTAGAGTTCCACCTGCAGGCTGCTATTAGTCTGACTGCCTTTACTGGCTTAAGTATCTTTATCAAATAAGTCGGGATATCGCTCTCTTTTTCTAGCATAAATGATAGTGTTAACCACATTCTACTAAACATCTGCTTTCTGCATATTCGCATGAACTCTGTAGCTCAGTATGGATAGAGCGCCACGCCGCTTTCAAGGTGGTTGCAAACACCAAGAATATAATTTCGCGATAAAGGCTATAAGGGGTCAGTCGTAGGTTCAAATCCTGCCAGAGTTCAGCCGAATATGTTGTAAACAACTTGTAAGTGAAGTCCAAAATGCATTCTAAAGACAACGAAAAGAAAATGTTTCCCAGTCAGGCAGTTCAAAACTCATGATTTAAAGGGTATCAGGCATTTGATAGAAACGATGAGCCCCCAGTCCCACCATTTTAAGAGGGTTCAATACTCGCTGAATCATGGCTTGACGGCTGGGAAGATAAAGCAGAGGACCTTGAGCAGTCTGAATAAAATCCTCTTTTGAAACCTACCAACTATTTAAAGGAAAACTATGCAAGTTAATGGATTTATAGGAAAATGGATCGAAGTTTTTGCCCGGGCAGGTATCGAACTGGATATTGCGCAGGAAGAATTCGCTGAATGGGTTTCTGGATTGGATGGCGAGTTAGATAACGAATATACACAAAACGAGTTATCTGTGATTATGGCTGCAGAAGAAGCAATAGAAGAGCTATCACATGCGAGAGGCTAACGATTGGTTAAGTAAGCCTACGGCCGCTTCAAGTGACACCACTACATCATCAAAGTTTATTAAGAACTCTTCTTTATCTCGGTGTTTGAGCATGAGCAAATTGGTCAGTATTACTTCTGCTTGCTCAATGCGTTTTATTTCTTTCAATTCCATTTGAATAAGCGCCATGAGGTTCTCCTAAAATGCATAGATAGTGTCTAACGGTGAAAGCAATCATCTCATGTATTCATAGATTATCCACCTGTACTAAAGCGCGTTTTTTACAACGCCTTACTCATGTTCATTTAGTTGGCCGTAGCGAGATAAAAATCGCTGTTACTTTATTTAAAACCTCTGAACTTAAAGCCCGCAAGTCCTAAATCGGCAAGTTCTTCGATGTCAGACTGAATATATCTATATTAGGTATCCCAAAGAAGAAGTAGCTCGAGTACGTTAAAGGAAAGTAGTTCGACAATACTAGCTGTGTTAGAACGTTTCGAAAGTTACAATTTCCATATTAAAGCTAACTTACGAAGGTATATGGTTATTAAACTGAGATTAAAGAATAAATCGAAGCTAAATTAGGGAGATGAGCAAATATTATTCAACTGAAAAAATGCTTTAAGCCCTAGCGTCACCAATGGCGGAAAGTCTCACCACAATCTGTATTCATAAGTTGCTCTAAAATCAACTAGCTTTAATGGATTATCCTGACTAAGCTAACAAAGAGAAGGATGTTGTATCTCTGAAAAGTACAATTGATTATCAAGGATATAAGGATACAAGATGAAAAAAATGAAACCACAAAAATGCTGTGCAATAAATGTCTATACTTCGTTAAAAGCCCTTTTTTTAGCAACCACTTTATTTCATCCCTTACAGGTATTTGCAAATGAACCTTATATAACCGTATGCGGCTATATGCCGTCCGGTTCATTTCAGGAACCGGTTGAACACGTATTAACAGGTGATTCATATTATCCTGAGTGTCCTTCCGAAATCTCTCGGACATCTTCAACAACATCGGTTGTTGCTATACCAAATCCTCAAGCGCCAGGTGGAGTAACCTACGTCCAAACTCACGACTCGGTAACACAAATTTGGGGCTTAGTTTACGAGTTGCAAGGCGGCTACTAAAAACAGCAGATTACTTGCGCATCCTTGATGTGCAAGTAATTGTTGAAAATAAGAAACTATTTATCAGATTAGGTAATATCTAATGAAACACTTATTGTTTTTAACGCTGTTTAGTTCTTTAACTTTATCAAACACAATAGTGCCAGAATCTCAAAACGAGGATATTGAGACAATAACTGTCGAAGGCTCTAGACCACTAGGTTATTTTTACAAATTACGACAAAAAGAACGTCTTGCATTCATGGAAAAGTTTAACCACCTTATCAAGGATGAAGACTTGCATTTTGAATGCAGAACAGAAACTCAAACTGGCTCTCACATAAACTCTAAAGTATGTAGAAATGTATTCGATTGGCGGATAATTCAAGAGATCGTAACGGAGGAGGTTAACAGGGGGAATATTTTCTCTGCCTATGCTACTGCTATGATGGGAAATGAGGAGCAAAAGGAACGAAGACAAGAATTAATGGTTAAAATTAATACGTTACTGGAGAGCAACAAAGAGTTCTCAAGAGCTTATGAAAAGTTTAGAGAAGCCGACTCAGCATATAAGAAAGCGCATGTTGAAAGATTTGGAAACCTAAGTCCCTATAATAGTAAGTAAACGAATTTCAAATAGAGAGTAATTCATTTTTTACTAGGGGTTTTGCGCCCATCCCCTCGAAATCGGCATTAGGAATTAAAACATTGAGTCTGTTATGATTATGAAAAAATAATCAGGACTATATGCCATCGCTGCTGAACAAACAAAACGCATTCAAATACTCACGTCGTTTGAAGTCAAAGAACTTTAT
>NZ_JAKREZ010000063.1:0-6695 GCF_022348345.1 Alteromonas sp. CNT1-28 | reverse complement strand
ACAACGACACATAAAAATCATTTAAACGCTTATCAACATGGGGTGCCAATACCGCAAAGCGCTCACACGAACGCGCTTCTATATAAGCCCCACATATCAGCATAAATATAGCCGGGGTATTCGTGTTCTATAGACGTGCCCTGAAGTGAACTTACTTCCTCACGAATCACCGGCCAAGCTTCTTCCCATTCCATATTCAGCTTATAGGGTTGAATACTATGGACGAAAGTGACCGCTTCCGTGGAGGCGCAGTTTGGTAAAGGCGGACACCAATATAGTGACCGATCCGGGTCGTCTTGTTTAAGGGGGAAAATCATGCAGCCCGAGAGTAAAGTAAATGATAAGGCTAGCGTCGTGCTCAAGAAAGTACGAAAGAAAGCATGTGAAGAAATGAGGTTCATTTAAATTAAAGTTCCGATTGAACGTGGTGGTAACTCTGCATGAAGCAATTTTATTCGCAGAAGTTCAGTTTGTAGATTATGACTAAGAACTTGGTTTACGCTGTAGAGTCATTTCGGCCAAGTTCTTTAACGATATTCAGTCGGTGTGGCACCAGCCCAACCTACAAAGGCACGCGTAAAGGCGCTTTGGTCAGAATAGCCGAGCAGTAAAGCGATCTCGGCGAGCGACAGCGTTTCATCCTGCAAATAGCCTTTTGCCAATGCAAAACGTATATCCGCTAACAATGAACGATAACGAAAACCTTGTTCGTCTAAGCGGCGATAGAAAGTTCTAAGTGACAGCCCAAGATGTTTAGCGACCTGCTCTGCACTGCTCTGGTTTTCTTCCAAGCAAAACTTCAGTGCAGACTTTACCTCTTTAAGAAAGTCATTTTCCTCGGTAAGGTTACTCAATAAGGCAGCGGCTTGTCGGTCATAAAGACCTCTAAGATAGGGGTCACTGGTACTAATCTTCATGGCATAGAAGGTTTTTGGCAAAGCAATACCCACGGCATTGCAGCCAAATTTTACCGGGCAACCCGCGAGTAGCTCGTAAACCTTAGGATCTCCATCGGGCTCACCCGGTAATTCAACGAAGTCTGGAGGAAGGTCTCGACCTATTAGCGCTTGATAGAAGTTAATAAAAACCATTAGACCAAACTCACCCCATATGCCTTTTGCACTAGCTTCGTTATGCCACCATCTCGTAACGCGACTTCCTTGCCGGTCTTCAAGGCTCGTTTGTAGACTTGAATCAACCAAGCTCAGGTGCTTCTGATAGCGCTGTAAAGCTTGACCTAGACTGGAGCAAGTCACCGCGATATAACCCACCATTCCATAATCTTCAGGCTGCAAACTTCGTCCAATACAAAACCCTAAAGCGGGTTTATTGTGACGGCGTTGGATATTCGCCAGGAGCGTCAAAAAATCGTTTCTAGGCATACGCCATTGATAACGAGCCGACAACTGTTCGATCTTTGCGACCAGTGCAGCTTCGTCGTACCCATTGTCTTTAATGTATTTGAGCAGCGTGTTCAGAAAGCTGGAAGAAACGAAGTGTGTTGGCATGTTTTACATTCTAATGGCTTAGTTTGGCACAAAATGTCAAACGCAATGAATTTTGTCAATACACCAATACGTCTAAGTTCTAACATCCATGGAGTTTTCAACAAGCGGTGACAAAGGAATTATAAGATGGCATATGTGATTACCAGCGCCTGTTCTGGTGCGAAATATACGAACTGTGTGGATGTTTGTCCGGTGAATGCATTTCGTGAGGGTGAAGATATGCTGTTTATTGATCCGGATGTTTGTATTAGCTGTAATGCCTGTTTAACAGAATGCCCGGAACGCGCAATATACCCGGAAGCGTCAGTCCCTGAAGATCAAATCCAATACATTGAAATTAACGCCGTTGAGTCAAAGCGTCACCCCATCATCACCGAGCGCCGTGTGGAAGGAAAAGCGGACGAACCAGCACCAATAGCGTCCACTAAACGCTTCGCAGTGATTGGTGCAGGGCCATCTGGTTTCTTCAGCAGCGAAGCTTTACTTAAGCAATACCCTGGCGCAAAGATCGATCTAATCGATAAATTGCCAACCCCGTTTGGGCTAGTGCGTTTTGGCGTTGCACCTGACCACCCTGATATTAAGTCTGTTACGGAAAACTATACGCAGCTTGTCAAAAACAACCCTAGTCTTAAGTATTATGGCAATGTAGAACTGGGAAAAGATATTGATCGCGCCTTCCTATTGGAAAACTACGATGCTGTGATCTACACCACCGGTGGCTCGCTCAGTAAAGCGTTACCCATAGCAGGAGGCTCTCTATCTGGTGTTTATGGCTCAGCAGAGTTTGTTGGCTGGTATAATGGCCACCCTGAACACGCCAATTTAGAGCCTAAACTCAATAAAACAACCCTATCTATCATCGGTATGGGCAATGTCGCTTTGGATATTGCCAGAGTGGTCTGTCTACCAAAAGATGAGCTTCACGCAACCGATATTGCTGAACATGCGCTGAATGCAATCACAAACAGCAAAATAAAAACGGTTAATCTCATTGCCCGTAAGGGACCCGCTCAAGCCGCTTTTACCCCAAAGGAACTACGACAACTCATCAACCACCCTGGCCTACGACTAGAAATAGACCCCAAAGACCTTCAGCTATGTGAATCTATCGAAGCCTCCCTAGCGTTACCCAAAAATAGTGAAGCCAAAGAAAATATTGAATTACTACGAGGCGTTCTACATTCGTCACAAGATCATAAATCCGATGCGAGCAAGACGATTCGTTTTGTATTCAACAGTAACCCGGAAGAAGTAATAGGCACGACGCGATCCGTTAAAGGACTACAAGTAAGTATCAATGACATCAGCTTAAACGATGAACAGCGATTAGTCGTTAAACCGACGGGTGAGAAAAGGCAATTAGAGAGCGGTATCATCATCAGTGCTACCGGATACCAAGGAAGAAGCATTGAGGGCCTAAAATTCGATGAGCAGCGCGGAATTATTGCCAATGAGAACGGCCGGGTATTTCTTACAAATGGACAGCTTTCAGATAAAGAATACGTGGCTGGTTGGATTAAACGCGGTGCCAACGGTGTCATAGGTACCAACAAACAATGCGCTGTGAGTACAGTAAAAAATCTAGCTGAAAACCTAAGTGACAACACGGCGAGCTTAGCGTCAGAAACGACTACTCTCAAAAAATACCTTTGTGAAAAAGGCACCGAATACTTTTCTTTTGCCGACTGGGTGGCTCTTGATGCGCAGGAGATCAAACTCGGCATGAGGAATGGGCGTCCTCGTCAAAAGCTGACAGACGTCAACGCGATGGTTCAGGCAAAGCGAGAGAACCAGGCATTGATCGCCACCGCTACCCCGACAGAGGACGATGTGCCAGGCACTAAAGATTACGACGCCACGAAGCCTATCAAATTTCATCACCGTACATGTACTTTATGCGAAGCGATGTGTGGCATTGTGGTTGAGTATCAGGGTGAAAAAATCATTTCGATTGCGGGAGATGAAGAAGACAAACATAGTCACGGCCATATATGCCCTAAAGGTTATGCCCTACAGGATCTGCACAATGACCCTGAACGATTAAAGACGCCGAAAAAGCGCATTGGGGATCAGTGGATTGATATTGACTGGGATGAAGCGCTGGAGGAAGTTGCGCGACGAATTGTAGCCACACAGACGGAATATGGAAATGACTCGGTAGCAGCTTATTGGGGAAACCCTTCTTCGCACAATATAGAAGTCATGATCAACATGGGGCCTTTCAAAAAGGCGCTTGGCTCGAGGAACTTATTTAGTGCATCTAGTCTAGACCAAATGCCCCATATGCTGACCTCGTACTTGATGTACGGACACAGTATGAGCTTTACCATCCCCGACATTGATCACACGGATTATATGTTGATGCTCGGCGCTAACCCTGCTGCCTCCAACGGCAGTTTAATGACCGCCGGTGACGTGTTGGGACGTTTAGAAAAGATCAAGACGCGTGGCGGAAAACTGGTCTTAATCGACCCTCGTCGTACCGAAACAGCCTTGTACGCGAGTGAACATCAATTTATCAAACCCGGCAGTGATGCGTTATTTTTGCTGGGCTTAATTCAAGTCATCTTTAAAGAAGGCTTGGTTAAGCAGGATATAAGGTTTCCTCTTAACGGGGAAATCAAAGACATTCTCCCCTTAGTGGATACAATTCCTCTCGCAAAGATAGCTGAGCTGACTCAGGTGCCTGAGAAAGAAATTATTCGAATTGCTACCGAGTTTGCGACGGCAGAACGTGCAGTATGTTATGGCCGAATGGGCGTCGCCACGCAAGAATTTGGTGCCTTGAATCATTGGCTAATCCAACTGCTAAATATCATTACCGGTAATCTAGACAGTGTCGGTGGTATGATGTTCACAAGCCCTGCCATCGATATGACTGATTTTTCAGGGCGTGGAAGTTTTGCCAGTTTCCATAGTCGTGTTCGAAAACTGCCTGAATTTAATCGCGAACTACCTTCCGCGACCTTGGCAGATGAAATGCTGACGCCAGGCAAAGGTCAAGTAAAAGCGTTTGTTGTAACGGCAGGCAACCCGGCCATTTCCACACCGAATGGCGCACGGCTAGAAAAAGCCCTGGCCCAACTGGATTTTATGGTGGCGATTGATTTTTACATCAATGAAACCACCCGCCACGCAGATATTATCCTGCCACCATGCGGCCCCTTCGAGCATGCGCTATACGACTTGGCTTTTACCAACCTGGCTGTACGTAACGTCACTCGCTTTTCCGACCCCTTGTTTAAAAAGAAAAGTTACATGCGTTCAGACGCACAAATCTATACCACTCTCACGAACCGCATTGAAGAACTAAAAGCAGGCAAACCAAGCAAGCTTAAACAAGCGCAAATGAAAAAGGCACACATAGCCAAGGCGCTCATGACCGTCGAGCGGGTTATTGACTTGGGCTTGCGAAATGGCCGTTACGGTGATGGCATGAAAAGCTTTGTCACCAATGGTGGATTAACCTTAGAGAAGCTTAAGAAACATAAACATGGTTTGGATCTGGGCCCGTTAAAGCCGAGCCTGCCTCGTAAGCTCTTTACCAAAGACAAGAAAGTCAATTTGTTGCCCGAAGAGTTTGTCGCAGATCTGGCACGATTGAATGATTACATTCAACGAAGTGATAGCGCTTCCCCGCTCACCCTGATTGGACGACGAGATTTGCGCACCAACAATTCCTGGATGCACAACAGTCAGCGCCTGGTAAAAGGCAAGAACCGCTGTGATTTATTCATACACCCTGAAACGGCAAAGAACTACTCGATTGAACATGGCGAAGAGGTCTATATCACCAGTGATGTCGGTGCACTGAAGGTGACCGTTGCCATCACCGAAGACATAATGCCGAATGTAGTAAGCCTCCCTCACGGCTGGGGGCATCATCGAAAAGGCATGAAGATTTCAGTCGCCTCATCTAACCCAGGTGTGAGCGTTAACGATATTACGGATCACAGTTTCGTTGATGAATTGTCAGGGAATGCCGCGTTGAATGGTGTCCCGGTACAGCTTCAAAAGATATTTTAGATACAGCATATAGTGGTTTTATTGAGAGCTTATTTGTAGCCCCATGAGCTGATGCGATCAAACGAATTGTAAAAAATCAAATACTTCTTGGAGCACTTCCTGCGTTTTTTCCTTATATGGAATATGGCCACAGCTCTTTAATAAGAGCTGTTTCGCCCGACCCGATACGTGAGCCACAATATACTCGGGAAACGCACTAGAGCCATATTCATCATTCTCACCATGAATTACTAGTACCGGGCAAGCAACTTGCCTAATACAAGTCTCCAGACTCCAATTTCGGAAATCATCGGATAACCATCTATCTGTCCAGGCTCGCAATACCTAAGGGGCCTTTGATCCGTGCCATTTTTCTAACTTTGCCATTTGCTCTGGCTTATCAAATACAGTTTTAGCCTGAGCGATGCCTCTTAGGGTGACTTCTTTAACAAAGGCTTGTGCTGCGATACTAACAAGGGCTTCACAATCAGTATCCGTAGCGGCGATATTAAGCGCCATTCCTCCACCGACACTGTGCCCCAGCAAAATGTAACGTTCTATGGAAAGTGCTTCCTTCAAAGCAGGGAAATAGAGATTTGCCTCTTCGGATATAAAATCAACAGAGGGTAGCTCAGTGCGAGAGCTAGATTGTCCAAAACCGAGACGGTCATAGGCAATGACAGAGCGAGATAGTTTTTGCGACAAGCGTTCAGGAAAGTCGCGCCATTGAGCAACGCTACCCAGTGAATCATGAAGCAGAATAATCGGAGACTCTGAGCTAAGCGTTTCTGGTGTCCATCGCTTTACAAAAACGTTTCCTCCCGGAACCGTAACAAGGTGTTCACTGGTTTGAATGGCAGCTGTCATATTATCTATCCGGAAACTGATAGGCTGTACCGGTAAACACCGCCACGTCAGTTCCTATGTTGTCAAAAATAGATACTTCGTAATGGAGTTTAAGACAAATTAACGCTATTTACTATCCTCTGTGACAACTGGCTTTAAGGCTTGTTTCATGCGATTTAGGTCCAAAAACAGGAAGCAATTACGAAGTAAGTGTAGTCAAGATAAGAAAATAGACTGATCATTGGGACTGAAAAATTCTCTCGATATGTGCAACATGATGCCTCAACACATGAGTGTTCAAGCTATATTGGCGGTGGAGCCCTTAAGCGCCAA
>NZ_JAKREZ010000062.1:0-9377 GCF_022348345.1 Alteromonas sp. CNT1-28 | reverse complement strand
GATTTAGTCTTAAGCAAACTAATTATGGCACTGGCTTTCAGCTAACCCACGAAAATGCGGAGGCTAGCATTTCACAGGGAGTCATTGTGTCTATGTTTCTCGAAAACTATGCGTAAAATTTTAGTTGGGATTTTATTATTAATAAGCTGGAATATTATGGCTTCTTACAGTTTGCATATTGAGCGTGATAACCAGATTTCTGTAAATGAATGGTTGGCGATTTGCGAAAGCGATTCGTCATTAACTGTGCAGCATGTTGCTAAAGCAATGAATCCGGAAACGGGTGAAACCATTGAAATCCAAACTCCAAATGGTTGCGTTTGGACTAGTCCAATTTTACGCAGAAAATATTATTTCACATTCTCAAATGGCAGCATTACTTTAGGTAGTGACAAGGCCCAAATAGGGAAAGCGAAAAAGTTAGCTAAATTACTTGGAGCCAGACTTGTAGGGGATGAGGGTGAGGAGTATTAGAAACATAACAACTCAATTAACTCGCTCACTGCGTTCGCTGGGACGCATACAAGTGGGGCGGCTTCGCCATTATGCCCCACGTGCCTGCGCCCGTTATTGAAAAGTTATGTGCCAGTAGGAGTTTGAGTGTTTGAAACTAAAGAAAGTTTTTTAGCCGACTTAGCGGAGAAAGGCCACCTCAATACATCGAAGAGTGAGATCCTCCGAGCAATTGCTGAGTTTGGTAACTGGCAGGAGTTCGAAGAGTGGCGTATCTCTACAGTAACCGAATTTAATATTAGTATTGAGAAATTCAAAAACGAAGATTGGTTCAAGGTCACCGTAAAGTGTGACTATGAGTTTAGTTGTGTTTGTCCCACCATCGAACGAGCAATGGAAATGGCTGGCATGTATCAGCAACTAATAATGCACTTGTTTAATCAAGTAGGCTGGCCGTCATGGGCAAGCATAAGTTCAGTAAACCCCTGAGCGTCAGCACATAACACATATGAGCCCAACTCCCGTCAATAGGTAATAGTAGTTCTCTGGCTGCTTTAGCAGTCAGTCCAAATCTCTGTGCCAAACCTCCTAGCTTCATCTGTCGTGGTTATCGTCAGGCATCACCTGCGGCAAACACATATAGAGGCTCTCTTAATACGATCTCATCGCTGCCTGTTACTATGCAATCCTTTACGTGTACAGGGGCACTAGACATTCATCGGTTAACCTGATGCTGGCACTATTCAAACGTAGTGGCTGATTTCTGTCGCCAGTTAGGGGCAGGCTCAGTTCAGGTGCAAGCGATTTAGCACAGAGTATTGATGCGCAACAGACGGATGTCTAATCAAAGCGTAGTGGCTGTGGACACTGGTATAGTTCATGTTGAACAGGTTCTTTTCCCTAAATCATCATGAACACAATACTCGCCATTCGACCAGTTAGGCGTTCAGCTCATCCGCCTGTGCGACTTACCCTGCTAAAAAGCGTTCACTGTCGAATACCGTCTGGTTCTTTAGCATAAAATACATGCAGCGACCTAGTTTATGTGCCAATGCAGAGAGTGCTTTTGCTTTGCTCATTCGTTTCTGCAGCTTAGCGAGATAGGCTTGCGCCGGAGGATTACCCTTCAAAAACAGCACTGCGGCTTCAGAGAACGCCCATTTAAGGTGCGCGTTACCAATTTTATTACCCTGCGTACCGTAGGCTTTACCGGCTGATTCCGCTTTACATTTAACTAGCCGAGAATAAGACGCAAACTTCTGAACACTGTCGAAGCGCTTAATAGTGCCAATCTCATAAAGAATGGTGAGGGCCAATACTCGCCCAACGCCAGGTAATGAACGCAACAAATAGTAGTCACGGCCGTTGTCATGTTTAGTCAATTTTTCTACATAACATTCAATGCTACTGACTTCATGGTCATAAACTTCAATTAATCGTAGATTCATATCAATACTGCGTTGAACCTGTGGATTGGGGAAATATCCGCGCATTGCATCGCGACCGGTGGTGTAGCTTAGGTCTGATTTTTCAGGTACTGGTAGGTTGTACTGTGACAACGCATTCTTTATGAATGCCTTTAACTCGGCACTATGGCGCATAGCATTCGTTCGTCTACGTAATAAATCTCGAATAGCACGCTTCTCCTTGGGATAAACGTAAGCCAAAGGAAAATTACCACCTCGCATAAGCTTGGCAATTTTATACGCATCAATTTTATCGTTCTTGGTTTTACCGCCATGAATCGCCTTCATATAGAGGGCGTGGCCGAGAATAAAATCAATATTATGATGTTCGCAAAAATCACTGAGCCAGTACCAGCAATGCATACATTCTGCGCCCACCACAATATTCCCGATGTAGGGTGCAAGAAGGTTTAAGAGCTGCTCAGGAGAATCTTTTATCTTCTTATGAACCAGTATCTCGCCGCGAGCATCTAGGATGCATACATAAAGCATTCGTGCATGAAGATCGATTCCGCAGTAAAAAGGATGTAAGTTAGTATAGAATTGCATTGAGTCTTCTCCATTTTGGGTTTGGTCGCCTTCCAGTGTTGGCACTCCCTCCGGTCGCTGGGACGCTAACACGTGGGCTGACTCACTTCGTTCGGATTTTAGCCCACGTGCTAGCGCCCCAAAGCTTAGCGTTAGGTTTCAAAGGAACTGATTAAATGAAAGTGATGTTTTTCGGTCTGATTTTATTAGTTACAGCGTTTAGTTCTGTGTCTCAAGAAATCCAATCCAATGGCTTTTCTTTAACCCTCGGAAATGGATGGTCCGTTGTAAATACAAACAAAATTACAACTGTTGCAGCAAATGAAGAATCAGAACAGGTAATCATTCTTTCAGTCTACATTGTGCCATCCGTAGAAAAGGGAGCTGAGATATTAGCTGAAATGAAAAGCTACTTATCAAACCTCAATGAACAACTTCCTAAAATGGAATTATATTCTCAACTTGCCCCTTTAGATGTTCAAACGAGTGCCCCTTGGGAATTAGTTGCGTATTCAGGGCCAAATGAAGTAGGACATTTAGTTGCTGCGTGTCTCGGTACTAATAAGGGCGTTTTAATGGTTTCACTAGAAGGTATGGGCCCTGTTCAATCTGCAATTCCGCAATTGAAATCAGTTCTTTCTTCGTTGAATCACAATGAAACCTAACAATCGCATAAACTCGCTCGCGGGCTCGCTGGGACAAAAACACGTAGGCTCCCTTCGCTTCGCTCTGTATTATAGCCTACGTATTTTTGCCCGTTATGCGGGCCGTTAGACTTCACGTTTGGAATCTCTTGTCTTGAACATTCTTAGGACTTTATTACCAGAAATTTTCGGTGCTATTTTTGGCATAACCGCGATAGCTTTTGCTTATTTTCTATTTAGCCTTTTCTTTCTAGCAATTGAAAAGTTCAATCATCTTGATATGGCAGATAATATGAATCCACTGTCAATAGGCGCGATTGTCGCAATTACACTTTTCATCATAAAAGAAGTATTGGAAGCCTACCGTAAAAATGCATCGAAAAATCGGAAAATAAAGGCACTAAAGACAATATTGGCTGAAGAGATAAAACTCAATTATTGGGTTTGGAAACAGATCGAGAGTATAGTTAAAAAAGTTAAAGAAATGCCCCCAGAAACCTTTTATCAAATCATTAGTTCTACTTCAGGAACTGAACGATTTGAGTACGTTCGCCCAGATGGTGGTGGCGGTGGTATTTTTTTTCCTGAAATAAAGGAGCAAGTCTTTACTCAATTGATTACCGAAATAGCAGAATTAGATGAGGATTTTTATTCCAGGAGCATAGAATATGGTAAAGGAGTTGCTGAACTTCAACATCTTAGACATGGGGTGTTTGACTTCATTCATGAAACTCCAAAGGGAGAACACTATGCTGAAGGGTTTTGCGAGTATGCGTTAGATGAGCTTCCTGATATAAAGGATAAATTTCAAAAACTTTATATCGAATGCACTGGTGATACGGAGTTACAACATCGCATGAGGTGAAGTCTAACAATCACATTAAGTCGCTTCGCTGGGACAGTAATACGTGAGCTCTGTCGCTTCGCTCCTATTTTAGCCCACGTATTACTGCCCCTTATGTGGGTGTTATAAGGCGTCAGCCTAATCTGCGTTTGGCTTTATAAAAATCCCAGTGCAACTGCCCTCACCTGTTTTCATTAGCATCGCTCTGGCTTGTGGTAGGTTTAAATCCGCCGCTCATAACTCAAAGGTGGTGTAATAGGCGCTTTATCGCCAAGGTATTAGTTGAACCTCGCAAGCGCCATTACACTCGATAGTCCAACTGGCGGCTAGCTTCTGTCAAATCAAAACCTTTACTGCACCGTCGTTTTGCTTGTTTGTGTTAACAATCAATCGTATGCTGGCTTCATTAGTTTGTAAAAAGACCAAAGGAACTGGCTCTGCTTATAACAAGGCGCTTAAGACCACTCCCTTCGGTCGCTCGGACGCATTTACGCGGGGCGGCTGCGCCATTATGCCCCACATGTCTGCGCCCGTTATTGGAAAGTTAGGCGTCATTTACTTACAGCATTTAAAAGTGGGTTCAACCGTGACATTCCAGCATCAAGGTTGTTTCGCTAGGTTGTCTTTACTGCTTACTTTTTTCGGTGGTTTCAACGACTTTAGCAACACGCTTTTCATCAACACCGCAACGCCAACATTCTGCATCTTCTGCTTTCTAAACTCGCTCTTTTATCCAGCATCACCGGTAACATCTGGCTTTTCGCACAGGGTTGTTTTATCTTAAATTCAATAATTTAAACACGTGGCCTAATTGGCTAGTGGTGGCAGCAAAGCTGCGTACTTATCTTTGTACGCCTAACAAAACGCTGTTGGCACCCCCTCCGGTCGCTGGGACGCTAACACGTGGGCTGACTCACTTCGTTCGGATTTTAGCCCACGTGCTAGCGCCCCAAAGCTTAGCTAGCAATTTAATTGAGCATATAGGAATTTTTTTAACTCCTTTTGGCGTGGTTGAGCGTTATTAAAAAACAATAATTAAAATTTCAGGAAGAATATGAAGAGTAAAGTTTTTAAATCCCTCATCGTTAGTTCACTAGTTCTATGCAATTATGTCAGTGCGGCAGATTGTCGAGATGTGTCACAAATTATTGCCAAACAACTTGAAGATAATTACGTAATTGAAAATACAGCAACAACGTTAGCTCAGTTAATACGTTCGAAGTCATTTTTATCTGGTTGTAATCGTCAAAAGTCATCTGAAGATATTGCTGAATTTATGACCTTGGAATTAAACAAGATTGCAAATGATAAACACCTCTCCGTAGTTTACGACCCGAATTGGGTAAGTGAGCTGAAAGCATTCCGTTCATCTAACCAAGCTGAAGCGTTTGCTGACAGTCGAGTTATGGAATCGCCAACTGATAACTATGGTTTTAAAAAGATTGAAATGCTCGACGGTAACATTGGTTACCTCGACATAAGAATGTTCTCAGATAGTCATTTAGGTGGTGAAACACTTGAGAATGCAATGAAGTTTTTACAACATTCTGATGGTATTATTATTGACTTAAGAAACAACTTTGGTGGTAGTCCATTCATGGTAACTTCGTTAGCAAGTTACTTTTTTGACTTAGATACTGTTCACTTATCAACTTTTGAAAGTCGTGCAAATGGCGTGTTAACTCGAACACAAGATTGGACTTCGCCTTATGTTCCGGGTCCCAGATTTAAAGATACGCCCCTCTACATTCTTACCAGCAGTAATTCTGCATCGGCAGCAGAAAGTTTCAGTTATGCTATGCAAAATCTAGCTAGAGCTACAATTGTTGGAGAGGTTACCGCTGGCGCAGCTCATGGAAGAAGTGCTGAAATAGTCAATGACAATTACATCCTCACATTGCCAACTTCACGACCTGTAGATCCAAGAACAAATGACAACTGGGAAAGAAAAGGTGTAAAGCCGAATATTGAAACAAGCAGTGACAATGCTTTTTATGTTTCCTATGCCGAGGTTCTAAACACCTTAATAAAAAATGAAAATAGTAACCTAGGCTTGCATCAATGGGTCTATCCGCTTGTAAAAGCTAAATCCAATCAATACCAGCTAAGTCAGAATGACATCGACCAAATTATAGGTACGTATGGTAAGCGCAAAGTTTTTCAAGAAAATGGCAAACTTTTTTATCAATATTTAGATGATCCAGCTTTTGAGATAGAGCTACTTGATAAAGAAACTATTGTTTTTAAAGCGTTTACTGAAGCACGGTTGCAAGCAACATATAAAGATAAACAAGTCATAGCATTGAAAATGCTCTCTTTTGGCGAGGATGCAAGAGAGTTTCAGAGAACGATGTAAAAATTGCTAACAAGTTGCTTAAATGGACAAAAAACAGCTGGCTTTTGCTCGTTCCTCGCTAATTTTAGCCAGCTATTTTATTGCCGCTTAGCAAAACGTTAGGCGTCAAGTTGCACCGCGTTGCGCAATGCGCTACACTCTTCTCATGATTAAGTCATTTAAACACAAGGGTCTTAAGCTGTTTTTCGAAAAAGGGAAAACTTCAGGCATTCAGACCAAGCACGCGAAAAAACTTCGCATGCAATTAGCTGCTATCCATACCGCGCAAAATATTGATGACATTAATTTACCAGGCTTCTCTTTACACCAGCTGAAAGGAGAAAGGTCAAATATTTGGTCGATATCTGTCAACGGTAACTGGAGAGTAACTTTCGAGTTCACGGATGGTAATGCTTACATCTTAAATTACGAGGATTATCACTAATGAATATGCATAACCCACCTCACCCCGGTGAATTTATTGATTCCATCTATATGGAGCCACACGGCATAAGTTGCAGAACACTTGCTACTCATCTTGGTGTTGCCGCTTCTACACTAAATCGTGTCGTTAAGGGAAAAAGTGCGGTAACGCCAGAAATGGCATTAAGGTTATCTAAGGTATTAGGGCGCAGCCCTGAGAGTTGGCTTAGTATGCAAGACAATTATGAACTTTGGCAGGCAAAGCAAAACATCAACTTGGATAACGTGCAGCCAATAGATCTGCATGCCGCCTAACAAGCCAATAAACTCACTCACTTCGTTCGCTGGGACGCATACACGCGGGGCGGCTGCGCCATTATGCCCCACATGTCTGCGCCCCTTATTTAAAAGTTATGCGCCAAAGCGTACAGGATTTACATCCATACTTTTATGAAGGATTCTTATGATCAGAATTTCCTGACTGCCCGTTTGTTTGTAGAAAATCACATGGCTACCTTGAGGAGATTTTCTGTATCCATCTCTTATTTCGTCGCAGCTTTTACCAATATCAGGGTTTTCAGACAACATCCAAAATGAATCGTCGAATTGTTTAAGATATACATTACGCTGTTCTCGGCCCCATTTCCGTTGCGTAAACAATGCGATATCTTTTAAATCTGATTTTGCTAGTACGGTTAATTTAAACGGTTTCACTCTTTTAATTCACCGTCTAGTTCTGATATCAGATGCTCAAGGTCGTATTCAGCTTCACCGCTTTCTTCACCTGCTACAAGTAATTGACGTAGAGTGTTTAATTTGGTTTCCTGTGTTTCTAGCAAGCGAAGAGCTGAACGAATCACCTCACTTGCTGAACCATACCGACCAGTTTGAATTTGACTAGCAATAAAGCCATCAAAATGGTCTCCAAGGGTAATGCTGGTGTTTTTAGCCATCTGATTTCTCCAAGTACCAATATATACCTAATTATGGTACTTACGCGTTGTAAGTCAATAGCGCATAACAATCACATTAAGCCGCTCGCAGGCTGGGTGTTGTGCTCTCGAATGGAAAAGGAAAATTGATATGGATGCAAATAATTCTAAAAGCTTCAAACTCGTAATATTTATTTTGTCGGCCCTACTTTCTGGTTTTATCCTAAAGTTTGCAGGGTTAGACGCTTCGCAGGCCAATATCGTTAAGCTTTCCAACTTCTCTCTTCCAATTTTCATAGTCTTCGGCATTTGCGTTAGCTGGACTTACAACTCAATCCATTTTTTGACAGAGCGCTTTTATCAAAAACGAACATAACCACTCAAGGCGCTCGCGCTGCTCGTTGGGGCAAAAACACGTAGGCCCCTTCGCTTCGCTCAGTATTATAGCCCATTATGCGGGGCGTTATATGCTTTTCAGAAAGTTCATCAATAAGGAATGTTATGAATCTAAATGCAACATTTTGGGGGCAAGCACTCTTCATCCTCGCGTTAGTTGTAATTTTTTTTACCATCAAATTTGCTAAAGGAAAGGCTGACAATATCGGGTTGGTTGTCATTTACGCCGTCTTGCTCAACTTCTTGATCCCGCCTGTTGGGTGGTTTTATTGTTACCGATGGGCAAGTAAATAATTGCCTAGAACAAATATCATCCTCTTTGTAGCTAGTTTTTTTTACTAAAGTGAGGTGTGAAAGGTTTTAATTTGTACACATATAACAAGCCAATGAGCACGTTCGCTGCGACGTTAGCTACAGAACTTTGTAGATCAGTTAAGGTCGAAGTTTGAGACAGCAAAATACGTTAAAAGGAATTACCATGAACAAAAAAGCTTTTTTTATTGGCTCAGCCACTTTGCTATCTTCACTGTTAGCCTTTCAATCATTTAGTAACCCAGCTCCCTTAAATTCAGTCCAAAAATACGCATCTCTACTCCCAAGCGGCTACAACTTTTCCATGACCATAAATGCTAAGATAGATACGACAGCTGACAAACCAGTAGTGTCAGGCATTCTAGATTTAACAGACGGTACCGAAATACTCCCCCCAGAATTAAGTTCAAAAGTAGAGCCTTTCATACAATGCGTAGTAAAGCTGATGAAATAGGCAACATGGCTCAGGTAACCACAAGCCATGTGCTTTCAAAATAGATGTTGGCCTTACAAATCAGCCAAGTTCGTCTCACGACTGTATCTTCCCTAGGGAAGGCACAATGTTAAGTCGTTATTTACCTTTGGAAACTATCTAACGGGATATTTATGAAAAGCAAAGATGTAAAGGTAAAAGTCAGAATAGCCAAGTTATTGCTTTCATTTTGCTTTGTAGCCTGGGGAGTCACTTGGGTTTATGCATTTATTGCAGATGAATGGGGGCTAATCGCAGGATTTTTTAAAGGCTTAGTACTTGGAGGCTGTCTCGCTGTCATTCCTGCTGCATATGCGATTTATTCATTAACACAAACTAAGTTACCAACGTTAAAAATAGTACTCGGTATATCACTAACTTGGTTGTTTATTGTATGCAGTTTATATTTGGTTTAACAGGCCGTAATCTACCAAGTTTCTTTCACAGGATTGTGAGTAGCCACATCAATCTAACAGGGTAAGAGCGTGATCATTTTTTAAGCAGTTATCACTTTTTCAAGATACGCAGTATCCATAGCCGCAATGCGCTGTTTACGTCGGATGCTGGCCTTC
>NZ_JAKREZ010000061.1:0-6909 GCF_022348345.1 Alteromonas sp. CNT1-28 | reverse complement strand
GAGCTACGAGTTGTAAATTACAACTATCCTAAATCCGCATCGCTGAGCTATGAGTTGTAAATTACAACTATCCTGCATTCGCACCGATGAGCTATGAGTTGTAAATTACAACTATCCTGAATCCGCATCGCTGAGCTATGAGTTGTAAATTACAACTTAACAAGATGAGCTCCGTCTATCCTAAAATACCTAAATATAAACTTAGCTTGAAAATATTAAAACGAAGTATCGTTGGACCAATTCCTGTTATTTCATGTGGAATCGAAGAGGAAAAACTGTTGCAAGGTTTGGTTGCAGCGCACACGATGCAATGAAGCTACTGAAATATTAACTAGTTATTTTATTCATGTAACCTCAAAGAAAATTGAGGATAGTAGTTATATGAAAACAATAAAAAGTACTGAATTTTTATACGAAGTCTCTGTAGAGAAAGCTGAATTAGGATATAAAATTCATGATATAGAAGTGGTTTTAAGATATTCCTGTATTGAAGAATATATTTCTAAGGACTTCTTAGTAGTTGACGTAGGTTCTCACCTCTATCACCTCTCAATCGAAGCAATACAAATTGAACCAGTGGAAAATCTTGAAGAAGTTTCTTCAAAGGTTAAATATGTGTTGAGTGAACAGGAAGAGCCTATTGAGTGGCTGGAGAAAATTAGCATCCACAAACAATTAAAAATGGGGGAGGGTGATGACTTTACTATTATTGAATATGAGAAAAAAACACTAAATCTAAATGGATTGTATATTCCATTGTTAGATGAGTGCTGCGCTATTTAGCAGCACTCTTTAATCTGCTTCTAATCTCAGAGCTATATGCGGCTCTCATGAAGACATAACCCTCAACATACTCCTCGAAAGACTTTTTTAGCTCTGCTCCAGACCAATCATTATTCATTAGCTGATTATAAGCATAATCATATTCCCGTTTATTAAGCGAATGAGGCTGGCTTGCCCTAAAGGCGCTTTCGAATAACCTTTTTATACTATCTTTTTCTTCAGGAGTGGCAACGGCAAAGATCTCTATAAATGACATCTTATCTCCTCTTGAATTTTTTGCCGTGAGTGCAGGCATAGATTCAGTTTTGCTTAATTTCGGAGTAAAAGTATTTTCAACATAATCATCTTCAAAGGCTTTATAGGCGAAAGCTGCAAAATTTCTAATACCGCCTGCTCGCGCTCTTTTGTTCAAAAAATTAATTTTTGACTGAATATAATCTAGCGGGTAAGCATTGAAAATATCAGCTATCTGATTAGGAGTGAATCCAAAATGAGAAAGCTGTGCTTCAACATCTGACTGTTCTTGAACTACATGTTGCTCAATTAGTAAATCAGGTTGTTGATTAGCTCTCACAAGAAACCTAACAGCTTTAATAGGCTTACCAGTAGGCTCCATCTCAAGTGTTATACCAGCGACCTTTTGAATTTGTTTCATAGATTGCTTAAGAACCCTTGTGAAATACTTGGTTTCTTTATAAGCATCTTTTGCTATTCCAAGAAGTTGTCTCAAGGTGTTAATTTTAAGCCATGGGGTTTTCCCAATATTTACATACCGATAAGTATTTTCATAAAGTGCAAAGGCAATATCATTTTGTATTTGATTGACTATTTCAGAGTTGATTTTTGCATAAACATCAGGGTCTAAAATAGAGCGTCTAATCTCAGATCTAAAACTCCATGTGATCATTCCATTAGCAAATTTTACGTATGATAGAAAGGGCATTATCTCCCAGCTTCGTCGCCCTTCTATTAGGTCAAACTCAACAGCTAGTTGTGATAAATCACGGAATATATTTTTTAAATACTCATGATCATTTGAGTTGTAATTTATATATTGACGGAACTCTTTAAAGTTGATGCTGTGATTGACCTCAATACCGTCTGTTTTATTGAGATAGCTTTCCAGGTCACCACCAGCTATTTCTCGAGCTTCTTGTTGCGCAAACCAAATTGCGGCATTAATAGCCTTCCTATGTAACAAATTGAAACCAACAGAACCTATATGTACTGCGGCCACGTGTTTTCTTAAATGGACTGGTTTGGCGCTTTCTTTTATTTTTTTCATAAGGTGATATAAACAAAGTCACTTTTGTGCATTATCTTGAATTATTGAGTCTGATGTCAAATTACATCTAATTTTAGTCATAAGGTGATCAATTACAGGAAGTGGGTTAACAGACATTAAGTATCAAAAAGAATAAGTACCATTATTGATTTATACATATACGTGTATGTTTATACAGTCCGCGAAAAGTGAATTTTAACAATGTAACTGAAGAAATACGTTCATTGAATGTTAGCTCGCCTCTACAAGGTGATGTTTTACGGGAAGCCACCAGCTTATAATTTTCATTAAGGTGACGTTTTACAGGAAAGTTAGTGGTTTAATATTGTACTAAGGTGACCTTTTACAGGAAATTATAAACAAAGGTGATCATTTACAGGTCCTGTAGATGATCACCTTTGTTCCTGTAAATGGTCACTTTAATTCCTGTAAATGGTCACTTTAATTCCTGTAAATGGTCACTTTAATTCCTGTAAACGGTCACCTTATATCCTGTAAATGATCACTTTAGTTCCTGTAAGTGATCACCTATCTCCCATGTAGCCCATTGTAAATGGGGTATAGGTGACTTCTAAATATATAAAATAAGTAAAGACTTAAAGTATTAAACAACGTCGTTGTCCATACTCAATTTTTAGAAAGATTTCTGAGCTGGTTCTCAAGTGTGTCTTGTGCAGACAGGCACTTTGAAAGAGCTGATTCAGGCAGGCCACATAATTTGGCCATCTTGATGAATTCGTTAACAGTAGGTGATGACCTATCGGACTCGTAGTTCTTTATTGTTTTTGTACATACATTCAATTCTTCAGACAACTTTTTCTTAGTAAATCCACCATAAAGCCTCAGTGCTTCAAGATCTTTTCCAAAAATATACATAATACTTCCCTGTTAAACACATCTTTCCAGCAAATTTCCTCTTTTTTATCAATGCCTTACTTTTGTTTTATCTAATAAGGCAAGGATAATAAAATGAACGAAATTAATTATCGATATTTTAACTTTTCACTTAATGACAAACAAAAGCAAGCTTTTAAGGCTATTTATGCAAGTAGGACAACAGAAGCGATTATCAATAGTAGTCTGAAAGTATTTTGCGTTGAGAGAGATTACCAAACAGGTAGCTGCTGGAATATTGAGAGTCTCTCTTGGTCTGAAGCAACGGTTATTGAAAAATTTGCGATACGTTCAATTTCTGCATGGACTCAACAGATTAGGTATAGAGGCAAAGGGATAAAACCAAGCGCCTATTTAAGCAATATTGAAAAAGCCATAGAGTCTCCAACAAGACTGGATGCCGAAAGCCTGTTTCCTGTTATGCAAAATATAAAGTTACACAAGTCGATACTTGAGGAAATACAATCTCCTGAAATGAAAGTGAGAGCAAATGAATTTCTCCAGGACGCTAAATCAATTTCTTTAATTGAGAATGGTGATGTGATGCTAGGAGTGCCAAGAAGTGAAGAAGACTTGACTAAATCGTTCATGTTTTTGAGATGTGCATTACCAAATATCAGCCCCTCCAAGATTAAATATGATTCCGAAAAAGTAGGGAAGTTAATTCCAGTTTTTTGGAAGTAATTTTGAACGGTTAAGCCTTAAATCAGCTTCACTCAGAACCATATGATATTTTGGAGTCAATATGCTCACTACTAATCAAATACAGTCTCATTTTGTAGATATTATCGACATAGCTAAAACAAGGTATCCATTACAACAATGGCTTCATAAAACACCTACTATAGAAGTTAGTCCTTTGAAAGGGCAAAACGGCTTAGCTTATTCAACTGGCCATATAATTATCAACTCAGCATTCCTTTCAACTTCAGCAGTCGGCTGCTTGAGAAAAACCATTTGTCACGAAATAGCTCATCTTGTTGTGGGTATTCAGCAAGCTCATAACAAAAAATGGGAAAGTGTTTTTGATGAGTTGTGCTCCCTTGCAGTAGATTTGAGTTCTAAGCGCCATGAAATTGAAAAGCAGCAGGTTAAAGATAATATCCCCTACAAGTATAGGTTACTCGGCTATCTAACTGATGATCGGGTTCTTGACTTAGGAGGTGCCTATCGTCGAACGAAAAAGTATCTCAGTTATGATGGAAACCATTCGTTTTTAGGTGTCCGAATAACAAGCTACAAATATGTAGATTACAAAGCACCTCTACCCAAAGAGATTATCCAAGACAAGCACCTGAAGGAGCTAGTTTGAGTTTTTAACTAGAAAAGGAGACTACTTCACAAAGGGGGTGTATTCCCTCTTTTTTGTCTTTTTTAATTCTTCATGCATTTTGAATCATATCGATTGGTAAAGGTGGAAAGTAATTCGGTGAATAACGTTCAGCGACTCCACTAGCCTTAAGAAAAAAGTTGTTTGGAGAATGCAGTGGGATTAAGCGATATTTTAACTCAGTGTTTAGAGTATAAGGGCAAATATCTGTTTGTTAGAGAGCAGTTGCCAAGTAAAGCATATTCAAAATTGAAAGGGTTATTAGAGCGTTTGGGCGGCAAGTGGTCCAAGAATCATCAAGGGTTTGCTTTTACCAGAGATCCTAAACTCGTTATCGAGCGTGTTCTTGCATGTGGCGCAAGGAATATTAATAAATTTCACCTATACCCAAGTACTGAAGCAGTATTTGAACACATGGTAAGTTGGACTGCTTTAAACTACTTAGGGGCATCAGGAAAAAGAATTAAAGTTCTAGAGCCCAGTATAGGTACCGGGTTTCTAGCTAACTCTCTTTTAGCATACGGAGAGAAAGAAAATCGTTTCTTTGATATTCAAGGTTATGACATCGACCCAATCAATGTGGTTTGCTGCGAAGAGCAGGGTTATCAAGTAGAGCAAAAAGACTTTCTTACTGTAGAGCCAAGCAAAGAGTTTGATTTAGTTATGATGAACCCACCATTTAATCGAAATGAGTTTATAAAGCACATTAGACATGCATTAAAGTTTCTAACTCCTAATGGAGTTCTAATTTCTGTTATCCCAGTAGGTTGGCTTGAGGATATCAATTCCAGCGACAGAGAATGGCTTCTAGAGCGAATATGCTGTGACAGCAATGATTCCCTTGTTAAAGGGGACTTTTTACCTCCAGGGACGTTTGAGGGGACCTCAGTTGAAACCACAATTATCCAACTGAATAGCGATATTGCTCACGATAAATTGATTACTTCAGATTTTTTCATTGAATCGAGAGTAACTACGTTCAACACAATATTATCTAATGACGTTGAATGCCTGGCATTGATCGAGGCTCCAAATATTGAAAGGATTTCTCCAATTGATGTTGTCGATAAGGTTTTGAGAGCTGATGAAGAGCATTCTTTACCAAGATGTTTGAAGGACCGGTTCGTTAAAGAAGTAGGGTATTATTTTGACCAGCCCGGGCTTATAACCACACTACCTTCCATGCAAGACCTTTTATTCCGAGAAGCTGCATAGTTTCCTTCTGGTTTGACATATGGGTGTGATGTAGAACATTACATCCATGGCTCACTTAACGAATTAAATGTGAAGTATAAAAAATACAAATCAGAAAACAGGTTTCCTCTTTTGGCTCGTTCTATGGGTAAGCTTCATAAAGTGGAATATTTAGGGTTTTCTTCAGAAGCCACCCGCTTGCTTTTTGATAAATTTGATATGGTTTCTATTGCGATGTTTGCCAATAGGCCTGATATCACACTCTGCGCAAAAGCCTACGCTGGAGATAGCAGAATTGAGCTTGATGATGCGTCTACGAAAGAGCGTCCTTTTTACAAGATTTATGTTGAAACACAAAAAGATGAGTATCACCAAGTCGAGAGGGTATTTTGCAGTGCACATGAGGCAGATGTGTTTATTAAAACAAGAACTGGCGTAGAAGTTATGGATACAATTCGATGCGGCGAAGTCCATTATTTTATTGTTTGTTCCTCGAAAGCATCGAAACCATTGGAAGATTTATTATGAGTGTGAAAATTAGAAATTTTGGAAACGATAGAGTTGTCCATTCTAAAACTGAATTAGTGGACTGCCTTGTTAATAATTACAAAAATAACTCAGTCTCGCTTCAATATGTTACTCCATCTGGGGCGACATGTATCGATTTCATCGATGTCAGTTTAGATGGAACGGTCACAATGTCATATGGTGATAAACACTTTGACTCAACAAAATATTTTTTCGCTTAGTATCCACCGGCAATAACAAAGAGAATTACACTATGAATGGAATATCACTACTTAATCAATTTGAGCTTCTTCCGGGTTTCGAACAGAAACGCGCGGCAGTATTCGATAGCGGCGCTTCAGAGCTTGAGCATATGAGAAACGCGATTTCAATGGGGTACGAGCTCGACAATCTACGTTTGGGCGCCAAGCACCCAACAAGAGATGGGGTTTGGGCGTTTGCGTTTATAGTGGATGCCGGTGAGGGCGAATACCTCGTAGGTGCGGAGAGTGATGCGCTAGGTTGTGCCAGTGAAATTGTAGCAGATGAGAAATTGGTGATAGAACGAGTTAAGCATTATCTTTCTTTGATGTTTAAACCTACAGTTGAACTCGGGACGAACCAAGGAGGCCTTCACTAGTATGAACATGTACGATGCACTATTTGAAGAATTAAAAAACATACGAAATTCTAAAGGTACCTATGAAGTTGGTTTAGCTGATGCAATTGGCTTCGTAAAAGATAAGGGCGGCAACGTGGCTTATGAAGAAGGGCAAACCATCTTATCTCTGCCAGGCGTTACAGCTTATTGCTTTAAATGTACTAGCTCAGACTTGATCTGACAGTTACCCGTTTTTTCAGGTGTCGCTGTCAGTTTAGATTTGAGCTAGATTCTTCTCAGCCCAAGTCCGTTTCC
>NZ_JAKREZ010000007.1:114157-297784 GCF_022348345.1 Alteromonas sp. CNT1-28 | reverse complement strand
TCAGTTTATACCAAGGGCCTTCGAGGCCGCCGGATTGATGAGACAACAAGATGCGAACAACCATCAAGGCTAGAAGTCAATTGACTTCACGAAAAAGCCAAATATATGGCAGCAATGAATCACGTTATTAAATCAACACGGTGTCTTGCAATCGGAGAGGGTTCATATATGGTATAAGTAAGCATGTTCACTTTGCCTCAATTCCATCAGTTCCCATTAGAACCAACGCGTCTATACATTCCAGCCTTTCTTTAATCGCGAGTATAGGTAGCGCCACACGCACAGGGCAAAAACGATAAACGCGCTGTCTATAATGAGCGAGTTCATGACTAACGAACTAGGGTAGTGAACAGCAAAGTGAGTAATGGCCAATACAACTAACAAGGCGGCGAGACAATTCAACAGCACCAAGTGAGTTTTCATAAGCACTTTTTGCATTAGTGAAGCGATAAGAATAGCTGTCAATGTTACCCAGAAAACAGGTTTTGTGGGCAGCGCCAGCGTTAACTCTAACAATGCAGCCCAAATAAATGCGATAGGCGTGCCCCACACAAAACCCAGCCAAAGCTGGTTTAAGGCATCTTGCTTAGCGCGTTTTGCCAGCCACAAATTTATACCGGTAACAGAAATAATAGTTAACGCGAACCCCATTAATCCGAAGAATATCTTCATCGCTTCTGGACCAAAGTGGCCGAAGTGTATGCGATATACAGAAAATATCGCTTGTTGGCCTGCATCACCATCTGAATAGCCAACTTTATCGATGTATTGTCCACCGGCATCAAAGCGGTATTGTTCTGAATAAATGAGCTTATCCAAGTGCTGCGAGCCGAGCAGAATATACTGATTGTCTTTGGTCGCATTTTCCAAAGTAACAAAAATGGGCTGGGTATTGGGCTCCATTTTCATTATGTCGGTCAGCGCTTTTTCTATATTCGCAATGGCTGGCTGATGTTCAAGCTGAATCGATGAACCATAAATGTCGGCAAACAGATCAAGCTTGTTTCCTTCATATAAGGTATCGGCATAAATGGACGTTAAAAACGACGCTAAACCAAAATAAACACCGGTTAGCGCAATCATCAAGTGAAAAGGCAAGCCCCACACGCTCATTCTGTTGTGTAAGTCGCCTTGTGTAAGCTGCTCGTTGTTACCTGTTCGCAACCGAAAGGCATCTTTAAAAATGCGTCTGTGAGCAACAATGCCAGAGATAATCAATGCACACAAAATAGCACCCAAAACACTGACGGCCATCATTCCGATGTCTTCTGGCAAATGCAGGGCGGTGTGTAAATCAACGATTAAATCAGTAATAGGGGTTGTGGATGGTTCACTTAATTCACCGATTGGAGAAATATTCCAATACTCACCGTCTGCACTAATGCGTGCGCGTGGCAAATCGTGCGTAGGCAAGCGAATGACAATGTTTCCCTGTGTTTGACCCTCTTTTATTGTGAGAAAGCGTTCATAAGCATTTTGAATGCTGCCAGGGGTGTAATCTAGATTATCTGCAATATGGGGTTGTTCCCACCGCAGAAGTTCTTGAGAGAAAACAGATAAAGTGCCTGAAAAGCACACCCAATACATCAACACACTAACGGCTAGTCCTAACCAAGCGTGACTTTTTAAGGCGCTTTTATTTGCGCTGGGAGAAATAGAAATACTCATTTTATATACTATACAAGTAGAAGTAACTTAACGCGCTAAGTACACTCAACACCCCAACCGGGCGCCATAGTTTACTGTCTGCACACAGCCAGTATGCGCCACATCCCCATAAAAGAGGCATGGTGTAAATTCCAAGTGCAATCTGATTCACTTTGCTCATGCTAAGCGCTGTTGTCCACACTACGGTAACTAACATGGCGCAAATAGCACTTAAAAACACACTGCCAAGTAGTTTTACAAGAGCGTTAAAAGCAATAGCGGTAGACGGGGTAGTCAATCCAGATGCGAACGGTAAATCGACGCGCTTTACATCTTTACTTATTCGTTGTCGGGCGAGATAAATCCAACTCCATGCTTGTAACGAGAAAGCGACCACGGCGTAGCAGGTACCTAATTCAGGGCCGTACTCTGTAACCCAAAGGCTTAAACTCGCCAGCATTAACAACAATGCCGAGAGTTTAGCTATACGTTTAAAGGCGATCTGTGTGCTTTGCCAAGCGCGGTAAAACAAACCTATCGCCAATGCGCTGCCTAAAAAGGCAGCGATTGACAGCAGCATAACTTAATCCGTTAAAAATTGAATGAAGCAGACAGTCTGAATGTCCGAGGTTCACTTAATACAAGGTAGTTTGAGCCAGGGAAGCCGCCTACCGACGCCCAGTAATTATTGTCAAAGACGTTATCTACACGAGCGCGAAGTGTGATGTCGGTCATTCCTGCAAGGAAGCTGTAACGAACGCCTAAATCGAAACGATTAGATGCATCGACTTCAAGGCTATTGTCGGCACTGGCATATTGTTTCGACGTATAGGCCGCACGTGCATCGACAGTAAGCCCTGGAAGGGCATCAACATCCCACTCAAGATTAATGTTTGCTTGTAAATCAGGAACACCAATGGCCGTTTTGCCATCTAGTGTACCGTCTTGAGTTTTCGTCATTTCCGCATCGAGCCAAGTGAATCCGCCCAAAACACGTAAATTTGAAGTTGGCATGCCAAATACGCTTAACTCAAGCCCTTGGTTTTGCTGTTCACCATCGGTACTGAAAACATTGCCTTCAACAATTGAGCTTTGTTTTGAGGTATTGAAAACACTCAATGAACCACCGTATTGCCCAGCATCATATTTCACACCTACTTCTATTTGCTCGGCGCTGTATGGGTCAAAAACCTCGCCCGCGTTTTCAATTGGTTCACCACCGCTTGATGCAGGCGCTACCTCACCAGGAAGCAGTCCCTCGATATAGTTGGCGTAATAAGACACCTGTTCTGATGATTTATAAACAATGCCCACAACCGGCGTGAATTGAGATTCGTCGTACCCTGACAACTCATCACCTGTATTGTAATCAAACGTGCGGGTTTCAATGTTTTGAACACGACCACCAAGGGTTAAGAGAACTTTTCCATCGTTAAACGAAATCATGTCTGCAAGAGCAAAACTTGAAAGGTCTGTTTTTTCTGTGATTAGTGGATTGCTAAGATCGCCACCAATAAAGAAGTCAGCATCGGGCATGGTTGCCGTTACCGGATTATAAATATTTCCAGCAAAGCCGCTAAAATCAGAAAACGCATAGGCATTTTCAGATTCTAGAGAAAAGGTTGATGCAGACGTAATGATCGTGTGTCCCACGCTTGCGGTTTTGAATTCGATATTTAGGCCCACTTCACCTGAGCGAATTTCATCATTTCGAACGTTATCAAAACGGTAAGCTGAAAAGTCGCCATTTGCTTCTGCCTGTCTAGGGTTAGCAAAGACATTATCTTCTTCACCCGATCTGAAACCATACGCCGCCCATGCAGTGATGTTGTCGGTAAAATCGTATTCTCCACGAACCGCACCGAAAAATTGACGCTCGTTAGTGTAAGTCCATTCTTGGGCAAAATTGGTGTCGCTGTCAGGCGCTTCTGGAATTGCACTGCCAGGAGTGACTGCAGGGCGTGGTGAGTCAACCTGATGGTCTTGGTAGCCCAAATCCAAAGAAAGACGGAAGTTATCGCTATCGTGATCAATGCCAATAGCAGCAACGCTCAATTCACGATCTTGGTTATCGATACTTGTTTCGCCGCCTCGTTGTACAAAGTTAGCTCTTATGCCTGTACTTTGACTGTCGTCGCCAAATCTGCGGCTTACATCTGCTGCGCCATACCAATGTCCTTGAGACTCGTATCCAAGCGTTACACGGTTTAATGGGTCATCGCCCGCGCGCTTAGGCACTATATTTACCGAACCACCTAAGCCGCTCCCTCCCGGTGCTGCGCCGTTTAGAAATGCACTGGCGCCACGGAAAACCTCAACGCGTTCTGACAACTCGGCAGCAACATATTGGCGAGGTAAAACACCGTACAATCCGTTGTAAGTCATATCGTCAGAATAAACGGGAAACCCGCGCATTACGTAAAGTTCTTGAAAATTACCGAAGCCTTTTGCCACACGAACCACCGGATCGTTTTGCAATACATCGGCGATACTTCTTGCTTGCTGTTCCCTTATGATGTCTGCGGTAAAGTTGGTGCTTGCGAATGGAGAGTCCATCATGTCGAGATTACCTAAAATACCCGCACGACCACCGCGAGATACTTGGCCTCCTGCAAAGCTATCTCGTAATTCAACCTGAGATGCATCAACAGTAATATGCTCAATGTCATCATTATTATTATTTTTTTCTGTTTGTGCATATACAGGCGCGCCTGCACACGACAGGCCGATCATCACGGCCAAGGCACTTTTAAGCAAATTCATGGGAGCTTCAAAAATCAAAAGACAACGAATATGATAACTATTTTCATTTTAAAAAGGCAGGATATGTTCCTTTAAAATATGCATTTCGTCTTTTATTTGAAGAGGACTATCGTGCTTTGTGCCTAGATTTTAGGTAAAAGTCCGCCCACGCTGCTATCCATGCAACGTGGTTGATGGGGCAAAGAGAGCGAAATTATTTTGACTCGAGAAGTTTAATCCAGTGATCAAATACGCCTAGATTTTCGAGAATGATCTTAAAACACATTAGTATAGGCACGGCAAGTAAAACGCCTACCACACCCCATAGCCAACCCGTTATTGCTATCCAAATTATGATTATTAATGGGTTAAGCTGCATACTTCTTCCTAGCACCGCAGGCGTGATGAGTTGTGATTCAATAATATTCAATACTACAAACAGACCCGCAGGCAGAAACGCACTGCTGGTAAGCCCAAACTGCACAAGCCCAACTACCAGCAATACCACGCAGCTCGCCACACCACCCAAGTAGGGGACAAAGTTCATCAGCGCAACCAGTGCTCCCCAAAGTAACGCATCATCTATTCCTAAATAGTAAAACACGCCTGCTGTAGCTAGCCCTAAGCAAGAGTTTATGATGCTGATGGTGACGATATACGAAGACAGCTCCCGTTGAATTTGATCTACCAATACCAGCGTTCGTCGCTTGTTGGTAACAATGGGGAAGTCTCTTACAAAAACATTGAATAGGTTGGGCCCAAAAACCAACAAGAAGAAAATTAAAACGATACAGGCGAGCACCTGCGCTAGTAAAAATGGCGCGTTACTGAAGAGTGTGAGCCCAATATCTATTCCGCTTTGTTTAATTTTGTCCGTCACAGAGTTTGTGTTGTCTTGCGGTGGAGAAAGTTCAGGTGACTTCTCATCGTCATCAAACCAGCTAAAGAATGAACGTTCTTTTTCAACGGGTTCAGCTGGGGGCGTTGCATAAGCGTCGATGTTGCTGCTTATCTCTTCAATTTCTTTGGATATCTCGGCAGCAATTTTGGGGAGAGATTGCATCCAGCGTTCTGCCGGCTCAGCAAGCTCTATACCTAAAAATGTAAACGGCGCGACCAGCAAAACAATCAGGGCTCCTGCTGACAGTGTGCGAGGTATGAATAACTTGCGTGCGAATGCAACAAGAGGGCTCAAAAGCAAAGCTACAAAGGCGGAAAAGAAAAGAGGAACAAGTAAAGACTTGGCAAGGTACAACGTATAAATGACAGCAAAAATCACAAGAATATTTAGCAGTCTGGTTTGTTGGGCTATTTTGGGGAACTTCCCAGCATACTTCCCGTTCCCTTTATCTTGATTCGAGCCAGCGTTGTCCATGTCTTAGCCTTGGTAGAAAGTGATCTTGGTAGAGCTTTTACTTGTAACAGCGTAAGTGTTACGAAAATTTAATCATTTAAGTTCACTTACCGCACCGCTAGAGAAGTCGCTTTGTACTGCTTAACGTAAATCGTTAGCTTACCCGTTTTAAGTAGAGTACCCAAATTAGCCAGTAAACCGGAAAAGGCCCATGACGTAGTAGACGCTACCGCTGAAAAGCTCAACGTTTTAATTGCCGATGATAATCAAGATGCCGCTATTACCATGGGATGGATATTGGAGACAAAAGGGTGTCAGGTTCAAGTAGTGGAAGATGGGCCATCCGCATTAAAGGCTGTCGCGTCTTTCACGCCCGATTTAGTGTTGTTGGATATCGGCATGCCGGGTATGAATGGTTAAGAATTATGTACGGCACTTCGTCAAAATCGTGCGTTAGCTGACGCTGTATTTGTGGCGCAAACGGGGTGGGGACAAACATCGCACATCCAGCGTTCGAAAGAAGCTGGATTTGACCATCACCTTGTTAAACCTTTGGATTTGAGCGACCTTGAACCTATCGTGGCAGAAGCTTGGCGAGCAAAGCGCAAACAGTAAATTATGTTGTCGATAAAAGTGGGCTGCTTTTCGTCTGATTTTGTTGTAAATCGTTTCGCGTTACCAAACGGTACGATGTGCCATAGAGCTTCAAAGCTTATTGGTTGTCAGCTATAAACCTTCAATGGTGTTACTGGTAACACATTCGATAATATCGCAACGGTATTGTGATCTTTCTGAGTAAGAAAGGTACTACTAAAACCATGCACGGATTAATTTCTTAATGGAGAGTACTAATGCCCCGCATTACTCGTCGTCACTTTCTTCAACTAGCCGGTTCAGGTTTGCTGGTTGCGCACAGTCCGTATTTAATGGCAAAGCCTTCGAAAAAGAAAATAGGCGTGGCGCTATTAGGGTTGGGCAACTACAGCACAAATTTACTCGCCCCTGCCTTACAGGACACTAAACACTGTGAATTACGGGGGATAATCACGGGGAGCGAGAGTAAGAGCCCGCAGTGGCAGCAAAAGTACGGCATTAAAGACAGTAATGTGTACACGTACAGCACCATGGCAGATATTGCGAATAATGACGATATTGACGTTATTTACGTTGTAACGCCTACTGGCACACACAAGGACTTTGCGGTACAAGCCGCAAATACCGGAAAGCATGTGTGGTGTGAAAAGCCAATGGCTATGGATAGCGAGGAATGCCAAGCTATCATAGATGCGTGTAACAAAAATGGCGTGCAGTTGTCGATAGGCTATCGCATGCAGCACGAACCCAATACCCGCACTTTTCATCAGTATCTTGAAACTAAGCCGTATGGAAACTTGGCCGCGGTATCGAGCTTCGCTGGTTATGCAGGACAAGGAAGAGCGCCTGACAACTGGCGAATGAAAAAGCACATGGGCGGCGGTGCACTCTATGATATGGGCGTTTACGCGATAAACGGCGCGCGCTTTTTAACGGGCCGTGAGCCATTAGCGGTAACGGGAAGTCATCCACCACAGCGCTTTCCAGAGACGTTTACTGAGGTTGATGAAACGACCTTGTTTACGATGGATTTTGGCGACGGACTAGTGGCCGATTGCGGTACCAGTGTAGTGAAAGGGTTTAACCATTTTAAAGCTGATTGTGAAAAGGGCTGGTATCAACTTAAACCCATGCAGAGCTACAGCGGGGTAACGGGCACCACGTCTGATGGAAAAACTCTGGCTCCTATAAACGGTATGCAGCAAACGCTGCAAATGGATAACGATGCTTTTGCCATTTTAACTGGACGACAGCCTATGGTGACTGGCAATGAAGGTCTGGCCGATATCCGCATTGTGAACGCTATATTTAAGGCGGCGAGAACAGGGGAAACGGTTGCGTTGTAAGGCGCTTTTGCGCGAATACGCTACCGGACAGTGAATGCCATTTGCTCATTTTGCGACTGGGTCTACCAGACTTTTGTGTCTTAGTTACCGTTCATCAAGAAGGTTAATTAGCGCTTCCAAGTCCTTTTTGTCAGCTAATTCACTAAACCATTGGGATATTTCTGTCGCCTGAATTAGCCCCATTATTGCCCCCAATACAAAACCGCGGTGCACGTTGTCGCCCCCCACGTTGGTGTTCGCAATCAACGCCTTCTTAGGCGTATCAGCATAACGGTAAGCGAAGTACAAAACGGCGGGCCACGCGTCTGAGATATAACACGCTGGCGAATACATACGCCCAACAATCTCGATATCGCTTTTGTTTTTTGCCGCTATCGCAGCCAAATTCATGTGCGCAGATTTACGGGCAATATCTTCTAAAATGGCCTTGGGTGATTCACCTTCGCGATGCACTAATTTGTAGATTAACTCAACATAGAGATCGCACACCGATGCTAAAGACTCATCCGGGTGAGTTAAATAAAGGTGACTACGACACAGGCGTTTGATGTCCTCAAGGGCTGTGCTTTTGCTTGCTTCTACTACCGCCAAAGGTGTTACCGACACAAAAGCGCCTATTGAAGCCGTATCATGTGTAACCGCCCCACATTTGTGTACTGGTGTACCTTGTTCCAAGTTCGCAAAAAAACCTCTGTGATAAGACTCAGCGTATGTGTCAGGATGTTTAGGTTCATCAGCGCGCATAAAGCTAATATATTGAGTTAAAAACTCGTTTTCGTCATACCCTTTAAGTGCGCATGATAAAACGATACGCGCGCAATGTGCATTGAGTGTATTTTCTCCCGCTTTCATACCATGATGGTAATGAATGTTGTCCTTGCCCCAATACTGCCTTTTACCTTTGAGAATAACGTCGCCCACTATCTCTTTTTGATTTGCAGATGCCTTATTCGCGCGCCCACCTTGCTGCGTGGAATGTAGCGACATTATTGAAGACGGATGAAATGATGGCGCATCCTCAAATTGCTCTACCCCTAACGGAAACGCCTTATATATATCTGCCGGGTTGTAATACCAATGTACCGGCATAGCCAACGCGTCGCCGATAAACGCGTTCTTAAGCGCCGCTTTTGCTCGTTTGATTGACAGTGAAGACATTTCTTTAAGCCTACCTCTTACGCAGTACTGGGCGGGATTGAATAATCAAGTACCTTTAAATTACGCACTTTAGGTCGAAAATGATTGTTCTAATGCTCATCGAAAAGCGACTTGTTGCGGATATATTTTCGCATGTAGTGATAGGTAATTGGGCGTAACAACCAGCTGTGAAGCGACATCAAAAAGCGTTTATGGGTAGGCGTGTTTTCGTAAATTTTATCATCGTGCAGCCACAGCATCTTGCCAACGTGCCAGAAGTAAAAAGGGAAGGGCGGCATAAAGGTTATTACATCTAAATCGCAGCAAATGCGATACGTTCTATGGTGTAGCGTGTAGTGCTTATACCAAGAGCGCGTACCCACTGCGGGCTGTCCGAAAGTCACTACCCTTTTTACTGACTTTGCGTATAAACGCTCAAAGTAATCAGCCATTAATACCGCTACTGCGCCGCCGGACGAATGGCCAATGAATGTAAAGCGCTTGCCTTGCTGCCTAAGTGGTTCAAGCACTTTTACAAGTAGCTCTCTCAGTGGTAATGCTTCATTGGATGTCTTAGTGCTGGAATACATAGGTTGAGCCAATAGCCGCGCAAACCCCCAGTGGACCCAGAATTTTCTGTTTAACTGATTGAGTTTGTTTGGGATGAAGAATAAATTCGCTAGCCAATCTCTTACCCCCAATGATCCGCGAAAAACGATAATGACCTCTTTTTTATTCTCGACCCACAAGATTCTTACGCTCATTCTTCCGTACTTATCGACTAGCTGGCGTTCATAAAAAGGATCTAAGATTTTTTGGTATTGCTCGTCGGCATCAGGGTAGGCGAGTTGGCAGAGAATGGCATATCTTTCATATTGATAGCGTTTCAATTTCTTCATGAAAACTCGTATTGGAGCATTTAGCGTTTTTGAAGCTGAGCCGTTGAAGACTCTTTCACTGAATACTTCACGCTACAGGGAGTTTATTTCAGTGTTATGACGGGGCGCGTCATTTTTCTTTAAATGTCCGTACTCTTTGTTGTGTCACCTTGATGTAGAACCACTTCACCTGCGGTAACACGCCTTGATTATGAACATTGTAACTCGCGCTGAGGGGAGAGTTATCTATGCGGACTGGTATTATTCCACATCCCAAGAATATTTTTCTTTATATCGGCTATAGCGCCTTTGGCTATCTTCTTTTCGCTGGCTGAAGCAGTGCGCTTAGGGTAAGCAATGGGTTCCATGCAAGCGCAAACAGCATCGGTAAAGAAACGGCTCTTGGCACCGTATACATGCTTGTCACCAAACTTTTGTTGTTCTGGCACCCAATATTTCAGGGGCTGAACTAAGCTAAGCTCATCTTTCGCTCGTGTTATGGCAACGTAAAGTAAGCGTCGCTCCTCTTCGAGAGCACGTTTATCACCCGCTGCGTACTCGTTGGGAAAATTGCCATCGGCAACATTCAGTACGAACACATGCTTCCACTCTTGCCCTTTAGCGCTATGCACCGTCGACAAGATAAGAAAGTCGTCATCAAGCAAAGGTTTGCCCGCCAGATCACCTGTGCTCTGCGGTGGATCTAGTGTGAGTTCAGTTAAAAATCGCTCTCTCGATGAATACTGCCCAGAGATCATTGTGAGCTGTTCAATATCGCCGAAACGTGTGAAATGATCGTCATAATTAGCTTCCAATAAATCTTTGTAAAACGCTGCGATGGCGCTTGTTTGCTCGGTCCATGGAATGTTGTTGTGGTGCACGTTATCTAGCAAATCAACAAGAGAAAGAAATGAAGGCTTCGCGGACTCTGAAAGTGCGAAGCTACGCAATTTACCCAATGCAAAGTCGTGCTTTTCTAAATCGTTAAACACTCTCTCAGCTATCTTTGGACCTATGCCGGGCAATAACTTAAGCACTCGAAAGGCTGATATTTTATGTTTAGGGTTATCTGCCCAACGTAAAATGCAAAGCATGTCTTTTACGTGAGAAGCCTCTAGGAATTTAAGGCCACCGTGTTTAACGAAAGGGATATTACGTCGAGTAAGTTCAAGCTCTAGACGATCGCTGTGATAACTTGAACGAAACAACACCGCCTGCTGTTTTAAATCAATCCCTTCTTCACGAGCTGCTAAAACTCGCTCAACAATATACTCTGCTTGGAACATGTCGTTTTCAACGGTTACCCACTTAGGCATAGGGCCGTTGTTACGCTCGCTGAACAACGATACCTTATAGCCTTCATCACTTTCTGAAAGAAGGGTATTAGACAAGTTCAATATGTTCGGATGTGACCGATAATTCTGTTGTAGCGTTATCACTTTGCCAGGCAAGGAAAATGCAGTTGGAAAGTTAAGGATATTGTCCACCGTGGCCGAGCGAAATGAATAAATTGATTGGGCGTCATCGCCTACAACGGTAAGACCTTCACCAGTAGGGAAGAAACCTTTTAGAATGCCAGCTTGAAGAACGTTGGTGTCCTGATACTCGTCTACCAACACATTGTCGAATTGCTCTCTTACTTTTTGAGCAATAGCGTCGACCTGCGCCATGTGAAAACAGTAAAGCAGTAAGTCGTCATAGTCTAAACTCACTTGTTCAATTTTAGTTTTCGCGTAGTGAGCAAACAGCGTGTTCAGCTCTTCTTCCCACTCGCTACAATAGGGGAAATGAGTATCGAGTATGTCGATAAGCGGTGCTTGCGCGTTCACACAACGAGAGTAAATGTCCAAACACGTTTTCTTTTTAGGAAAGCGTCGATTTACCCCGCTAAAGCCAAGTTCGTGACGAAGCAAGTCAAGCATATCCGCGCTGTCGTTACGATCCATAACCGTAAAGTCGGGATCTAAACCGATGAGTGAAGCGTGCTCTCGTAGCAGTCGCGATGCGATTGAATGAAAAGTGCCCATCCAAGGAAGTGTGACTGGATGATACGCCTTTTGTTTCTCACGTAACGTTCGCTCTATTATGCGGTTCGCCCGTGAACTTAATTCCGACGAAGCCCTTCGCGCAAACGTCATCAATAAAATTCGCTCTGGCGCAACACCATGCAATATTAACTGTGCCGTTTTGTGGGCGAGGGTGTTAGTTTTACCTGTACCAGCGCCTGCAATAATTAACAGCGGGTGGTGCGTTTCATCGCTCAGCTCCGTTTCGCCCACTCCTACGGAACTCAACCCGTAATTCACGGCTTCTTGCTGCTGCGGGTTTAATTCAGAATGAGAGAGCATAAAAAATCCTATTGAAGAGCACTTCAATAGGATAAATTAATGCACTGTATATTTAAACAGTTTTGTGTGAATGTATTGATTTCGTTTTGAGTTCTCACTGTAGCAGAGTGAGACAGTTAAAGTTCCCATGTTATCTTCAATGATTAAAACCGATACCCCAACATAAAAGCTGCACTAGATTCATATTCATGGGCAACTTTCTGTATATTCACTTCAAAATCTAACGCGATGTTTTCGAAACCATATTGGTGCAAGCCAATCGATACTGCATCGATTGGGTCATCACTTCCATATTGGTTGTAGGTCCTACTTAAGTTAACCGCCAACTTACTATTCAGTTTTGTATATGCATATAGCCCAATAACGGGTTTGGCATACACAAATGCTTCGTGCTTGTTAGCGCCAGCACCCACAATGATGTCGCTATACACCCCTAAACCTTGCATTACTTCACGTGTAAAGCCTAAACCAAACTCCGATTGCACAATGAGTTTGCGTTGTCGCTCGCCGGTTAGCACGCGATTTATTCCAATGTTAAATGATGATGACCAGTTGCTTATATTTTGCGTAACAGGTACCCGCGACACCATTTGGTAAAGCATGGCCTTGTCCACATAGATATCACCTAAGTTGCTTTGCTCTAAACCAACTCTGAACTCAACGTCGGCCAAGATAAGCTCGGTTTCACCAATCATGCTCCTGTTGTCGTCGGCTAGCCTTCTTGCAACAGGAAAGGCACGAAACGCCATGAACGAACGGCTGTCTTGATGAGTGAAACCGGCAGCAACATAACCTTCTTGCTGGCGAGAGGAAGGAACGGGGAGCTCAGACACGTCTAAAGAAAGGTGCTTATATTTAGCATCAAACGCTGCAATTTCAGCGGAGTTCTTTTGATATTTCTGTTCTGAAATTGTTTGTGCTGACCTAAAGTACTGATTAAGCGCCAGTGCGTATTTAGTTTCAACAAACGAAAGTGATAATGAATCTAGCTGAGCGCGAGCTAAATGCGAAGATATGGCAGACGCGCGTTTACTCCCGATGCTTTCTTCTAACGTCGTTATTTCCCATTTGTTAGAAGGTACGAATTGGGTTGATGCAACGAGAGAGTTTGCTTGTGCAAACTTAACAACATCAAGAGGGGTCAGCCAGCTTGCTACCTGATTTAGATGAGCAGGACGAGCAATATTTACCAACAACTGAGTAACGGTCGCACAGTTGAATATATGAAAAAAATAAGCGGGGCTCTGCTGTCCCAATTCCCATATGTAGTCTTGCACAAAGTGGCGCTGTTGCTCGTTGAAATTTAGCGTGTATCGCCAAATGTTTCTTTGCTCTTCATAGAGATAAAACTGCTCAAATTCTTGGTAAGGAGCAACCTTAAATACGCCTTCTTTTCCTGTCATCAATGTTTCGTACATGATGTGAGGAACATTTAAAGAGTCTAATTCTGTAAAAAACGTAATACCGTGCTTAACGGGAATGCCTTTATCGTTAGTTCCATCTAGACGAAGCATAATATGCCCCATCATAGAGCTAGCAGATGTAACATTTTCTGAGGCGTAAATTAGCTTGATACTATCGGCCGGAACACTTTCTACAAATTTGCGATATTCTGCGCAGTGCTCGGTAGGGGTAATAGATTCAAATTCGGGTATGTAGCGCTTGAGCAGCCGTAAACGGGCAGGGTAGTTGCAAATGTTTTGGGTATTACGCTGAAAAAGGTCAACGGTTGCTTGCGCTTCGGCTAACGGGCTGACGAACGACTTTGATATATAAATAGAGGTGTCGTTAGTTATTGGCTTCCCATTTTTTAATTGTAACAATAGGTGCCACAATGGGTCGTTAGCTATTTGCTGTAACGTTGCGCTATCAACTTTTGAGTAGCTAGTTTGAGTAACGTCACTGGCCGTGGAATTAGCTGCGAAAATCAAAAAAAAGGAAGCAAGAATGCTTCCTTTTAGAATTCGTGTAAACATATCTTATTTACAAGGTACGCTTACTGAATCTTGGTATTTCCACATTTTGTCTGAGCCGTAATCGGTAGACGAACCGAATACACCGCCACTAAGAATGTTGATGAAAAACGCAGATTCAACTTCTTTGTTTAGGTTAACGTCGGTACATTTTGCATCGTCAGCAACTAGCACTTTATCTTTGTTCTCTTTCTTAACAGTAACCACGCCAGGCACTGTTTGAGACATGCCGTCAACAGTAACTGTAGTCGTTTCACCGCTAGTTGTCGTAACGTTTATTTTGTGTGTTTCTTCGGTAAGAATGGTGGCACAACCTGAGGTAAGAATAAGGCTTGCAGCAGCTAGTCCAATTATTTTTTTCATTATATTTCCCTTTCTGATTTTGAATGTCGAATTTTCGACGAGCGTTAATATAATGTTTACGCTATAAAAATCAAATAAAGATTGTTTCTAAATTGGTCTGCAGGTGTGAAAGGACAAATATAAGTAAGCGTATGCGCCGAGACAATAAAGTTAGCGTCAAGTAGCCATGACACTAACTTCATAAGTGCGCTTATTTGTGCATACCGCGAATAGGGTAGTTGTTATCAGGATTACGAATCCAGCCCAAACCACTTACTAATGTCTCTAATTCAGGTCTAACAAATGGATTGTTAGAAATATCTGCGACGTGCACAAGACCTTCATTGTTCACAACAAACAGCGCGGGTTCGGAAAACGGGTGATCAGTTTCTTGAGGCGATCTTGGATCAGAGATATAAACGCCTAACTCCTCCATTTGCTCCACCGTTAAGCCGTACGCAATTGGAAAGTTGATATCCAATCTAGGCAGGTGACTTTCAAGCTGCGCTTTACTGTCGCCAGACACTGCAATGAGATCTACACCAGTTTCGGCAAGATATCCTCTAACACTTTCGAGTTGATTGAGGTATCGAGTGCAAAGTGGACAATGCTGCCCTCGGTAAATCACCACCATTTTCCAGTCAAGACCGTTCTCAGGTGTCGCTAACTTTTTAGTGTCGCCATTTAACAGCTTTGCTGAAACATCTGGAAAAGCAGAGCCTGCATGTAACTTATTGGTGTATTCAGTAGCCATGATAGTTCCTTAAAAATGCTTGTGAATGTGAGCTTCAAAACGTTTGAAATCGTTTTCCACATCGGCGTTTTTCATCACGTCAAAGCTAGCGAAAGTTTCCATTGGCTTCATGCCAAAGAACTTGAAGTTCATATGCATTGGAAACAGTAAATCGTCTACAGATTTACCTTCAAAAAACTCTTCGCTGTCGTTGAATGACTCTTCTGGTGCATTGAAGGTTAAAGACATCATGTATTTAACGTTGGTAAGCGTACCGCCTGTGCCGTAGTTTTTCTTCGGTGATTCGGCAACGCGACCATCGCCAGCACATAAGGCGCCACCCATGCCCGCAGTGTAAACTTCATCCATGTACTTTTTGAAAGACCATGGCACACCCATCCAATTGATTGGTGCCTGTAGAAGAACGATGTCAGCCCACTGATGATGGGCCAACTGTTCTTCAACGTCGTGCGCTTCGGCCATTGTCACTACGCGAGTGTTATAGCCTTTAGCTTCAAGCAGCGTTACTGCTTTATCGACAAAAGATGCGTTTAACTTGCCTTCTGAAAAAGGGTAATACTGGTGTGCATTAATAATTAGCACATTGCCTGTCTTTGTTGTGGTCATCTCAAAACTCCAAAAAAATTGAATAAAGCTTATTGCTTACTGGTGGTTTATTTTAGTGGCCTTTAAACCTTATGCAACTAGTGGTGTTTTGGTAACTATGCTGAAGACTAACGGAATATTGTATTAATTGACTTAAAATCAATTGGTTAAGTGATTAAAGAAAGTGGGTTGCCGTTATAGTACTGCTGCCTTACATAATAAAGAGTCACTCGCTTAAGGAGATTGAGAGTTTTGAGGAGCTTCAATATATGGCTATGCCTTGGACCGACACTCGGCCGACACGCTTGCGTGGCGATTTACTGAATTTCAGAAACAAAAAAACCGACTCAAAGGTCGGTTTCAGTATCTACTTCTAAAAGAAGAGATGGTACCAGTGGGCGGACTTGAACCGCCACGCTATCGCTAGCAACGGATTTTGAATCCGTCATGTCTACCAATTCCATCACACTGGCATTGTGTATGGTTATCAACGTGGTGTTGATGCATGGCATTATAGCGATGCGGCGCGCCTATACAACAACTTTTTAAGCTTTTTGTGATTAAGTGCCGAAAGATTGTTCAAAAGCGTATTTTGCTTTATCTATTTCTTATTAATCAACAGAACGCACACTTTTACCAACGCTGAAGCGTCCAATTAATCGCTACTACCGCGATTACTGACGATGCAATTGGCATTATGGCTTTTGAATATAACCTTACGTTTCTAAGTAAGATAAGTAAGGGCAATAGCAGCGTAACTATGGCAAGTTGACCCAGCTCTACCCCTATATTAAAAGCGAATACATTCATTACCAAGCTGCCCGACTGGGCGTTAAGGTCGCCAAACACACTCGCAAATCCCATTCCATGAAGTAGGCCGAACCCAAAGGTAATAAACCCTAAACGCATGATGACTGGGTACACATTGTTAAGCGCAGTTATAGCCACTGATATAGCAATGCCTAACTCAACAATACGGCTATCTAGCGTAATAAAGTCCAGTGCTGTAGCGGTCAATGTAATTGAGTGCGCTAACGTAAACGTGCTTACCAATATCACCGTACTTTTTATAATGTGCCTTTTGCTTTGCTCTTTCACCCAGCTCTTATTTTCCCTGTAAAGATTAACGGTGAGCAACGTAGCAACCAAAAACAGTATATGGTCTAGTCCAATGAAAATGTGCCAAATTCCCTGATAAACCATCTCCCCAAACTGCGAAGTCCAGCTGTTTCCTGTAGCAGAAATAGTAACATGAGAGCGTTCATCACTTAGCACATAAACACTTGTGTGATCGTTTAACGTTACCGTTGTGAGTAGCTTGTGGGTGGGAAAATCGCTAACTATGCCAGTGTATTGTATCGATACTTCGTTTACATATACGCAATTTACCGACAGCGGGTATACCAGTAACGACTCTGCAGATATATCTCGTATAGAAGGGGGAGCAATACTAACCGTACATCGCGTTTCGCTACCTCGAATCACTAGGTGGTTTTGGATATAGTCGTTCGCCATAGTGTGGTTTCTGTTGACTTCACCCCAGGTCAAGTTACCGTCATTATTGCTATCTAGCCCTGCTGTTTGCCCTATATCTTCAGGCTTTAGCAATAGCTCGCCAGACAAAGTGTTATTTGAATCATTTGTAAGCGTTAAATAGCCGTTGCTCAGTTCGTGGGATTGCGTGAAAACGCTGAAGGCGGCGAAGATGAAAAATGTGATAAATTTAATCATGACTCGTTTACTGAAGGGGTTGAGAACATTAGGCATTGGTCGATACTTCATTAGCCTGTCGAGCGCGCTCTAGGAGGTTTTTGTCATCTAATGACTGTGCGTATTGCCAGTTAATTTCCGCAAATTTAAGCGCCAGTGGGTAATCAGGCTCAATCTCTAAAAAGTAAGTGGCGACCTGTGCGGCGTGAGAACTGTCTTCTCGCCACACTCGAATTTCCATGTTCTTAGCAAGTTGAGTTTGCACTTCAGAGCGCACAATACCTTGCGCTCGTTCCGCAATTGCCCATTTAAGTAGTAAGCCATCGTCGGCTGTCAATATATCGGGTACGGAGTTGCTAAACCCAGAACTCACTGCCTTATAGTTATTCAACGCAAAATGTGCGTCGGCCCAAACTAACATGGCGCTTATAGGTAGCTTTTCGAATTCTGTCTGTGACAAATGCTCAAGCGCGGCTTCAGCGTTACCAAGTTGAAGCGACATGTCTGCAAGTACTTCATAAAACCACTGGCGCTCCGCAGGCCTCACTGTACTCGTGTAGGTCTCAAAAGCGCTAAGCTTTTTTAAAAATTTTACGTCTTTATTTTGTGAAAAATCAGCGTTAACCATACACGTGAAAGCGATTAAAAAACTTGTTTGCCCTACCAGCTTTTCACAGTTTTCTTTCGCCTTTTTAGCGTTACCTTGCTGAACGTTTATGTCTGCCAACAATAACTGTGCAGCTGGAGAGCGAAAGCGGGCTATTTTATTAAGGTGTTGCTTGGCTTGTTCGAACTTATGAATGCCTTGAAGTAGTCGAGCTTCTAAAACAACTAAACGCTCCTTTTGACCTGCGTTCAACGAATCGAATTTTTGTCGCACTATGTCCGTGAACCTAACAATACGCTCTCTCTCATCACCTTTTGCTTGAAGGTATCTACTTGAAGTTAAAATTTTTTCCGCTTCGTCGATACTTGCTATGGATAGCTGTTGAGGCTGCCACGTTGCGATGACGGTATCATAATTGAGTTTTTCAGGCTGAGCAGATACCGAACAGACTGTTAGGGCTGACAATACGCTCATTATAGGGAGTATGAGAGTACTGCTTCTCATCAACTTCATCAGAACTTCCTTTATAAAAGCCGTCCTTGGCTTTACGGTTGACACTGTGTACTGACCGCTCGTTATTGACCAATCAATAAATCATCGAACGTGGTGTCGTCAGCATCTTGGGTGAACTCGCGCCCGTTAATTGGCAGAGGTTCATCGGTTGGTGCTTGATTAAAGGCGTCACGGGTATAGCTAGAGAACGATACCTGCTGTGCCTCAATCGTAACGCTAACAGTAGCGGTAACTTCTGGATTTACGCCGTCAGAAACGGTGAATGTGAAGCTATCGCTACCTGTTACCTGAGCGTTAGGTGTGTAGGTAAAGCTGCCATCAGCATTAACTTCTGCATTACCTAACGAACCGTTTTCACCAAGCCCGAAGGTAAGTGCATCACCATCGGCATCGGTTGCTGTCAACGTGCCATCAAACGCAATATCTGCTTGCGTCGTTAGCATTTCATCAACGGCTACAGGCGCTGCATTTTCTTCTGGCGCTTGATAATCGTTATCGTCATCACTATCGAAACAACCAGTTAGCGCTAGCACCAATCCAGAAATGACCCACAACTTATGTTTCTGCAAAGGGGCTTGAGCCGACCTAACAAACGCGGGTGCATTTGGATTCTTGTTAAATAACCTAATCTTCATAGACATGATGGATCTCCTTATTCAGAGCCAGCAAGTGGTGTTTTTAGGTAAGGAAACGATGAATCAATCATGCTTGCATCTACAGGTGCACCATCAGTGAAAGGTACATTACCCACGCTGGCGTCTTCTGGTGTACAAAGGCCAAGATCTGTATCCTCACCTGCGACTGGGATGGGATAGCACAAGCGGCCCATAACTACGCGAAGGGCAATATCAACCACGTCATCACCTGGGCGGCGACCATTCGGGAATCCTGCTAAGTCATCGCCTGCAACACCAAATGCTGACTGCGATTCGGCGGGCGTTGCTGGGATCCCTGTGTTTAGGCGCAGCATTTCTGATGCTGTTACAGTTGCTTGCTGGTTAACGCCTGGGAAACCTGTAAGGAACGCTGTTACTAAGTCCATACGCGGGAAGTTAGTCGGCGCAAGGGTCTCAATATCCGTACCCAGCGTAGTATTCACTGCATCTTTAAACAGAATGTTCAGTAGTTCTGGCAAAGAAGGGTGGGTTACATAATCAGCGAATTGACCGTCTGCACTTGGATGAGAAGTAGAGAATTTGTCTTTATCGCCAATACCGATAACAAGCTCATTTACTAGCGGGCTACCTAAACGAGACACTTGAGTCATCGCACCACCATTAGTCTCAGGTTTCGCAAAGGTAGCATCTGGGTTTAGGATACGCGCTTGCGGCAAGCTTGCCGTGGTCCAGCTACCAATTACGCCATTACCTTCACCGGTAACACACGCCTTGGGTACTTCAATAGATAACGCTGTCACGTTTTTATCGGCTAAGTCATCATTCATGGCACTTTGCGTTATACCGCCAGGAAAACCTTCACCATCGCCTGCGCCCGGTGCGCTGTCGCCCTCAACCGGTACATAATTTACCAAGTCGAATGTTTTGCCCAAGTTAACAACGAAGGGGTCTTTACGCTGACCAACAAACACTTTGGCCATGTCATCGCACCCAGGGATACTGAACGAATAAATGAAGCTTTCAGCATAACGTGCATATTCCGCTTCACTGGTAAAAGTTTTGTTACCAATGTAATCAAGCGGCTTTTTAAACATATCGCCCATGGCGGGTGTAAGGGGAGTGCGCGTGCCTGTCTGCATGTCGCCACTCACCATAGTAAGGCTGTACATTTCCGAGAAGTTTGCTGCGCTTGAATCGTCTGCGCTGATACCGCCTACATTCTTAAGCGGTACTTTCACCATTTTCTGTTCGCCTTCAGGGCCTATAGGCAAGGCGATACCTTCGTTATCGGCAGCAAGCATATTGTTAAACTTAAAAACAAAGCTTAAGTCTTCAACCGCGTCGCCATCACTATCAATATGAATGGCATAGTGCGCATTCGGGTCCATTGCAAAGTAGTTAGGGCCACCATAGGCATCTTGCAATGGAATATAGTTTGCTATGAAAGTCACATAATCTTCACGGCCTTGTTCATAGCTATTGAAAGCATAAAAGTCGGTGCTATCTAACGCTGGGTGGCGAGTGATATTCGGTGCTTCTCGGTGACTTGACGCTATTGCGCCAGCAGTTACGGCTGCACATGTCACGGCAATAGCCAGTGACAAAGTTTTGCGTTTGAATTGGATCATGTCGAGTCTCTCTGTTTTTTATGAGTTCAAGAGACCAAACGACTGAGGTTTCACCTTAGATGCAAAAATATTTAAAAAATTAAAATAAAGTTTTTATAAAAAGTAAAAGGCCACGTTTCGTGGCCTTTTGGTGTGCCGCTTAGTGCGTAAAATTACACGGAAACAATCGGCGCTATATATAGCACTTCCGTTGGTGCGCCCGTTACCGAGCCGCCTGGTGCTTCTAAGCTCACTGCTAACGCCGCGATACTTTGATCTAGCAAGATATCTGGTGTCGCGCGCGTGTCGCCATTAACTTCAGGCATCAAGCCAAGAGAAATTGGCGCTTCGCCATTTGCCGGCACCATCCAAAGTTCATAGTCTTTGTCTGCTAACGCCACAAATGCATCGGTGACCTTAACATTCATTGTCGTGTCAGATACCTCTATCACCCACAATGGTGTGTTATCAGCATTATTGACTACGGCAATATGGGAAACCTCTGGGGTAGGTACAGGTTGCATAACGAAAAGCAATACGGCTAGCACCAATGCAGCTGCGGTGGATATGAAGGATAAGTTCTTCCAGCGTTTCTGTTTCTCTTTTTCAAGATCAATAACATTGTCGCTACTTGGTTTTGCGTTAGTCGTTTGATCGACAAACTCTGTATCATTGGCCGCCTTGTGGCCAAGCTTCACTTGTATGCTCTCCCACACGCTGTCAGGTGGTGTCACCGGAGGCAAGGTTTCAGCAAATCCAGTAAGATATTGCTCCCATTGTGCGGTTGTATCGCTAACAGCCTGATACTGCATCATTAACTTTTGAAAGCGCGTTCGCGCTTTGCCGCGCAGCGTTCCAACTACATATTCAGCGGCGAGGGCGTTTAATCGCTCTTCTTTTAAATAATTCATAGTGATAGGCACCTCTGCAAGCTTTGCAAGCCTCGTCTTATCCAGCTTTTAATGGTTCCAAGTGGTGACGCTAAGTGAGTTACCACCTCTTGATGCGACATACCATTCACATAGGCTAAATGGATAGCCTGACGCTGCGGTCCATCAAGTTCATCTAAACAAGAGGCCAATTTCGCTTGTTCTGCCTCTAACTTTATTGATTGTGTGGTTTCCATACCTGACGGTGCATCATCATTTAATTCGACTTCATTTCTTACGTTGTGATAGCGGATTAAATCGAGCGCACGATAGCGAGCTATACTGATCATCCAAGTAAGTACCGTACCTTTGCCTCGTTGATAATTACCGGCGTTATGCCAAATTTTTATATAAGCGTCTTGTGTAGCTTCGTCGGCAAGTTCGGGACGTTTCAAAAGCTTCAAAGCAACAGCGTAGAGCTGTGGACTTGTTATCTTATAAAGCTCTGCGAACGCTTTTTTGTCGCCGTCTGCGGTTTTACACAGCAGAGGAAACAGAGTTTCGTGTTCCATTGTTGCTCCTATTTTTATCGTTGTAGTGCGGCCATTTGTTTATTGCTCTAACTATTTGGCGGCTACTTCTTAAAGTAGCATGTTTTATATACAACTGCCTGAATGGTTACCTAATCAATAGACAGACCCCCAAACAGTAAAGCGTTTATGTATTAATACTTTATTGAAAAGGTAAGGCGAACATTTCTTGGCTCTACAGGGTGATAATGCAAATCCTCAATCCCTTCCTCTGGCTCTCCGGGCAGCCTAGATGCGTAAAAATAATCAATATCGTGATCGTCACTGTCTAGGGCATTGAGTACTTCTAGCGTTACGTCCCAAGTTGGCTGGCGATAGGCAACTTGAGCATTAATTAAGAATGTTGATGGAGGTGAAATTTCATCGAAACTTTCTACGGTGCGAGAGCTTAAGTAGCGGCCTCGTAGGGTATAGCTGAACCCTAGTTGGTTACTTCTTTGATAATAGGTCAGCCCTGCACTCACCACGCCTGGCACGGTACCATCAATGTGACGGCCTTCGCCTTCAACGTTGTCGCTAAATCTTGCCTTGGTCCACGCAGCTTCAATGTCTGTTGTTAGGTGATGGCTTATCCAGTAGTAGGCACTCACTTCAATGCCGTGTCTCTCGGAGGGGCGACTGGCTTCAGTAAAGCCTGCATCACCAACATATACCAGCTCGCTATCAAGCTCTAAGCGCCACAGGGCAGCAGACAGGTTATAGGTTTTATTATCGGTATAGTTAACGCCCGCTTCATAGCCAAGGCTCTTTACCAATAAGGGAGCTGCTTCGGTAGCGTCACCACTTACCGGGTCTATGTTAATTGTTGCTCCTCGAGCATCGTTAGAGTGAAAGCCCTGCCCAATGTTGGCAAATGCGGTGAGTTGGTCTGATACACTGTACTTCAAGCCTGCTTTAAGGGTAAATAAACCGTCACTTTCGCTACCTGAATTGGCCCCAAGACTGCTGGTAACGTCCACATCTAAGTAATCGTATCGACCACCTAATGACAGGCTTAATGCGTCACTCAATACAATGTTTGATTGGGCAAAAAGTGCATAGCTGTTGCTGTTAATCTCGTCTTCTCGGATAGTGCCAAAGCGGGTTAAGTTTTGGGTGCGATACAAACCCACGTTTTCAATATCGTCGAAACGCCACTGGCCGCCTAAGGTAATACTGCTTCCATCCGTAAGCGCCAAGGGAAGGGTAGTGAATATTTCACCACCGTAAATTTTTCGGTCGTCGGCCTGTTCGAATTGATCGCCAGTCGCAGGGTTATCAAGAAAGTAAGTAAAATTTGAAAAAAGGCTTAGCGTTGTATCTATGGCATACAGTGAGGCATTCCATGTATCACTCGTATAGTTTGCGGAGAGACTATAGCGAGACGAATCACCGCCAACTTGGGTGTCGATAGAGCCAAGACGGTCTATTAAGCCGCTTTCAATAGCGCGCTCAGGTACTTGGTCAGCACCGTTCCAGCTATTGTCGTAGGCCATTCCTGTAATGGCGAGTTGTCCGTCTAAAAAAGGCGTAATATAACGAATATGGGCGTTTTTCTTTTTTACATCTTCGTCAACGTCAGTCCACGGGCCGTCATAGGTTTGATATTCCAGCGCTGTAACAACGCGGCTCTCTCCTGCTTCAAAGTGATTTAATGCAACAGCGCGCTTGAACCCATATTCTCCTAAGCCTAAGAACAACTGGTTTTGCTCAAGTGAATCTCTTAAATTGAAGAACGCCCCGCCAGCGCTAGAAAAATCGCCGATGTTGGCATAATAGGTGCCTTTGAAGTAGCTTAGATTGTCGATAAATTCGGGGATAATAAAGTTAAGGTCACTGTAGCCTTGGCCATGTCCGTGGCTTCGCATGTTCACAGGCATACCGTCTACACTCACCGTGAAATCCGTGCCATGGTCGAGGTTAAAACCGCGCAGGAAGTACTGGTTGGCTTTTCCCGAACCACTGTGTTGGGTCACCATCATGCCCGGGATGAATTCGAGTATTTCACCGGCGCGCAACATTGGGCGTTCAATCAAGGTGTCACCAGACACCCATCCCTGCGAAGCCGAGATAAACTCTCCGTCTTTTACAGATGAGTCACCACGTACTCGAATATGCTCAATATTACCTTCGGGGTCGTCTAACGCCATTGCAGCGCCCATACCAAGCGAAAATGAGCTAGCGAGAAGTGTTGTTACCAGAGTTTTTGCTGTCACCGTATTTACGTCCATTATCCGTTTGTAATAGCAATAACGATTAACAATGGTTAATGGATGCAAAAAGGTGGAAATCATTTTTCTTTGCTTATTGCACTATTAAATGCCGTTAACTAAGGCTTATGTTGTTTAAGCGATGTGGCGCTTGTGTCAAAATAAACGCTGTTGTTAATGAAGCGAAGAGAAGCCCGTGGCGAGACACGACAAAAAAGCCAAGAAGAAGTCCTCATCATCTAATCACTTAAAGGCGAAGGATGATAAAAACGCGCCCAACTCAGAATCAGACAGTTCATCGCTTGAGCGAGCTGGATTCGTTAGGCGTTTGTTGGCAATGATTTACGACACGCTCGTGGCTACTGCCGTAGGGATGTGTGCGGCCATGGTCATGATCGTAACGCTGGTGGTCATGCTGAAAAATGGCGCCCTTGACCTGCAAGGCTATGCTGAACCTGCCGATCTGATTCAGGCCTCTTTTGGTTATAAGCTGCTTATTCAAACGTGGGTGGGCTTGTGGATAGCTGGGTTTTTCTTGTGGTTCTGGCGCAGGGGCGGGCAAACCCTAGGCATGCGTGCATGGCGTTTGCGAATTTACAGCACGGTTGAAGAGCCAATGACCTGGCCACGCTTGTTCATTCGCCTAATAGCATCGTTAGGTGGTCTAGGCACCTTACTTGTTTTGTTTGATTTTAAAAATAAACAATCACTGCAAGACCGACTGGCAAAGACCGAAGTGCTGAAGTTGACCAAAGAAGCGAACGACCACAAGAGCTGGTAAACGTGCTTTGTAAGGCGCTAAAAAATAACAAAAAAAGAGGCTGCAAGCTCTTTTTATTAGTTTTGACTGTTGAAGTAGACGAATGTGATAGCTTGATCAACGCCTCAACATTACCCCTGCAATGGCCGCAAACAGTAAGCTAGGCAGTAAGGCGCCAAGGAATGGTGGCAGCTGATAGACTAAACTCACTGGGCCAAATACTTCATTGAGAATAAAGAAACCGAAGCCTGTCAGTACGCCCATGATCACGCGAGCGCCCATTGTAACGCTACGCAGCGGGCCAAAGATGAACGACAATGCCATTAACAGCATTACGCCTACCGAAATAGGTTGGAATACCTTGCGCCACAAGGCGAGTTGATAACGAGAAGGGTCTTGATCGTTATTTTCTAGGTAGTTCACGTAATCCAGCAGCCCAGTAATAGATAAAGCCTCTGGCTTAACCGCAACAATGCCTAGTTTGTCTGGTGTCAGTGTTGAATTCCAACGCATGCGGTTATTTTCATCTACTGTAACATTCGTTTCAGTAAACTTGGTTACTTCAACGTCGCTTAGCCACCAACCGTCGCCGTCGAAGGCCCCATTTTTAGCGTGAGTAATGCTCTCTAGCGACAAGTCAGGGTTAAAGCTAAATATGCTCACATCTTTGAGAGAGTCTTGGCTTAACACCTGACCTATGCTTACAAATCGGTCGCCATCCTTTGCCCACACCAGCTTATCGGAAGAAAATAAACTACCGCCTGAAATGGCTTCAGTTCTTATCTGTTTTGCCTTGGTTTCACTGTACGGGGTGACCCACTCGCCAACGGCCATCACTAATAAGATCATTACAAGGGTCGACTTCATGGCTGAGTTTATGATGTTCCAGCGGCTCATACCTGCGGCCTGCATCACTACCAATTCGCTATTGCTAGCCAGTACGCCCATGCCAATAAGGCCGCCCAGCAATGTTGCCATAGGGAAGAACTGCTCTAAGTCGCGAGGCAAGCTTAGCAATACGTAGATAAATGCGACCAGCATGTCATAGTCGCCTTCGCCAATTTTTCGCAGCTGTTCTACAAATTTAATAAGCGCGCTTAAGCCAATTAGTACACTAAGCGTAACGGTAATAGTGCCTAACAGCGTACGGGCGATATATAAATCGAGGATCTTAAACATCTACTTTTTCCCCAATATCCAAGCGCGAAGCTCAGTGCCGGTTTTTCTGTCTCGCACAATCAACATGACACCAATAATCAGCATGATGGTATGCACCCACCATAAGCCAAGCTGAGGTGGCATTTTGCCGTCTTCTAACACTCGTCTACTCGCAAGCAGCAGCAAGAAGTATCCCAAGTAAAGCAGGATGGCAGGGAACATTTTACCAAAGCGCCCCTGACGCGGGTCGACTGCGCTTAGCGGCACAGCAATTAGTACTAAAAACGGAATGGAAAGCGGTATGGCAATACGCCACTGAAGTTCTGCTCTAGCTTCAATACTGTCGTCTTCCCACAGTTCGTTAGTAGGCAGTACGCTTACCTTACGACGAGTTTCGTCGGCAGGTTTATCGGCAATCTGAATTTGGTATTCGTCAAATTCTACTTTGCGGAAAGCCTTTTCAGATTGCTTTCCTTCGTACTGTACCCCTTCTTTCAGTACAAGGTTTCGCGTGCCGTCAGGGTTATTTGCCACTTCACCAGTTTGTGCATACACAACGCGCACGTCGCCTTCGCTATCGTCTGTTTGATTTTGCGATAAAAACACACGTTGTAGCTTATCGTTATTGTCTACATCGTGAACAAAAATAACCGCTTTTTCGTTACCGGTTTGCTGGAATCTACCTGGCATTAGCGCCGATATTCCCGCCTCATTTCTGGCTTTTTCTCGCAGCTGATACTCGTTCTCTGCAGCCAATGGCGCGAAATAAAGGGTAATTGCGCCTGTGACTATCATGATAAGTACAGACAAGAACAGCATTACCCGCGTTACATACCATTCACTGATACCACAGGCTCGCATTACGGTCATTTCACTGTCTACATACAGCCTGCCATGTGCCAGCATAATGCCCAAATAGGCGCTGATAGGCAGCACTAATGAAGAGAGGATAGGGGCATATAAACCTAGGAAGCCAAGCACTAGCCCAGCGGGAATATCACCGTCCGAGGCGTCGCCCAAAACGCGCACAAATCGCAAGGTGACAAAAATTGCCATTAGGATAAAGAAAATCGCTAACTGAGATTTCAGCGTTTCCTTAAGTAAATAGCGGAATATCAGCATCTCAGCCCTTCCGGAAAATTAGGAATTTTAGTGAAAGAAAGCACAATTTTGTTTAAACTTACCGTTTTTACAAGTTTTGCCTGCAATCATAAACCGTTTGCATGGTGTTTTGACGCAAATTTAACCTATATTCAATAGGTCTTTAAGCGTGAATTGCAGCGAACTAAAAAGTTATGCTGCGTATTAAAACATAAAGCAGCGCGAAACGTTACGTGATTTTAGTCATCGTGCAAACCATAAACGACGAAAAGCGAGGTGATATCGTGGAGTTTAGTGTAAAAAGTGGCAGTCCTGAAAAGCAACGCAGCGCATGTATTGTTGTAGGTGTCTTCGAGCCGCGCCGCCTAACGGCAGTGGCTGAACAGCTAGACGAAATCAGTGAAGGTTATATCAGCAACTTGTTACGCCGTGGCGACCTTGAAGGTAAAGCCGGCCAAATGTTGTTGCTACACAACGTGCCAAATGTACTAAGCGAGCGCGTGCTTCTAGTCGGTTGTGGTAAAGAGCGCGAATTAGACGAGCGCCAGTACAAAAACATAATCGCCAAAACCATTCAAACATTGAATGAAACAGGCTCGATGGAAGCGGTATGTTTCCTTACCGAACTTCACGTTAAAGGTCGCGATACCTACTGGAAAGTACGTCAGGCAGTAGAAGCAACTGAAGACACGCTTTACACCTTTATGCAGCTTAAAACCAAGAAAGGCGAACCACGTCGCCCACTGCGTAAAATTGTATTTAACGTACCTACACGCCGTGAACTTACTGTGGGTGAACGTGCAGTTGAGCATGGTTTAGCGGTTGCTCGTGGTGCGAAAGTGACCAAAGATGTGGCTAACATGCCGCCAAACATCTGTAACCCAGCGTACCTATGGCAGCAGGCGCAAGAGCTTGCCAGCCAGTACGACAGCGTAACCGCTGAAGTCGTTGATGAAACCCAAATGGCAGAGCTTGGTATGCAAGCGTATTTGGCTGTAGGTCGTGGTTCAGACAACGAAAGTATGATGAGTATTATGCATCATCGCGGTGGCCCAGCTGATCAAGCCCCAATTGTACTTGTAGGTAAAGGCCTTACGTTCGATTCAGGCGGCATTTCAATTAAGCCAGGCGAAGCCATGGATGAAATGAAGTACGACATGGGTGGTGCTGCAGGCGTACTGGGTACCATGCACACTATCGCGGCGCTGAATCTGCCCATTAACGTTATTGGTGTATTGGCAGGCTGTGAAAACATGCCAGATGGCAAAGCGTACCGTCCGGGTGACATTCTAACGACTATGTCGGGTCAAACCGTTGAAGTGCTAAACACTGATGCCGAAGGCCGTTTAGTATTATGCGACGCGCTAACCTATGTAGAGCGCTTCGACCCAGAGCTAGTAATTGACGTAGCCACGCTAACTGGCGCAGCGATTATCGCACTTGGTCACCATGCAACAGCGGTAATGAGTACGCACAATCCGCTTGCTCACGAACTACTTAATGCGTCAGAGCAAAGCTCAGATCGCGCATGGCGTCTACCGCTATGGGACGATTACCAAGAGCAGCTTGAAAGCCCGTTTGCCGACATGACGAACCTTGGTGGTCGCCCAGCAGGGTCAATTACTGCGGGTTGTTTCTTGTCGCGCTTCACTAAGAAGTACAACTGGGCTCACCTTGATATTGCCGGTACGGCATGGCGCAGTGGTAAGAACAAAGGCGCAACAGGCCGTCCAGTGCCTATGCTGTCTCAGTTCCTAATGAACCGCGCTGATATCAAGTTAGAGGACTAATCATTCATGCCACAAGTGATATTTTATCAACTTACCAGCAGTGACAATGGTGTGGCAGGCCGCGCCAGCGAAGTTATTGCATCAGCGTTTGCCAATAAGCAAAAAATTAGCGTGCTGTGCGATACACAGGCGCAGGCTGAAGAAGTTGATGAATTGTTGTGGCAGCTGCCGGCTGACCGCTTTGTGCCCCATAACCTTTATGGTGAAGGGCCGCAATCGGGAACGCCGGTGGAAATTTGTTGGCGGCCAGAGCAGGTAGCCAGACGACAAATGGTGGTTAATGTGGGGTCCGGTATGGTGCCTACACCCAACCAGCATCGTCAAATCATCGATTTTGTACCCGTGGACGAGAACGCCAAACAGGCCGCGCGGGTAAGATACAAAAACTATCAGCAAGCTGGATGCAATATGCAGTTCAAATCTGCATAAGTCATTCGCGTTTAGCTTCAATTTGAGAGTGTGTAATGGATAAAACCTTCGAACCGCAGTCCATCGAGCAGCAATGCTACAAGTCATGGGAAGAGGCGGGTTTATTTAAAGCTTCAGGTAGCGGCGACCCTTATTGTATTTTGCTTCCGCCACCAAACGTTACCGGTAGCCTTCACATGGGCCATGGTTTCCAGCAAACCATTATGGACGCCTTAACCCGTTACCACCGCATGAAGGGCGACAATACGCTATGGCAAGTGGGTACTGACCACGCCGGTATTGCTACCCAGATGGTGGTAGAACGCCAACTTAACGCTGAAGGCAAGACGCGCCACGATTTAGGTCGCGAAGACTTCATCAAGAAAGTGTGGGAATGGAAAGAGCACAGCGGCGGAACGATCACCGGTCAAATGCGCCGTTTAGGTACGTCTCCTGACTGGTCTCGTGAAGTGTTCACCATGGACGAAGACCTGTCTAAAGCCGTAACGGAAGTGTTCGTTAAATTACACGAAGAAGGTCTTATTTACCGTGGTAAGCGTTTGGTTAACTGGGACCCAGTGCTTCACACTGCAGTATCTGATCTTGAAGTACTGAACGAAGAAGAAGACGGCCAAATGTGGCACATGCGCTACCCACTTGCAGATGGTAGCGGTGAGCTAGTGGTTGCGACAACGCGCCCTGAAACCATGCTAGGTGATACAGCGGTTGCGGTACACCCAGATGACGAGCGCTATCAAGACTTTATCGGCAAAGAAATTAAGCTACCGATTACTGGCCGTTTAATTCCGGTTATCGCCGATGACTATGTAGACCAAGAATTCGGTACAGGCTGCGTTAAAATTACGCCTGCTCACGACTTCAACGACTACGACATGGGTAAGCGTCATAACTTGCCTATGATCAACATTCTTACCGACGATGCGAAAATTAACGATGATGCGCCTGAAGCGTATCGCGGTTTAGATCGCTTCGACGCCCGTAAGCAGATCGTGGCCGATTTAGACGCACAAGGCGCATTGGTTAAGATTGAGCCGCACAAGCTTAAAGTGCCACGTGGCGACAGAACTGGCGCAGTTATCGAACCATACCTAACTGACCAGTGGTATGTAGCCGTTGAGTCTCTTGCTAAACCTGCGATTGAAGCGGTTGAAAGCGGCGAAATTCGTTTTGTGCCAGAGAACTGGAACAAGACTTACTACCAGTGGATGCACAACATCCAAGACTGGTGTATTTCACGTCAGCTGTGGTGGGGACACCGCATTCCGGCGTGGTACGACGAAAACGGCAACGTTTTTGTTGGCCGCACCGAAGAAGAAGTGCGTGAAAAACACGGCCTTGGCAGTGACGTAACGCTTTCACAGGACGACGATGTACTGGATACCTGGTTCTCAAGTGCACTATGGCCGTTCGCCACCATGGGTTGGCCAGAAGAAACGCCTGATCTAGAAACCTTCGTGCCGTCTTCAGTGCTAGTAACCGGCTTTGACATCATTTTCTTCTGGGTTGCCAGAATGATCATGATGACCAAGAAGTTCACGGGCAAAATTCCGTTTAAAGACATCTACATTACTGGTCTTATCCGCGATGAGAGCGGCGATAAAATGTCAAAGTCGAAGGGCAACGTGCTTGACCCAATCGATTTGATTGACGGTATTGATATTGAGTCGCTAGTCACTAAACGCACCGCGGGCATGATGCAGCCTCAGCTTGCTGAGAAGATTGCCAAGCGTACCCGTAAACAGTTCCCTGATGGTATTCAGGCCTACGGTACAGACGCATTGCGCTTTACCTTTGCAGCCATGGCGTCAACCAGCCGCGATATTAACTTTGATATGGCCCGTGTTGAAGGCTACCGCAATTTCTGTAACAAGATTTGGAACGCATCGCGTTTCGTATTGATGAACACAGAAGAGCACGATACCGGTCGTGACGGCGGCGAAATGGTACTTAGCATGGCCGATCGCTGGATTTGGGCTAAGTTCCAACAAACGCTGGTTGAGTTTGAAAAGGCGCTTGAAGACTATCGTTTCGACATTGCTGCGCAAACCGTTTACGAGTTCACCTGGAACCAGTTCTGCGACTGGTATCTAGAGCTTACTAAGCCTGTGCTTAACAATGACGCCAGCACCGAAGCTGAAAAGCGCGGTACACGTCATACGCTTATTAACGTACTTGAAAGCCTGCTTCGCTTGTTGCACCCACTAATGCCATTTATCACCGACACTATCTGGCAGCGCGTTGTGCCACTAAGTGCACTTAAGGTGGAAGAGGGCGCAAGCATTATGGTTCAGGCATTCCCTGAAGTTGATGCAGCGAAACAAGACGACAAAGTACTAGCTGATATCGAGTGGGTGAAGAAGTTTATCGTGGGTATTCGTAATATCCGTGGTGAAATGGATATCTCGCCAAACAAACCACTTAATGCGCTACTTAAAAACGTAAGCGACGAAGACGCGCGTCGTCTTGATGCGGCTAAGGCATTCCTAGATAAGCTTTCTAAGCTTGAAACCGTAACCATATTAAAAGACGGTGAAGAAGCGCCAGCCAGCGCAACAGCACTTGTGGGTGAGATGGAAATTCTTATCCCAATGGCAGGGCTTATCGACAAAGACGCAGAGCTTGCTCGTATTACTAAAGCCATGGAGAAAATCGAGAAAGATGTATCTCGTACTCGCGGCAAATTGGGTAACGAGAAGTTCGTAAGTAATGCGCCAGAAGCGGTAATTGAAAAGGAACGCGCTAAGTTGGAAGAGGGTGAAAAAGCCCTAGCCAAACTTAAAGAGCAGTTCGAGACCATTAAAGCGCTTTAAGTGCAGCCCCTAGAACGGGGGTTATCGATACAAATTAGAAGGGTTACCGAAAGGTAGCCCTTTTTTATTCGCGATTTAACAGGCCCTAAACATAGCGCGTTTGTTCGAAAGCCGTTCCTGCATTCTCACACTTCGCTAGGAAGCTTGCCAGCGCCTATTGAGTGGGTAACTATTTATGCGAATTGGTATACGAGCCTATCTTTACGTTGGCGTTTAGAGCTGTTTGCCTAAGTACTGTTTTAACATGCCTATCAATGATTTTTGCTTTATTGGCTTGGTGAGGTAGTCGTTCATACCCGCGTCTATCGCGCTTTGTTTATCTTCCTTCATTGCATTAGCCGAAAGGCCGATAATAGGTACGCCAGTAAAGCCTTTTTCGCGGAGTTGTTTGGTTGCTTCATAACCGTCCATCACCGGCATTTGTACATCCATCAATATTAGGTCGTACTGCGGGGCATTTTCTACTTTTTGCACGGCTTGCTTGCCATCTTCTGCAATATCGAAAGTAAGCCCAAGATTGGTAAGCATTTCTCCGGTGACGAGTTGATTTATATTATTGTCTTCCACTAATAGAACGTGGCCTTCTAGCGACGTTGCTTCCGCTTCTTCACTGAAATGATGTCCGTCATAACTTGCATCTTTAGATATCACCTGATGAACAAAACGCTCAAATTGCGCAGGTGTGAATGGATGCATGATAAGTGGACCTTTCCATAGCGTGTCATATTTAGCTTGTAGCGCGCTGCCTGCACTTTCCATTACCAGGCCTACCGACTTCCCTTTTTCTAGCAAGGTGTTTAACCAAGCAATATTCTGTCTGAATTCACTGAACTCATGGATATCTACAATGATATGTTCAGGTAAAGCGGCGATATTTTTGGCATCTTCTATTGATAGCGTTGATTTAGTTGGCAGCTGTATTTGGTTGCAATAAGCCGCAGGCAGCAATGCTGCTTCAGTAACATAAAGGCTATCAACAGGTAGCTGAGGTGTTTGTTCAAGCACGCCAGGTTGGTTTTTAAATGCTTTCAGCGGCAGTTCAACTTCAAACGTACTGCCTTTTCCCATAGTAGAAGTGGCATCAAGGCGGCCGTTCATAAGTTCAGTAAGCTGGCTTACAATCGCAAGGCCAAGGCCGGTACCGCCGTATTTTCTATTGGTTGAACCGTCTGCTTGAGTGAAAGGATTAAATATTCTATCTAGCTGGGCTGCACTCATACCTATGCCGGAATCGGTGATTCGCATGGTAAGGTTTAACACGTTCCCTTTTTCATTCAGGCTGCCATCAAACTCAATATCTATACGCCCTTGCTCGGTGAACTTCACAGCATTGTTGCCTATATTCATAATTATTTGGGCAATACGCAGTGGGTCGCCAATTACTTGCGGAGGTATCTTTGGGTTTACCGTAAAGTGCACCGATAAGTTCTTTTCTTTTGCGCGTAGTGCAATGACTGCAATGAGGTTGTCGAACAGTGAATGCAAAGAAAAGCTCACTTCCTCAATCTTCAATTTACCCGCTTCAATTTTTGAGAAGTCGAGAATATCGTTAATTACGCTCAATAATATTTGCCCAGAATACGCTGCCTTGTCGAGATACCCTTTAACAGTAGTGGACAGCTCTTGCTGTTGCGCCAGTTCTATTAGCCCGATAATGCCATTCATCGGCGTGCGGATTTCATGACTCATATTGGCTAAAAACATACTCTTTGACGCGGTTGCTTGCTCCGCTTTTATTTTCGCCTCAGTAATCGCTTTATTTAAGCTTTCAAGCTGAGAGTTCATGGTTCTTGCTTCATCTAGCAGTTTTTCTGTCTCTCGGTTTTTATCACTAAAAACAAGCGCCGCTTTTGCTAGCTTGCCAATCTCATCTTTTCGGCTGCTGCCAGGAATATTGGAAATTTGTACGCCTTGGGCAAGTTTGTTGAAAACTTGAGTGATAGAGCGGATAGGGCCCAATATGCGAAACATGGCAAACAGCGCTGCTGAGAGGGCGAGTAGAATGGCAACAAGAGAAAATAACTCTCCGTTACGCTGTGTGCTTTCAGCCAGTGTGTAGGTGCGTTGAGTCGCAATTTCAGAGTCTGTGGTTACTTTTTTGGCCAGCTCACCGCTTAAATAGAGAAATTCATTGGCAGACCCCGCCATGACTACGTTAACCAAGAATAAATTACCTTGGGTTATCTGGGTTAGCTTAACGAAATCGGCTTTAATTTTTTCCGACAATCGCTCCACTCTTTCCTGAAGGGATGTATTTTTCGTTAGCGTTAATTTTCGTAGTGAATCTGCGGCTTCGTTGAATGCTCGAATAAAACCCATGTCGGGTTTCATCAGATATTTCAACATCGCATTTTCTGCCCGAATAAGAAGCGTCTTTGCCTGTTCTTCAGAGGCAGCAGAGATATCTCCGTTTGTTTTAGCGTCACTCAGTATCTTTTCCAGTAACGTAATATCAGATAGGGTGCCTCTTGCTATAAGGTTATCTCTTTCAGAGCGCGCATCGACAACTTGGGTAAAATTCTCCTGATAGGCGTTAAGGTGCTCCTTCATTCTTGAAAGGATATGGTTGTCTTCCTGTATTTCCTTGTCTTCGTCTACCAGGGCTAACTTGTCGAGTTTGGTGTTAATGGTCACCATGAGTCGACTGAAGCGAGTAATGGCTGATTTACTCGCATTCTCTTTGAATATGAGCACGTTGCGCTGTAAGTCCACCACATCCCGTTCAAGTTCCTTAACAAGTGCAACATCAACTACTGCCTTTGACGCTGATGCCACGCCTTTGTTTAGGACTTCTTGGTTTTCTCTAGCAATAAACCCCTGTGCCAATATAAGCGCTATAAGAGCGAGTAGCACGGTGATAAGCTGAATTCGAATTGACGATAACATGTGAACTAAAAAAGCCTTATTCCATTAACGTTATGGGTTTTACTTAACGCAACATTATGCAGTGATGAATTCGTACCACTTCTGCAAACTGTATTCGTAGGTTGGCATGACGGTATTCCATACGGCAACATTACTAAAACGCTCTTCATAACTCCCACCAGTGCGCTGGGCGCCTTGTCTAACACTAATATTTCCGTCGGGCCCTTTTAGCGGCTCTGATGCTACTTGCCCTTTGTACCAGTAATTCCATTCGGCGTCTGAAAGATATTGAGCTGAACGTTTAGGGTTGGAAATATAGTAGCCTTGTCTGGCAATAAATGCGCCAGGCCACCCCGACAGCCACCAGGTCATATACTCATAAGCCACGTCCTTTATTCTACCTTGTGTGGCAGAGGACATGCACATTACACCGTGCCATCCGCGGTAGCCTTCTTTCGGTGCTGCAAACGTAACCGGAATATCTTGACCGTTCAGTGCAGAGACCGCAGGCGAGAACATGCTTTCGAATGCAACCCGTCCACTTTTCATGAACTCAACAGACTCAGGGACCGAGGTCCAGAATCCATTGAAATGGTTTAACTGAGTCAACTCTATAAGTAAGCTAAACAAATCATCAAGTTCATACTCGGTCATGGCACCGATATCTTGGAATTGAATGAATCCTTTAGCTTGTGCAGCAAGTGCTAAATCGAAAAGTCCGATAGTGGGGTCGTTGACTATGCCCACTTTTCCTGAATAGCGACTGTCTAAAAGCCAGCCCCAGCTTTCTTCTTGCCCTTGCAGTTCTTTGGGTAACTTTGATGTGTCATAGCCAAAAGAGTCAACATTGTGCACATAAGGTAAAAAACTAATTGTGTCAGTATGGTTGGCGCCCAGAGTGCCGTCGTCCTGAACATTAATAATTTTATGCGGTGCGTCGCCAGCGCCCATTCGCGCGTTCTCGGTAAGTTTTCCGGTCTTGCTTAAATCGTTTATTTCTTCCCAATACTGAAGGCGTTTTTTCTCTATGGGCTGAATAGCATGAGCACGCCACAATACAGTAATACTATTAGACCACTGCTCATAAAGGTCGAATGACGTGGGGTTCATCGACGCCTTTTGAAGAACGGTTGCACTGCCACCCGGCTCGAACTCAATATTAATGCCTAAGTCTTCCATGGCGCGCTGACGAATGGCTTCTTGAAGCGTGACATGAGTGCCTAATACGCGCAGCGTCGGTTTTTCTTTTCCGATTGAAAAAGGGGTAATGCCCGCAGTAAGGCCAAAAGCGAGACCGCCCTTTAATAAGGTACGGCGCTGGAAAGAAGAAGCGACGTTTTTATCTGAGTTTGAAGGCATTAACGTACGTCCATAGTAAACGATGACCCTCCATCATTCTGGCATCTATTTCATAGAGTTACCAAAAAATGTTACCTCATAGTTAAAAATAAAACGCTGCTTTGACATATTTGGTAACACATCAAAATTAGCGAGTAGTTAAATTTTGTATTATAAAGATATCAAAATGATATCAAAGGTGAGTGATATGAAAGAAAAGAAAGGGTTTTCGGTAAACGGTTATTTGATGATCTGTATTTTGCTAGTCGCACAGGCTGCTACGTTTTTCTATGCAGTGTCGGGTAACCCCGAAGCTGGTTTAATTCTAAGCGTTTTAGTGGGAAGTTTGTGGTTGGGCTATTTCATGGTGCAACCCAACCAAGCTAAGGTCATGACGTTTTTCGGCAGCTATGTAGGTACTGTCTCTGATGTTGGATTACGCTGGACAATTCCTTTGTTCCGTAGAGCTAATATTTCTTTGCGCATAAGAAACTTTGAAAGTGCCAGAATTAAAGTTAACGACAATCAAGGAAACCCCATTGAAATCGCCTCTATTGTCGTGTGGAAAGTGAGCGATACTGCTGAAGCAATGTTTGACGTAGACGATTACGAAAGTTTTGTGCGAATTCAAAGTGAGTCCGCAATCCGCAATATGGCAAGTAGCTTTCCTTACGATCCTCGTGACGACGAGCAAGCGGAAGTTGCACTTCGTAGCCACCCGATAGAGATATCAGCGCGTTTACAAGAAGAGATCCAGGCTCGCCTTGCGAAAGCTGGGATCACAATTTTGGAGTCTCGTATCAGCCACCTTGCCTACGCGCAAGAAATCGCTAGTGCCATGCTACAGCGTCAACAGGCATCAGCTATTGTGGCTGCCCGGAAGCAAATTGTAGATGGTGCTGTGGGAACGGTAGAAATGGCACTTCAGCGATTAAATGAAAAGGGTGTAGTAGAGCTTGATGAAGAGCGTAAAGCGACGATGATCAGTAATTTATTAGTTGTGCTTTGTGGTGATAAGTCGACGCAACCGGTTATTAATACAGGTACAATCTACTAGCTCGTTTTTTTAATTTAAGTTTGAAATTGTAGTGCCGCAGCGATGCACTGCGGCACATAAGGTTTGTGATTTTGGCAAAGAAAAAAGCGTATCCACTTAGGATAAATGAAAATGTACTTGCCGCCATGGAGCGATGGGCTGCCGATGACTTGCGCAGTGTAAATGCGCAAATAGAGTATGTATTAAGACAAGCGCTAGTGAAGCAGGGAAGAGTGAAGCTGGTAGAAAAAGTTGTAGTAGAGGTTGAAGAAATAGACTCCAATCAAAAAGATAACTGAACGCGAAATAGCAGGGTATCAGCTATCTTTTCGATACGATCGTCACTAGCTAAGGCTTAGATATTCCGCTTGATTCTGCGTCTAACAAGTACAATGCCACCTAATAGACACAGTGGGAGTAAAGACCATGCTCCGCCATGCTCTTCTACTATGACTACCGTATCTTCAACCACATATTCATTATTTTCACTTTCAAGGGGAAGATAGGCGAGTGCACTGTCATCATAGGCATCGGTATACGCCACAAGCATTTCGGTATCTGCATCATAAAGCTCTAATAGAATGTCGTACTCACCGGCCGGATAGCCAGAAACTAATGTGCTTTCAATAGTAAAGGTATCTGTTGAGTCTTCTGAGTAGATGTAAAATTCAGACGACACGTGAATCGACTCGTACACGTCGTTTTTTCCCAAATACAGGACCGCGTATACTGGCGCGCGAGTGAAAATGGTGTCGGCGTCAAACTCAATCGAAAACGTAGAGTGATAACCATCGTAATCAACGTCCTGCTCAAGCGTTACCCAGCTTTCATAAATCCAAAACTCATTAATACTGCTGACTACGATATCGCTAGAGGACTTACTCACGGCTAAATGCTGTTGATGCTTACCCGCCTTGGGAAGGGACTGTTGATCAGTCTCAACGTCATCAACAGATTGAGAGATTGTTTCTTCGCTTGTCAATGCACCTGAGGTTTTAGGCAGCAGCGATTCAGCGGCAACAAATGGTTTGTCGTAACGGTATTCGTTAGAGGTAACATTTTTGTTTTGTGCGCTATTTTCGGTACTGGCATGCACAGGTGACATAAGCGCAAGCTGTATTGTTGCAATAGCAGAATATGTAGTAAGTGAGAAAAGTAGCTTTTTCATCTGTCCATCCTTTTCCAATCGATAATGACAGTGTCATTGTTGACGGAAAAAGATGAACAAAAGCTGAAGGGTAACTTAACGCCTTCTCAGTTAAAACGGTGAGGGTGCCTTAGAGATCAGTCGTCGAAGTAGTGATCTTCTTCTTCGTATTCACCTTCTTCACGCGGCTCGAAGTAAGTACCCCAACCGTCGTAGGTTACATCATGCTTGTCGGCAATTTTAAGCAAGGCGTCAGAGTCCGCATTAAGTTTTTCAATATCTAGCTTTCTCTCTGCAACCGCGTCGAAGCAGAAAATGGTTTCGCCATCGTCAAGAATAAGCTCTTCTGCGTCGGTGACTTCAAAACCAGCTTTAAACGCATCAACAGCTGCCTTTTCTAGCACGTCGAAGTCAGTGCTGGCGAAGTGGTGCTCAATGGTATATTCGGCATCGGCTTGGCTGCCGTCTTCTAGAAGGGCATCAATAGTTTCTTGGTTAAACTCGTACCACTCTTCTCTTTCATCGAACTGGGTCATAATAAACACTCGTTAGCAATTTTGACGCAAGTTTACCTGCTTTTTTCCAGTTCATCGACCTGTGTATTAAGCGCATCAAACTTTTGTTTCATTTCATCGTTAAAATGCACCATCCACTCTTTAATTGTCTTGTCCTCGCTCAAAGCCTGAGGGGCAGCAATATCAATAAGCACAATGCCGTTATTCCAACGGTTCCATTTTACTTTATTGTGCAAATTGCTGGCGGTTACCATAACAACCGGTTCGTTGGTGGTCTTAGCTAGGCGAAATGCACCTTGCTTAAAAGGTAATATGCCTCTGCCATAGCTTCGTGTACCTTCTGGGAATAGCCATACCGACGTTTTCTTTTTCGCAATGCGTTTTGCAGCAATATCGAGTGTATTACGGGCTTTACCTGAATTCTTTCTATCAATCATGATATTGCCTGACAACCAATAGATTTGGCCGAAAATAGGGATCCACTTTAAGCTCTTTTTGCCAATGGTTACCACGCCAGGCAGTGCAGCTTTACAGATAGTGATAACGTCGAAACTGTTTTGATGATTGGCGATGTAGACGTAGGGCTCGTTTATTTTAACCGCAGGATCTTTCTTTATAATAATTTTGAGACCTACGACCTTAGCCATAAGTGAATACATACTACCCGCAATATGCACGTTATCTTTGTGAAAAGGTCGTGCGATACAAACAATTAGCAGAACGATGTTAATGAGTAAAAAAGCGATAAAAAGTGCCGGAATGCGGAATAAAGCGATCAAAACAACTCCTAGATACAATTGACGCGCGCAGTATAGATGAAGTTTCAGCGTACACTTGTCCGATGAGTTTTTACAGTGCGGAAGGTATAGTTGAGCAATAAGTTGCAAAAGTGGCTATGTTTCTCACCTTTAGTATGAGGAAATTTTGCCGATACCCAATTACAATAATAAAAAGCGCAATCGAACCTAACTCGGTAACCACTATATGCAGACATTTACTCCAGACGACCTAGAAGAAGATATTCTTGCTGACCTTATGGAGGAAATAAACGAACTCTATGAATCAAGTGAACAAACCTTGATTGAACTAGAGCTTCGTCCGGAAGACAACGAATTGCAGCGTGCTCTGTTTCGCTCAATCCACACCATTAAAGGTGATTTAGGCCTGGTTAACTTCTCTCCCATGATCCCGCTTTTGCAGCATGTAGAGGACTTGCTAGATTATTTGCGCAAAGGGCAGGTGGCGTACACAAGTACTATGAGTGACTTGGTATTGCTTACCATGGACAGAGTAAAAGCCTTCGTAGAGGCTGTAATGGCCAGTGGGAAAGCCGAATACGATGACAATCTTCACAATCAGCTGGTTTTAGCTATCGGTCGTGTGACACCTGAAAATACTGCTGAGCATGAAAAACGCCTTACCGAAGCGGTCTTATTACTTAACCCAGCGTTAGATATTGTTGCGGATGAAGACGACCCACAAAACGTTCAGATAAAGCCCCCTACGTTAGCGGCTACAGGTATTCCTAAAGATATTAGTAGTGAAAAGAAGCAAGATATTCTATTTTTCCGCGACTTAATGCAAACCATTGAACGCCGCTCTAACTACTGGTCTGGTCGTGGTGATCGCATTGCCAAACTGGCTATGTATATTAACGACGTGGCCGAAAACCCTATAGACGAAGATCAGCTTGCCGTAGCCAGCTATGTACATGACTTCGGAATGGCCTTCATGCCATTGAAGCTTTTGCACAAAGGCGATGCGCTAAGCGATATCGAATTTAATCTTATGCGCTCTCATGTGTATAAAAGTGCCCGTTTGTTAGAGCACCTAGACCAATGGGATATGGCGCGCAAAATCGTGATGCAGCACCATGAACGCACTGATGGAACAGGTTATCCATTGGGGCTAAAAGAAGACGATATATGTGAAGGTGCGAAGTTACTAGCCATTGTTGATACCTACGATGCAATGACACACCCAAGAGCGCACAATGAAGATAACGTACTTTCCAAAAAAGAGGCGGTGATAGAAATAAATCGAAGCGCCAAAGGCCAGTTTAGTATGAAGTGGGTAAGGCATTTCAATCAGGGAATGACGGCGCTACTGACGAAAGGACATTAGGTCGCAAGCCGCTTATAAGCTAGCAGCGAGTTCCCTGCTAGCTTACGGCGTAGTCATTAGGGTTAGTTCACACCCAGTTCTTTTAACTTTCTTGTTAGGGTATTTCTTCCCCAACCCAAGCGTTTAGCCGCATCTTGTTTGTGGCCATGAGTGTGCTGAAGTGCTCGCTCAAGCATAATACGCTCAAACGTCAGCATCGCGTCGTTAAGAATATTGTGATGGCCGTCGCGAAGCTGTTTATCGGTCCAGCTTGCCAACAAATCTGGCCACTCACCCGATTCAGCGCTAGGTTTTTCAATACTGCTATCGCTGTGAATTTCCGGTGGCAGATCGCTGGGCAGCACTTCTTGACCACTCGCCATTACCGTTAACCAGCGACACACGTTTTCTAGCTGCCTTACGTTTCCAGGCCATGGTAGCTGAGACATTACGCGCTCAGCGTCTTTCGATATGCTTTTAGCTTCTACATCAAGTTCTTTGGCTGCTCGGCGCAAGAAGTGACGGGTTAGTAATGGAATATCTTCGCGGCGCTCGTTAAGTGAAGGAAGGTGCACTCGGATAACGTTTAAGCGGTGGAACAAATCTTCCCTAAACTTACCTTCAGCAACCCTTTGTTCTAAATTCTGGTGAGTTGCAGCGATGATGCGTACGTCCACACTTACTGACTGGTGACCACCCACACGATAAAACTGGCCGTCTGCAAGCACACGTAAAAGGCGGGTTTGTACATCTAACGGCATATCGCCTATTTCATCTAAGAACAGTGTACCGCCGTCGGCTTGTTCGAAGCGGCCTTGGCGAGCTGCCTGGGCTCCGGTAAACGCGCCCTTCTCATGGCCAAATAGCTCTGACTCTACAAGGTCGGCAGGAATGGCGGCCATATTAAGGGCGATGAAAGGTTTACTTGCTCTTGGGCTGTGCCTATGAAGGGCGTGCGCCACAAGTTCTTTACCCGTTCCTGATTGCCCGTTAATTAGCACGCTAATTGAAGAGCGAGACAAGCGACCTATGGCACGAAACACTTCCTGCATGGCAGGTGCTTCGCCAATAATTTCCGTTACTACGTCTTCAACTTGCGCTTTAGATACGGTGGACTGCTCTCTGGCATGTGCCAGCGCCCGCTGGGTTAAGGTTACTGCCTCGTCGATATCAAATGGCTTTGGCAAATATTCAAAGGCGCCTTTTTGATATGCATTAACTGCGCTGTCTAAATCCGAATGCGCCGTCATAATGATAACGGGGAGCATAGGGTGCGAGGCATGCACCTCGTTCAGTAACGTCATGCCGTCCATTTGTGGCATTCTTATGTCTGAAATGATGACTTCAGGGGCTTGGCCGCTTTGAAGTTGAAGCAATAAATCTTCAGGGTTTTCAAAACTTAAGCAGCTGATATCTGCTGCTTGTAAGGCCTTTTGCAGCACCCAACGAATAGAACTGTCATCATCGACAATCCACACAGACTCATTCGTCATCGTCTGTCTCCTTACGATCTATTGGTATGTAAATTACGAACTCAGTGTGACCAGGGTAGCTATCTACATCTATTTTGCCGCCGTGGTGGTTTATAAGGGTCTGTGAAATAGACAAACCCAACCCAGAGCCATTTTGCTTGCTTGTGACCATGGGGTAGAAAAGTGTGTCTTTTACTTCAGCCGGAATACCCGGGCCGTTATCAATAATTTTTATTTTTGCTACCAGCGCGTGACGCTTCGTTTGAATTGTCATTTGGCGCTCTATTCGCGTAATTAACCTAATTTGTGGGTTGGGGGTTTGACTCTCGGTTAATGCCTGAACGCTGTTGCGCACAATATTGAGCACCGCTTGCTGAATCATGTCAGGGTCTAACATAAGCGGTGGAATGCTGGGGTCATAGTCGCGAACTATGGTAATGGGATTGTCTGAGTCAAAGCGCATTAAGCTGCGTATTTTTTCAAGCGCTTGATGCACGTTGCTTTCTTCAAATCGAGGTAGTGAATTAGGTCCAAGCAAACGATCAACTAAGTTTCGCAGACGATCAGACTGCTCAATGATCATGCTTGTAAATTCTTTATGCTCGTCAATCAGCTCTTTTTCTAATAGCTGTGCTGCACCGCGAATACCACCAAGAGGATTTTTGATTTCGTGTGCAAGGCCGCGAACCAATTCCCGTGCTGCGTAATGTTGCGCGTTTTGTAAAGTTTCTCGAGAAATTCGCTTTTGCTGGTCAATCTTTTTAACTTCAAATAGCAGTCGTGGGCCGTCTTCGAAGTGCAAGTTGGTAACGGTTAGGTCGGCAGATACATAGCGGTTATCTCGAAAAGCCAACTTAATTTCGTTTTCGGTGAAATCTTCACCTTTTCTGATGGCAGCTTTGAGTCGGGTGGTTTCTATTGTGCCCGGCAAGAAAAAATCTTGAAGTGGATGTCCAATAAGTTGTTTTAATCCAGTCTCAAACAAAGCTTCACCAGCGTGGTTGGCATAAACGATCGTAAGTTTGTTGTCTACCATTACCAGTGCGGTATTTAGGCTATTGATTAGCTGTTGTGTTTCTAACTCGGTGGAATGCATCCGAGCTCGTCTCCTTTGCACCATAATTGTGCATTGTAGCTTGCAATGATGCGTTGCGCGAATAAAGAGCTCAAGAAGAAATGTTCACTGAACCTCTATGGTGCGCATACATAACAATGGTTGCACGCTATTAGTTATTAATTAACGCCGATGCCTGATGCAGGTAAAGGGTTTGTAATGGAGACGATGCAAGAGTCTTGCCCGTATTGTTCGTGAGTTCAACTTTATAAGTATGTGCCCCACGATGGATACCAGAAAGCTTAAAGACGCCTGAACTATTGCTAGCTAATGGGGCGTCGTCAAAGATTAATCGGTAGATTGGCGCTTTGGGTGCACCAGGTTGTGCGGCAGAGATAGTGAATTCTCCCAAGTTATTGCGAATTGTCGCTTCTGGTGCAGGTGACTTAATGACTACGCGATAGTTGGGCTTGGGGGCAGCCGGCTTCGCAGGGGGAGGTGGAGTAACCTTTGCCGCGGTTACTACGTTTTGCGTTTTTACATCGAACGCTAGGGGTTCTGCGTTTTGCTGCGGCTTGTCAGTGTAAGTCACAGAGCCGTCTTTACCTACCACCTTGTATATGGTCATTGGAGAGGTAGCTGCAGCTGATGTTGCATTGCCGCTTTGTTCGGTTTCGCTTTCTTGTGCTTCTTGCTGGGTACTTTGTTGGCTCAGCATTTCCGCTTGCACAGGCAGTAAGCCGTTGCCGCTACTTAGTAATAGCGAAATTAAGCAAATGTGTCGCGTCATGTTGTGCACGTGTCGTTACCTAATTAATGTGGTTTTGGCTAGCTGGCTAATTTACATAGCTTGCTACGTCTGGCTTATTGATAACCTCTTTAGATGTATGCAAGTGCAGCGGGGCAAAGCCCTGTGCGCAGTTGATGTAGCATGAAAGAGTATTCGTTAGCATAGCTATAAAAACATAGTAGATAAATCGTACGCATAAAAAAAGCCCGCAGAGCGGGCTTTAGTATAAATTGCTATACAGTGCGAATTTACACGCTGTAGTACATGTCGAACTCAACTGGGTGAGTAGTCATGTTAAGTTTGGTTACTTCTTCAGACTTAAGATCGATGTATGCATCAATCATGTCGTCAGTCATAACGCCACCTGCTTTAAGGAAGTCGCGGTCGTTATCAAGGGCTTCAAGCGCCATTTCTAGCGAGCTTGCAACTGTTGGAATTTCAGCAGCTTCTTCTGGCGGTAGGTCGTACAAGTCTTTATCCATTGAATCACCAGGATGGATCTTGTTCTTAATACCGTCGATACCGGCCATAAGCATAGCGGTGAACGCTAGGTATGGGTTGGCTGTTGGATCAGGGAAACGTACTTCGATACGACGCGCTTTATCGCTAGTTACGTGAGGAATACGAATAGACGCAGAACGGTTACGTGCAGAGTATGCAAGCATTACCGGTGCTTCGAATCCAGGAACTAGACGCTTGTATGAGTTAGTTGAAGCGTTAGCAAACGCGTTGATTGCACGCGCGTGCTTGATAATACCACCGATGTAGTAAAGTGCTTCTTCAGAAAGGCCTGCGTACTTGTCACCCGCGAAGATGTTTACGCCATCTTTAGAGATAGATTGGTGGCAGTGCATACCAGAACCATTGTCGCCAACAAGCGGCTTAGGCATAAAGGTAGCGGTTTGTCCGTATGCGTGTGCAACGTTGTGAACTACATACTTGTAAACTTGAATTTCGTCAGCTTTCTTAACTAGCGTGTTAAATTCGCAAGCAATTTCGTTTTGGCCAGCAGTTGCCACTTCGTGGTGGTGCGCTTCGATAACAAGGCCCATTTCTTCCATAACTAGGCACATTGCAGCACGGATATCGTGCGCAGAGTCCACTGGTGGTACTGGGAAGTAACCGCCTTTAACGCCTGGGCGGTGTGCCATGTTGCCGCCTTCAAACTCTTCGCCAGAGTTCCACTTAGCTTCAGAAGAGTCAATCTTGTAGAAAGAGCCCGCCATGTCAGTGTGGAAGCGTACGTCATCAAAAAGGAAAAACTCTGGCTCTGGGCCGAAGAAACATGTGTCACCGATGCCAGTTGATTTTAGGAATTCTTCTGCACGACGAGCAACTGAACGAGGGTCACGCTCATAACCTTCCATTGTTGAAGGTTCAACGATGTCACAACGGATGTTTACTTGTGTTTCCTCAGCGAAAGGGTCAACTACGCAGCTTGTTGCGTCTGGAAGAAGAACCATGTCTGATTCGTTGATGCCTTTCCAGCCAGCGATTGAAGAACCATCGAACATTTTACCTTCTTCGAAAAACTCTTCATCTACAACGCTCGCAGGAATAGATACGTGTTGTTCTTTACCCTTTGTATCGGTAAAACGTAAATCTACAAACTTCGCTTCACTTTCTTTAATCAGCTCTAATGCCTTTTCTACTGACATCGTGTCCTCCAGGTTTAATGTAAAAATGCGGAATGATCAGCTTCACTCCAACAGTGGCAAAAGTGAAAGCGATTATCATGCCATCTATATGTGTGCCGATTTCTGTGGCATAGACGGGCATCTATCACTTCCGTTTGAATTAAATTGCACTATATTGATGCAGCATTGCACCAATATGGCGCCTTGTGCTCATTTATACGTCAATCAGCCTAGATTACTTTGTAACGTATAGCCACCAAATATGATCAATTAGGTGCAACGGGGCTGGTTATTTGTTGAACAAGTGTTTGAAAACCAATAAAACTCGTTTCCATCAAAAAAAAGATGCGCAAACGTCGTGGTTTTTCTGTACAATCCGCGCAAATTTTTCTATCTGCATTTTTTTGCAACAAATCTAACGCATACTCCTTTCCACTGAATTGAAGTAGACGTTGATTTACACAGGCTCTATATAAGCATGAATACCACTGATATTAATAAATTGCGTAACATCGCAATCATCGCCCACGTTGACCACGGTAAGACCACCCTGGTAGACAAACTGTTACAGCAGTCTGGCACCCTTGAATCTCGAGGCGAGCAAGAAGAGCGCGTAATGGACTCGAACGACATCGAGAAAGAACGTGGCATTACCATCCTAGCTAAGAACACAGCGATTAACTGGAACGACTACCGTATCAACATCGTAGACACTCCAGGACACGCTGACTTCGGTGGTGAAGTAGAGCGTGTAATGTCGATGGCTGACTCTGTACTTCTACTTGTAGATGCGCAAGAAGGCCCGATGCCACAAACCCGTTTCGTTACGCAAAAGGCATTTGCTCAAGGTCTTAAGCCAATTGTTGTTATCAACAAAATCGACAAGCCTGGTGCGCGTCCTGATTGGGTTATGGATCAAGTTTTCGACCTATTCGACAACCTAGGTGCAACTGACGAACAGCTAGATTTCCAAGTTGTTTATGCGTCTGCACTTAACGGTTGGGCATCACTAGATGCAGATACTAAAGAAGACGATATGACGGCATTGTTCCAAACTATCGTTGACCAGGTTTCTCCTCCTGATGCAGATATCGACGGCGCATTCCAAATGCAGATCTCTCAGCTTGACTACAACTCATACGTGGGTGTTATCGGCGTAGGTCGTGTTAAGCGTGGTTCTGTTAAGCCAAATCAACAAGTAACGGTTGTTACTGCTGATGGCAAAAAGCGCAACGGCAAAGTAGGCTTAGTTTACGGCTACCTTGGCCTTGCTCGTCACGAAGTTGAATCTGCGCACGCGGGCGACATCATTGCAATCACAGGTCTTGGCGAACTTAAGATCTCTGACACCATTTGTGACGTCAACACTGTAGAAGCACTTCCTCCACTTACGGTTGACGAGCCTACAGTAACCATGACGTTCCAGGTAAACACCTCGCCGTTTGCAGGTAAAGAAGGTAAGTATGTAACGTCACGTAACATTCTAGAGCGCCTTAAAGACGAACTAGTACACAACGTTGCACTGCGCGTTGAAGAAATGCCTGATCCGGACAAGTTCCGCGTATCTGGTCGTGGTGAACTTCACCTAGGTATTCTTATCGAAAACATGCGTCGTGAAGGTTACGAGCTTGCAGTGTCACGTCCAGAAGTAATTCTGAAAGAAGTTGACGGCGCAACGCAAGAACCATACGAAACCCTGACTATCGACTGTGAAGAACAGCACCAGGGTTCAATCATGGAACAGCTTGGTCTGCGTAAAGCAGAAATGACTGACATGTCTCCAGATGGTAAAGGTCGTGTACGTATCGACTTTATCATTCCAAGCCGTGGCCTAATTGGTTTCCAAACAGAGTTCATGACGTTAACGTCGGGTTCTGGCTTGCTATATCACACGTTCGATCACTATGGTCCGTACAAAGGCGGTATCATCGGTAAGCGTAAGAACGGTGTTCTAATCGCTAATGCAAACGGTAAAGCACTAACTAACGCTCTGTTTAACCTTCAAGAACGCGGTCGTCTATTCATCGGTCACGGTGTTGAAGTGTACGAAGGTATGGTTATCGGTATTCACAGCCGTGACAACGACCTTACTGTAAACGCCCTTAAAGGTAAGCAGCTTACTAACGTTCGTGCATCAGGTACTGACGAAGCGCAAACACTAGTTCCACCAATCAGAATGTCACTTGAGCAAGCGCTTGAGTTCATCGATGACGACGAACTAGTAGAAGTAACGCCTGAATCTATCCGTATTCGTAAGAAGCTTCTTACAGAAAACGAGCGTAAGCGTGCATCACGTGCACCTAAGTCTTAATAGCTTCTAAGACTTACATTGATTTTGAAAATGCCAGCGTCAGCTGGCATTTTTTTTCCATTTTGCCGATGAGTTTGGCCTGCAATCTTTCAACTCGTGTCTCAACTTACACACCGTCACTTCCCATCAAAAAAGCTGCTTTCTAGCATTATCACTAAAACGTTAGAAAAAGTTTAAATATCGACCAAAGGTTAGTGGTCAAAAGCGTTCAGAGATTCTATGCTTGGAAAATCAGTCCGCATAGATCAATACCCAGCGAGCATTAATCTATGCGGATTGGTACAATAGACTGATGCCTTAACACGTGAGCTAAGTCGTTGTAATATTTACGGCTAATGACCTAACAAAAAGGGGAAGGGTAGTGTTTTCTGTAGCAGTAGTTGAAGATGATCCTATCACGCTTGACCTTATTACTGACGCGTTGGAAACGCAGTTAGACGCCACCGTGTATCCATTTACACGTAGTAAATTTGCAAGGGATTTTTTGCTGCAACAAACCGCAGAATCTATCAGCTTGATCATCAGTGACCAAGTAATGCCGGATTATGATGGACTAAGTCTTCTAAAAACCTGTCAGTCTTCGGGGTTGGACGTTCCATTTTTACTCATTACTGCCGACCCTAACAAAGAGTTAGTGATAGAAGCGCGTAAACTTCAGGTTACCGGTTTTCTTGCTAAGCCACTCAATATGGAAGAGCTAGTTCAAAAATCGAGAGAGGCGGTGTCGCAGGCCAGCTAAGCCTGTAGGTTGTTTTTCATTTTATGTATCGCACGCTAAAGGTGTGCATGAGAGCCAAAAATCTACTTCGTGGTTAACGATGACAACGTAAAACAGGTTAGGACAGCAAAGCGCAATTTACCTTTGGCTTTAACGTGTTAATTTATCTCTATTAAAGTACATTTCGATATAGAAAATTCGGGTTAATTCATCTCACGCCCCTAGTTTATGAGGCGCTAAAATTCTACACTGGTGGCATAAGTTTTTATGCAACAGGATGTAATGTGAGCGCCTTATTCGATAACACCCCTCCCAGAAAAGACACGTTTTCGTTCAAATGGCAAAAGTACAAAGGGAAAGACATCATTCCTGCGTGGGTTGCCGATACTGAGTTTCGTTGCGCGCAGCCAATTCTAGACGCCATTTCGGGTCAGGTTGAGCATGGCAACATGGGTTACATACTGCCTGCACATCACGAAGGCGCCATTCAGGCTGTAGTGAGATGGCTTAAAGATAAGCATAATTGGGAAATTCAACCCGAGTGGCTAGTGTGGACACCAGGCGTTGTGCCAGCGTTTAACGTAGCGTGTAAAGCCTATTGTGAACCCGGTGATAAAGTACTTATTCAAACACCCAATTATCCGCCTCTACTGGCTGCCCCAAAGCTAAATGGTCTCGAACGGGTAGATATAGGCACGGTAGTGCAAAATGACGACGGCACAAGTTCTGAAACTATCTCGAGTGTTGAAGGTGCGCGCTATACGTTAGATTTTGAAGCATTAGAAAGAGAAGCGGCTGATCCTAAATGTAAGCTGTTTATTCTTTGTAACCCAATGAACCCGGTAGGTTCGGTGCTTACTAAAGCTGAATTAGATCGCATTGCCGAGATCTGTAACGCGAACAACGTTAAGCTATGTTCTGATGAAATCCACTGCGACCTTATTCTAGAAGATGGCAAGCAGCACATACCGGCGGGCCGCGAGTCCAACCTTGCTGAAAATAGCGTTACGCTAATGGCTGCCAGTAAAACATTTAATATTGCTGGTTTGGGAACGTCTTTTGCCATCATCCCTAATCGCCAGCTGCGTCAGGCATTTACCAATGCCGCAGCGGGCATCGTACCTTGGGTTACTGTATTGGGCTTAGCGGCTACAGAAGCAGCATTCACTCAATGTGATGAGTGGCATCAGCAGCAACTTACCTACTTGCGTGAAAACAGAGATATGGTGTTTAACACAGTAAACAGCATTGACGGGCTTAAAATGCTCAAAGCCGATGCGACGTTCCTTGCGTGGGTAGACGCCAGTGGACTAGGTGTAGAGAACGTCCAGCAGTGGGCCGAAGAGAAAGGCGTAGGCCCGTCACCAGGCATCGATTTTCACAAGGCGGACCATTTCAGAATTAACTTTGGCTGCAGCAAAGCGATGCTCCAGGATATTCTGCAACGCCTCGCCAGCTAAAAATTGGGGTCAGAGTACTTTTTCAGTCCCAAAATGGGGTCAGAGTACTTTTTGTAATTACGCTCTCTATTAAAAAGGGCCAAAGTATTACCTTGGCCCTTCTCATATGCAGTTATTTTGTTAGTCACGTAATTTCACTGTTACCTGCGAGTGCACACTATAATGACATACAAAGGGAGAAAGTTACTCTGACCCCATTTTTGCAGCTAGCTAAATACGCCGATTAGTTTATACAGGCCTAAACCAATCACAGTACCCACTACTAGAAAGCCTGCCAGGTTACTTTTCCATGTGTTTCTAAATTCCCCCAGTGCGGTGCTTTTATTCATAACGACCAATAGAAATATGGCAATAATTGGCAGTAAAAGAGCATTAGTCGCTTGAGCAAACAAGATGGCGGGGAGGGGTTTAAAGCCAAGTGCTGCAACACTGACACCCACTACAATGATGATAAACCATACCGCTTTAAAGCTCTTGCTTTGCATATCGTCAGAAAGCCCTAGTGCTCCTGTTACCGCATAAGCGGCTGCTAGCGGCGCAGTGATAGCACTGGTTAAGCCTGCGGCGAATAACCCTAATGCAAAAAACCACTGAGCTTTGTCACCTAAAACCGGTTTAAGCTGCTCGCCCATGTTCGAAGCGTCCATAGTGGCAGCTTGATTGAAGAACGCCATCATTGCTGTTGCCATTACGATGAGCGTAATAAGCCCACCCATACTAATAGCTCTAGCAGACTGGTTTCGGCACGCGACGACCGCTTCTTGTTTATCTTGGCCTTTCGATGATTTTGCAACTAGGCTCGCGTGAAGAAACAAGTTGTAAGGCACGATGGTGGTACCAATAAGCGCCAGCACCGTGGTAATGGCGTCAGCGTCTAGTCGCGGAGACATTAACTGACTAAACATCGCGGCGATATCAGGTTTGGCTACCAACAGCGTGATAAGAAATACGCCAGCCATAATAAAGACGAGATAAACCAGTACTGTCTCTATCCACTTGTAGCTGCCCGACCAGAGTAAAACTATAGCGATCGTGCCCAAAATACTGGCCCAGGGGCCAATGCCTATACTGATAAATGCGTCTAGCCCGATTGCAGCGCCGGTTAGGTTGCCCGATTCATAGGCTGCGTTGCCAATGCCGATAGCACTGACAATAAGCACGATAAAAAGATTCTTTAGCCATGGCTTGTAAGCCATGTTTTTCATTGCACTGGCTAGGCCTTGGCCGCTGGCCACACCTAAACGCGCTGCCATGTCTTGCAATACTATGGTTGCGAATATGGAGAAGAGGAGCGCCCATACTAGGTGAAAGCCAAAGTTTGCACCTGCCAGACTTGCCGTAGTTACTGTTCCAGGGCCAATAAAGGCGGCCGCGATGATGTATCCTGATTTATCTTTTGCCATTGCAACGACTCTTAGTTAAGTTTTGCTATCATGACAATAGGTAGGCGAGCACGCAACAGTACCGCTAAACCAATACAGTAACAGATTGGTTTTAAACCTATTGTCGCGTACCCAGTGTAGAAGTTTGTTGTTTACTCTTTACCTTATTTCCCATTGTTTTGGGTAGATAAAAGGTTACAAAACATGCCCTCTACAAAGTGGCCGCGCAGACTACCGTTTCATAAAAGAGAACGCAAATTAAAATAGGATGGTAATGGTGAAAGATGGGTTTCCAATAAACACAATCAGCGATATTGTTTCGCTTCCCAGTTTCGAAAATGTGCTTCCGGATGCTTATTACGTAGATGGAATGATCTTTGCCGTTGCCTCCGCACCAGAAATTCCCATGCCCGAACAGTGGATGCCGTGGCTCATACAGTCTAGTGACAGCCACCTTGTAGACAAAGATGTAGATAAGCTTGCTGATACATTAATGAATGGCCTGCGGGCGCATTTGGATTTTATGCGTCAGGAAAAGTCGCCCATGCCTAGTGAATTGAACGTTGCGATAGAGGTGCAAGGAACGACGAGGCCTTCGAAAGAACTCGAAAGCTGGCTAAATGGGCTTTTACACGTGCACAAGCAATTAGAACCTGTGTGGCAAAATGCGTGGAACCATTGGGAAAAGCATTTAGAAAAAAGTAAGGCGAACAAGAAAGACTGTGACGATAACGAGCCTGAGAAAACAGAACCTGCAGAAGCTCGCCTGTCTCGATGTTTAAAGCTTTTCTCAACGCTTGCTAATATTGAATTAGCTTTGTCTTACAGAAACGACAAACAAGCTGCTCAGCTTGAAAGTAATATAAACATGCTTGTTAAACAGCTTCCTTCGGTGCTGGCAGATTACACTAAGTTGTCAGGGGAGCTAGCAGGCGCGTTACCCAATCAATTTGAAACCTTCAACAAAGTAACCTAGGGGAAAACTTGATAACTGGGAGCTGCAGGAGAAGCAAAAAACAAAAACGCTAATTCAAAATTAGCGCTGTCTTTGTTGTTGATGCCGTTGATTCAACGTGTGTTTAAGCGAAGCGGTATAGCTGTCTAGTTCAAGTTTTGCCTTTTCGTATTGCTCGTTAAGAAGCCGTGAAGCAGGCTCCCTCATAAGCGCCTTAAAGGCAATATCTGTCTGTTTGAGCAAATGCTTGAGGTGTTGATTACTGTCATCCATGTATAGCATTCCGATAAAAACAATTCGTTAAACCCGAGAAACAACAGGTTCTGGGCGACTATGTGCAATGCTTACAACACTCTCAACAACAAGCTTAAAATTACTTCTCACACTACACAGCAGTACTGGTTCCTTGAGTACTGACTTTTCAATAACTTTGTACGTGCGCCTTTACTATTTAGTTTGGCTTAAACTTTTATAAAGGTTTTACCACAGCCAGGCAAACGATGGCGAGAATGATAAGCACCGGCGCTTCATTTAAAAAGCGATAAAAGCGCGGAGAGTGTCTATTTTCGTCGCGTGCAAATTGCTTCATTAACTTAAACAAATAGAAGTGATAGCCGTAAATAGCAAGAAGCAGCAGCAACTTTATATGAAGCCACCCCGACATTTTAAACCAAGTTCCACCATAGCTGACAATAAGCGCAACGCCGAATGCCAGAGTTAACAAGGCGAATGGAGTAACAAAGAACCACAGGCGGCGCTCCATGACCTTAAATTCGTCTTTTACCACTTGAGATTTCGTGGTCGCGTGATAAACGAAAAGTCGCGGTAAATAGAAAAGTCCTGCCATCCAAGCCAGCATGAAAAAGATGTGCAGCGCTTTAAACCATAAAATGTACATACTAATAATGAGCCTTTTGTAAGAAGCTTTGTAAGATATTCCACGTTACTACGCCAATAATATCGTTTAGCTCCTGATCGTAAATATAAACTGCGCCAGAGCGCGAGTTTTTAAGGTGTTCGTATACTTCGTGCAGCGTAGACTGCGCGCTAATACCTTCCATTTCGTAATAGTTTAACGCTGTTGCATCGTGTTCCAAACTCACATTGTATTGGACCAGCTTATACTGCACATCTATTTCAAATTTTAACTTCTGAATGACAATTTTTGTTGGATCGCTTTCTAAGTAGTTAATTAACGCTTGCTCCGGCGCATCGTGAAATAGCTTGTACTCGGTATTCATCGCTGCAAGTACGCCCGTTTTCTCAAGTGCTTCACGAATAGACGAGATAGCGTAAGGGAGATTTTGATAATCAAGCTGGCGTATGAAAATAGAGCGGTTGCCAAAGAACTGCGTAGAAGTCACGTAAGCAGGCACAATTACCAACATGGCTGGTAGAATAATTTGCGGGCTGTACGATAGTTCCATAACCGCGGAAAGCGCTGCAAGAGGCGCGTGCAATACTGCGGTCAACATGCCTGCTATGCCTAACAGGGCGAAGCTGTTGGTAAATTCGGGTACGTCAATAAAGTACGACAGTGGCAATAAAAGTACGGCGCCAGCGAGCATGCCAATAACCATCACTGGGCCAATGATCCCTCCTGGAATACCGAGGCCAATAGCAAATACCGCCAAGATAACTTTAAACACCAAAGTAGAAACCAACAGCAGCGCGCCGGGGGAGCTATCAAATAAGTGCTCAACATCGATAAAGTTGGCGCCAAGGGCTTCAGGTATAAACATACCAATGGTACCGGTAATTAGCGCAGCAAGTATTAAACGCCACACCATGGAAACCGGCCTGAACCACGTCATCACCCGCATAAGCTGGCTATTGAATAAAACGGCCAGCATGCCCAACAGAATGCCTAGCAGCACCAAGTAAAAATACATCCACTGGCTAAATGCATTAAACGATAAAAACGAAAGCTCGTTTACTTCTCCAAATACAATGCGAGTGAGCACCGAGCCACAGGCAGCAGCCAGCATGACAGGAACAAAAATATGTATTTTGTATTCCCTAAGTACCACTTCCATCACGAATATTACGGCAGCAAACGGGGTGTTGAAGGATGCGGAGATCCCTGCCGCAATGCCGCAGCCTGCAAGTATTCGAATACTGTTGTAGGGCAAGCGAAGCCATTGCCCTAAGAAACTACTGCCTGACGCGCCTAAATGAACGGAAGGGCCTTCTCGACCGACAACGAAACCGCCGGCCAGGGCTAGCATGCCCCCAAAGAACTGGTTAATGGTGGTTCTAAATGGAATATGACCGTAATAGTACTTCACTCGATGAATAACGAAGGGAATACCTAAACGGTAGTGCTTGAAGCCCGTAAGAAAGGCGATAAACAGAATTAATCCTACACTGGTAAATGGCATGATAAGCCAAACCAACCAGTCATAGGTAAGCACCGACTGAAGCGACGAAACGCCTGTTTCTTGTAGCCATTCCACGCACAGCCGAAACAGTATAATGATAAGCGCCGCGCAGGTTCCCCCTACAATGCCCAGCATGCACAACTGAATGGATGTGCGTGGATGAGCTACTTCCTCTCTTAAAGCCTGCAAGCGCATGTTGTGGTACAGTAGATTAACGTAAAAAGAAGCTTACCATAAACACCTAAAATTCATAATGTTTAGAGCGCCTTAGCGCACGGTGTTTTTTGTTGATGTAGATATCATGACGACAGATCAGTTAAAAGAAGTTTTAGGCAACTACAAGTGGACACTGTTAGTGGCGCTTATTATGTTTGCCATGGTTGGGTTCGGCTATAAGCTAGCGCGAATTATTGACGAAGGCGACAGCAAGAAAGTACAGGCTCAGCAAGAAACTATTGCTATTTTGTCTGAAGAAAATCATGCGCTTACTACCAAAGTGAATCAGCTGGAAGTCGCCATGGAGCTTGCCACGCTCGAGACGGAGAGCATTACCAATACGTTAGGCGAACAGAAAAAAGAACTAGAGGCGCAACAAGAATTACTGAGTTTCTATGAACGCGTCGTGGCGCCTGAGAAAACCGACGAAGGTTTTGCCATTGAAGGGGTAGAAGTTTTTAAGTTAAGTGACAATACCTATCAACTTAGGTTGGTTCTGCTGCAGTCTAAACAGCAAAAAGCAGTGATAAATGGCAGTTTAGATATTGCCGTAGTCGGTCAGCGAAACGGTGAAGCGTTCACGCTGAAATCGGGCGAATCGAGCCTGCTGGCAGAAGATATCAAATATCGCTTTCGCTTTTTCCAAGCCGTTAACGTAACTCTCACTATCGAGGAAGATATAAACCCCGAATCCATTGCTTTTTCTACAACGGTCTATCAATACAAAACCCGTAAAGGCAACTATGAGATAAGCGTGCCGTGGAATGAAGCGCTTTCTGTCGAAATAGAGTAATCGCTGTGGGGCAGCGCTAGCCTATCCGTTAATTCAACCTTTTAACGCATCGAAAGCTTTATTCAAACAAATACCAGTAGCCATAACCCACAAGAAATGCAGGAATAGCAGAGTACACTGTGGCAATAAGCGCTGCTTTGGGTGAGAGCGCAATGGCGGGAAACAACGCGTCGCCGTCATTACTTATTGCATTGCCAAGTTGTGCTGAAAACGGAACTGCGCCATTAAGGTATAAGCTGGTTACCAATATCTGCGGACCGCAACCAGGTAAGAACCCGATGATGATCGCCAGGCCAACTAAGCCGGGGCCCATGGATTGAAGCAGCCCTGCAATGTCTAGCCCAAACCAGACAACAGACAGCTCGAACATAAGAAACGCGAGTACTACCCATGCCAATACAAACTGTGTGTCTAGTGCGGCTTTCTCTTGCCATTTAGGCGGAGGCGGAATTAAATCCTCTTTCGTAATCGAAGCGTATCCGCTTCCCGAACCACACAAAGACCATAGTCCAAGGCTCGAAATACATAACGCGGCACCAATCAGCGTTAGTGTACTTTCACTGATAGCAAGGTAACTGTGTACGGGAAGTTGAAAGGCCAAACCAAGCGCAATCGCCAACGAGGGTAAGCTCGCAATCATCCAGAATACTTTAGAAAGTGATATGGCTTTGTGGCTTACTGTTTTGGGTTTATCACAGTTTTGCGATTGTTGGAGCGCACCATCGGCTTCAGGAGCCTGGTAATTATGAAATTTATTGACCACTAGCCCCGTCATTGCACCCACCGTGACGCTGACGGCCATTACGGTTAAGGCATCTAACGGTGCTTGGGCGAGTAACAGAAATGCAGCATCGCCCATAGTGCTGGTTAGCACTGCTACCACGGCTCCAAAGCTTGTCACACCTCGCGTGTACTGAGTGACAACGATAATAGCACCGCCGCAGCCTGGCAGAGCACCAAGTAGGGCAGATAATCCTACCTCATGTACAGGGTGCGCTTTCATATAATTACCAATGGCTTCGGCCGAAACGCGTAACGTGGCGACGTAATAAAGCGCAAGCGATGCATATACAAACGCTGCCACTTGAAAAAATGCATCTGACAACACCGATAAGGTAATCGCACGGGTGCTGTTATAAGTAAGAAGAATGGCTATAAACAGCGGCATCAACAGCCGCTTATTGGTTAAGTGAGGAAAAAAAACGTTTCTTAATAGGGCGCTAGTAAAAGAAGGTAAGTGCTTATACCGGACCACCGCCTTAGCGCTTTTTGATGTGTGAGACGCCGTATCCATTACAACTACACCCTCGACCTACTGTTATCCATGTTTAAGGCGTGCCTAGGGGCTGTTGACCTTTGGTGTACGAATTTTGGTCTAAATGGAAGCCTTTTAATCGCGAAACAGTCCTGCAAGCCTAGCGGGCTAAGTTAAAGGACTTGTTCTCGATTTAGAACCACTAAACCGTCAAACATTCGCCTTGTCTAGATGGCACACAGACCGCTGCAAAAATGTACAACAAAGGTCAACAGGCCCTAGTTAAGCACGCCTAGTTTTCGCAACGCCTTAGCTCGAAAGCGTAACTGTGCCTTTCATGATGCCGATGTGACCAGGGAACGAGCAGAAAAACATGTATTCTTCATCTTTGCTTAACCCTTCAACAGAAAAGGTCGTAGAAGTCTGTTCACCGCCGCCAATAATGTCAGTCGCGCCAATTACACGCTCATCGTCTGGCTTAACGTAATTGTTGTCTAAACCCGCACTCATACCGTCTGTTGCCACTGCTTGTCCGTTGGCTTTTGTTGTCATCACCCAGTTATGGCCCATGGCTTGTTTAGGTAACTGACCTGTGTGCTTCAAAGTCACGGTAAACTCGCTACAACTCGCCGGGATAACAACGTTCGACGTATTGAATTGCATGGCGTCGTTTGATTCCACAGTCACTTCGCATTCGTTAGCAAATGCACCAGAGGCCATAAGAAAAAGGGCTGTGCCACCAAGTAACTTCTTGATCATAAATAATGTCCTTTGAATTTTGGTTAACTTCACCTATCGGTGGAATTGGAAGATCCAATTTTCTTTACGAAAAAGAATAGCACTGGATCATTGTAAATGCTAACGATTATCATTTATATTGAGTGGTATATAAAGAAAGCGCTTTTATGTACATCGAGCTTTTTTGTTTTTTCACGCACAAGGGATGCACATGTCTTCGATACGAAATGCAGTTCAACACGTTCGATTTGGATACAACGACAATGAGCTGAACTCAGCGCTTTTAAGAAATTATCTAGATGGCGTAACTTTCGTTGCCAACTTATTGCCAAGTGATAGAGACAAATTTTCTATCTATAAAAATGCGGTTGAGGTGCTTTATGAAACCCTGTGCGATCCGCAGGTCAGTCAGCAATGGCGGCATAGTTGTTTAGAGCATTTGTACAAGCCGTTACTTAAAGCTGAGCGCTACGCGTGTAACGAGAGTGATCGAATTGCGCTTGCGAGAATAAAAATAGACATGAACACCAGAGAGCCTGTTGATCTTTGATGTACAGCAAAGGTCTGCAAGCGCTAGTGCACCATTTTTTATAATTCACTTACTAGGGCCTAGTTTTCTAATGCCACTAGCCCTAATAGGATTCTGATAAAAGCGTGGCAACCACGCCGAAAAACTAGCTATATCAACACAAGGATACAAGTCATGACAGCAACACGCACAGAACGCGACAGTATGGGCGAGCTACAGGTCCCCGAAAATGCACTCTACGGCGCGCAAACTCAGCGTGCCATTCAAAACTTCCCTGTAAGCGGGCAGCGCATGCCCGAAGCCTTCGTACGCGCGTTGATTACAGTAAAAAAAGCCGCAGCACAAGCCAACATGAAACTCAAAGTGCTGGATAAAGATCGCGGCCAAGCGATAGTTAAAGCCTGTGATGAGCTGTTGGCACTTGATGATGTGATGCAGCATTTTCCCGTTGATATATTTCAGACTGGTTCAGGCACGAGCACAAACATGAACGCCAACGAGGTCATTGCTCGCTTAGCCTCTCGTTATTCTAGCGAAGAGGTTCATCCGAATGATCATGTAAATTACGGGCAAAGTTCAAATGATGTGATCCCTACCACCATTCATGTTAGCGCGGCTATTGCATTGTCAAACGAGCTTATACCGGCCGTTGAAAGTTTAGTTCGTACTATTGAAGTTAAAGCAAAGTCGGTAGCGCAATACTGCAAAACCGGACGCACTCATCTCATGGATGCGATGCCTGTAGGCATGGATCAAAGCTTACTGGCTTGGGCTTCTCAGCTTAAGCAGCAGATTAAAACCCTGCGCGCTGTGCAGCCAGCTATTCAAACCCTTGCCCAAGGAGGCACTGCCGTGGGAACAGGTGTAAACGCCCATGCGGATTTTGCTACGACATTTTCAGATGCGCTAGGGGAGCTGACCGACATTGCGTTTAAGCCCGCTGACAATTTCTTTGCATTGATTGGCTCTCAAGACACAGCAGTGACGCTTTCCGGTGCGACAAAAAGTTTAGCCGTCACCCTCATGAAAATTGCTAATGACTTGCGCTGGATGAATTCTGGGCCTTTGGCTGGTTTAGGTGAGATTGCGCTGCCTGCGCTACAGCCAGGTTCATCGATTATGCCCGGCAAGGTAAACCCGGTTATTCCGGAAGCAGTGGCGATGGCTTCAGCACAGGTAATAGGTAACGATACGGCGATTACCGTAGGTGGGCAGTCTGGGAATTTTGAGCTAAATGTAATGCTACCAATGATTGCCAGCAATTTGCTTTCAAGTCTGTCGCTAATGACCAACAGTGCGACGCTAATCGGCGAGCAGGCGATCGAGGGCTTTACTGTAAATCAAGATAACATTGAAGCTGCGCTTTACAGAAACCCCGTGCTCGTCACCGCGCTCAACCCTGTTATTGGCTATGCTAAAGCCGCAGAAATAGCAAAAACAGCCTACAAAGAAAACAAGCCTGTTATTGATGTGGCTGAAGCGATGACAGATATCCCCAGAGGCGAGCTAGAATCACTACTAGACCCGAAAAAACTTACCACACCTTAAAGCGCTGTGAGAGAACGAAGATGATAAAAAGTGCGATCTGTGATCGCACTTTTTTTGTGGTGAAAGAGATGTTTGTATACAAACAGGACGCACTAAAAACTCGCATGATCCACGCTTGATTAAAAACTGCTCAACGATTGGCACGTTCTTGGCTTGTTCTAAGGTTATTATCAGGGTAAAACGTGTTTTAACCGGTATACAGTTGCTGTATGCGAACGGGATTTTTGATACAGTGACGCAATAAATAAATTGTATAGCTGCGTAAGACAGCAACAGACACTAGCGCTAATAGGTTTTGCTTATTGTCATGGCTAATTGCTATGAGGAAAGTGACGCCTTTTCGGGAAGAAAAAATGACAGAAACTTGCTTTCGCATGAAGGGCACTACGCTCACCAGTATTGTGTTAGAAGTAATAGATTTTGAGCCAGATAATTTTGAAGCTCAGTTATCTCAGAAGGTCGCGAGCGCGCCGCAGTTCTTTACCCGTTCCTCACTGATTTTACATTTGATAAAGCCTTTATCTGCTACAGAGTTCGAGCTGCTGGTGGCGCTATGTCGTCGATTGCAATTACAGCCCATGGCCGTGAAAGGTGAGGTGGCAGAGCTGAAGCCTACCATCAATGACTTGGGGTTAGCCGATGTAAGCCAAAGCAAATTTACAGACAGCGCACTTCGTTCGAACAAAGCGAATGGTAGTGAAAACAATAACGGAAGCGGCGAAAACCCGTCTCAAACCGCACAACAAGATCAAACCGTTTCAGCGCCGCCAAAAAGTGAACCGGCTCCTGCAGCCGCAACCACGCTCAAACCTGCCAAAGTAATTAACCGTCCGGTACGTTCTGGTCAGCAAGTCTATGCCGAAGGCGGAGACTTGGTGGTAACGGCTTCTGTAAGCGAGGGGGCTGAGCTGCTTGCCGATGGTAATATTCATGTTTACGGCACCCTGCGCGGCCGCGCGTTGGCAGGCGTAAAAGGCAATACGGGAGCCCGTGTATTTTGCCAGTCGTTAGACGCGGAACTTATTTCAATTGCAGGGCAATTCATTATGCACGAAACCGTGAAAGGTGAATGTTGGAAGAAACCTGCACAAGTATATTTAGAAGACGAAACATTACGTATAGAGCCGTTGGCTTAATGCTTTGTACGCACTAATAGGAAAGAATAGATGGCAAAGATTATCGTAGTAACCTCAGGAAAAGGTGGTGTAGGCAAAACTACATCGAGTGCAGCAATAAGTACGGGACTTGCGTTAGCAGGCCATAAAACGGTAGTGATCGACTTCGATGTGGGCTTGCGAAACCTTGACCTTATCATGGGATGTGAACGCCGTGTTGTTTACGATTTTGTAAACGTCATTAATAAAGAGGCCTCACTTAAACAGGCACTAATTAAAGACAAAAGAACGGAAAACCTTTTCATTCTTCCGGCATCACAAACTCGCGATAAAGACGCGCTTACCGTTGATGGTGTGCAGGCCGTATTAGACGAGCTTAAGAAAGACTTTGAGTTTATTATCTGTGATTCGCCAGCGGGGATTGAGCAAGGCGCACAGATGGCGTTGTATTTCGCTGATGAAGCCATTGTGGTTACTAACCCTGAAGTGTCTTCTGTACGTGATTCAGATCGTATTTTGGGTATTCTTCAAAGTAAATCGATGCGCGCAGAAAAAGGCGAACCGGTTAAAGAACACCTTTTATTAACCCGTTACAACCCAAGTCGTGTTGAAAGTGCTGAAATGCTAAGTGTTGCAGACGTTGAAGAAATATTGGCGATTCCACTATTGGGTGTTATTCCAGAGTCTGAATCGGTGCTGAAAGCATCTAACCAAGGTCAGCCGGTTATTCTTGACGAAGAAGCTAATGCAGGACAAGCTTATGCTGACGCTGTAAAACGTCTGCTAGGCGAAACTGTTCCACATCGTTTCCTAGAAGCAGAAAAGAAAGGGTTCTTTAAGCGTCTGCTAGGAGGGAAGTAATGGGAATTTTCGACCTGCTCAAAAAGAAGCAAAAGCCAAGCACCGCAGCGGTCGCCAAAGAGCGGTTACAAATCATTGTTGCACACGAACGTAAAAAGCGAACAGAGCCTGATTACTTGCCAATGATGCAGCAGGAAATTATTCAGGTAATTCGCAAATACGTGACGATTGCTGACGATCAAGTATCAGTACAGCTAGACAATAACGATGATTGCAGCGTACTTGAATTGAACGTCACTTTGCCAGACAGCAATAACTAAGGCTTAATCGCTTAATTAGTTATGGCTGCCTGCCAGCGTTCTTTCACCTTAGTCGCTCATTAGATCCTCATCGACATCTAGTTGTTTGGAGGCAAGCGCGATTAAACGCTCATCAAGTGGAGGCGGAGAGATATCTACGCCTTCACTGAGTTTGGCGATAACGGCGTCAAGTACGTTAACCCTTGCTTGCCACTTAAACTCCCCGTTAATTACATGCCATGGCGCATAACACGTGTGGGTGTGCTTGAACATGTCATTTGTAGCTTCTACGTAGGCGTTTCGCATCTTGCGGTTATGCAAGTCTTCTTCGGTTAACTTCCAGCGCTTGAAAGGATTGTGCAGCCGCTCTTCAAACCGCTCCCGCTGCTCGCTTGACGAAATATGCATAAAGAGTTTGATAATACGAACCCCGCTGTCACTGAGCGTTTTCTCAAATGCGTTTATTTCTTCATAACCGCGCTGCCATACCTCTTCATCTACCAGTTTATCTACTCTTTCTACAAGCACTCTTCCGTAATGTGAGCGGTCAAATATTTTAAGTGTGCCAGGGGAGGGGATGTGTTGCCAAAAGCGATAGAGAAAGTGTTTGTCTTGGTCTTCTTTTGCGGGCTTTGCCACAGGAAATACGCTCACGCCACGAGGGTCTAATTTCTCAGTAATACGCCTTATAACGCCGCCTTTCCCTGACGCATCCCATCCTTCAAACACAATGAGTGCTCGTTTTTTCTGATGAAAGTAAGATTGCTGAACGTGAAAGAGTTTTTCTTGCTGTTTTACTAACGCGTCTTTGTATTCTTCTTTGCTCGTAAAGCAAGACTGTCCGAAATCGTCAAACAGCACTGGGGGAGAAGAAGGTAATTGGGAGTTGTCGGTTGTACTCATATGCCGCCCCTTTATTCGTGTATCGCCAATATTTTAGATACGTTGACCACACTGCTATTTTCTATCTGTTAGTGTTAACTAGTTTACTTAACTTTTCTATCTCAACGTGCCACTTAACAGAAATGCCGTTAATGTGCAGTAACTTGAATCGTTAAGTTTTGCCCCAATAATTGCTAACTATCCGCAAGTATTAGATAATTGCGACCAAGCACAAAGTGCGAAAGCACGAGGTTAATGTAGAGGTGGGTATGTCTGTAGAAACGGCGTTGCCAATTGAGTTTTCAGACGCTGCAGCAGCGAAAGTGAAAGCCCTTGTTTCAGAAGAAGAAAATCCTGATTTGAAATTACGTGTATACGTAACAGGTGGTGGTTGTTCTGGCTTCCAATATGGTTTCACGTTTGATGAGAAGGTGAACGAAGGCGATATGACCATTGAAAAAGACAGCGTAACTATGGTTGTCGACCCGATGAGCTTACAATACTTGGTCGGTGGCATTGTCGATTATGTAGATGGTCTGGAAGGTTCACGGTTTTTAGTTCAAAACCCAAATGCCACGACGACCTGTGGCTGTGGTGCAAGCTTTAGCGTTTAAGGGCTTAAGCTATACACTACTACGCTTTTTAAGCGTTGAACGTTCAGCTTTGAGCGCTTGATGTTAATACGATAGGCATACATCGCATCATTTTGTATGCCTGTCGGTTGTCTTGTTCTCAACACTTCCTTTTATTTTCAAATTCCGGCTACACTGATTTCATAGAACGACTACGGTTTAGGACAGCGTTTATGAAATTATATGGCTCCACCACTTCTCCCTACGTGCGCCGCATTCGCATCGTACTTGCGTCTACAGAACATAAATTTCTTAATCTTCAAATTTTTTCAGGTGAAGATCGCGAGTTGCTCGCCTCTCGCAACCCTACGCTTAAAGTGCCTTGTCTTGAAGATGACGGCCAAATGATTTTCGACTCTCGCATTATTTATAACTACCTTGCCGATAAGCTTGATCACGAAGGGTTAAGTTGGGAAGAAGAGAATCAACTAACCCTGATTGATGCAGCTAACGACTCCTTTGTTCAGCTTATGCTGCTGAAACGTTCAGACTTTGATATTAGCGAAGACAAAATGTATTACCGTCTTCAAAACGAGCGAATTGAAGCTGTGTTAGATGCGCTGTCAAACCAGCTTGATGCGGGTGGATTTAGTGGTTGGACTTATCCCGAAATCTGTTTGTACAGCATGATTGACTGGGTACTTTTCCGTGAGCTACACAGCATGAAGGATTATCCTCAGCTGTTATCATTTCATGAAAAGCACCATGATCGCATTGAGATAACGGCAACTGACCCTAGAATTTAAGCGTCAGCGTAACCAGCTACAGACAGGCTGTATTTTAGTCTTGAATGGATGACGAGAAGGGCTATTTGAACGCTAATAGCCCTTTGCAAAATCAAACTGGTAATTGAGCGATTCACCATTGATGTAACGCAGTACATTTTCTAAAAACACGTCAGCTACATCGCTCGGTTGAGATTCCGCGGCAGTATGAGCGGTCACCGAAATACGCGGGTGCTGCCAAAATGGATGAGCTGGGTCGAGAGGCTCGTTACGAAAGACGTCCAATACTGCATGGGCCAATGCGCCGTTGTCTAAAGCTTGCAAGAGCGCATCGTCGTCAACCGCACTGCCTCGCCCTGCGTTAATAAATACACTGTGGGGTTTCAGCGCACTAAAAAATTCGTGAGAAAGCATGTTTTGCGTAGATGACGTGTCGGGCATTAAATTCACCACGTGGTCACATGCTCTGGCAAACGCTTCGATAGTGTCGGGTGTATAAACAGCATCGGAACCTTCCACTGCTTGCCCGCTTCGGGTTAAACCCACAACGCTCATACCCAATGCGTGAGCAACGGGGATCAATGCTTGCCCAATACTGCCCAGTCCAGCAATGCCAAGCGTTTGACCATTTAGCGGCATTCGCTTTGATGCTTCCCATATTGGCGGAGCGGCACGCTGGTTTTGCTCAAAAGCCTTTACGTTTCTGGCATGCCCAAGCAAGTAAGCAAAAACATATTCCCGCATTAGCTTACCAAAAATTCCCTTTAGTCCGGTAAGTATGTAGTTCTTCTTATCGGCATTTAGAAGGGGAGCATTGCCTGCCCAGGTAGACTGACACCAGGTGAGTGCTGAACATGTATCAATAATTCGAGACGCAAGGTCGGGGTCTGCAAGCAGTACCGTAACGGTTTCTGAATTTACATCTTCAGGGCATTGAGCAATTTGTTTAAGCGTTAAAAGCGGGAGACCATCAGCGCCTATGAAGTCGTTATTATCTGCTATTCTTTGACGAATCGCTTCGGCAATATCATTCGCCTCATCGCTTAAAATGGTCAGTTCAATCCTCTTTGAACTCCTTGCTGTCATTTGCTTAACACTCCTAAAGTAAACTTTTCTTTCCTCTGTCTGACTGCACAATCGTAACGCTAATTGTTCTAAAAATGTGATTTAAGTTTTACATTTTTGTAAACAGTGTTGGTGTCATGTACATGCACCTGAAGTCAATTTGCAACGGAATCGCTATGCAGTCAGAAAATAAATTCCAAAACTCAACAGATGTTGATGTAACGCACGCTAAGGTGCTTTCACCTAAGCGTAACACGACCCAAGCCGAAACAACGCAGGCTTTAGTTGAGGAACAATTATCTCATTTCGGTATAAATGCTGAGAGCGACTACGGTAGGGCACTCGCCAACACCGCTCATCACCTATATGGTGCTCAAGCAAGCGTTATGCAGCTATGGGATATTACGAGTAATACGCTACAAGGACTTGATAAAGAAGACAGACTGGCTTATTTCAACGCTAAAAAGTTTCTGTCTTTTCAAATTGCGAAGATACTGGATACGTTGCAAAACCCATTTCGTGCCACGTACCAAAGTTTGTCGAGTGGCAATGGCTCGCAAGGGCACTATCCACTGTTCGACAATGTCACGGCACTTTTTTCTGCAACACCCGTGGTGGTAAGAACAGCGACTTATGTGTATGCCTGTACTGAATGGGTCGACGACGCGTTTCAAGGCAAAGAATTTACTCACCAAATTTATTCACGTCTGTTGAACCCAACGAATATTTCACTTGCTAACGCCATTGTGGATATGGAAGCGGGTCCTTACGCTGCCGAATATCTAGCCTGGAACTTCAACTCGGGCATGGCTGCCATTGACGCGTGTTTATCAAATGTTCTTAGTCATGGCGATGTACTGATTGTTTCGAGGAACGTGTACGGCGGAGTGTACCAGCTACTTCATGATTATTTCGCCCGCAGCAACCGAATGGACATACAGATTGCGTGGTTTGACGGTTATGACGCACAGAGCTTTGCAGAGTTCATGCAGCAAACTAAAACTGAACATGCGTCGCGTTTAAGCAATGGTGCGAAAATGCACGTGTATTTAGAGTCGCCTTGTAACCCACATGGTTACGTATTGGATGTGCCTGGGATCTGTGAATTAGCGCATGCACAAGATGCGTTGGTAATGTTGGACTCCACCCTTGCTACACCTGTACTGCACCAGCCACTTCAGCATAAAAACAAAGCTGCGCGACCCGACTATGTCATTCACAGCTACACCAAAGATTTGTGTGGTAGCGGTGCTACCACAGCAGGCGTAGTTATTGGCGAAGGGCACCGTATGTTCCAGCCAAAAGGCAGTTCAGCAAATGGTGTTGATTGGTCACAGACCATGTTTTGGGATGTGTACTACATCAAAGGTGCGTTCTTAGACTCTGAAAAGGCCTTTGACGTATTAAACGGCATGAAGACCTTAGAGCAGCGCATGATGACCAAGGTCATCAATACGCAAGTGTTTACTGCATTTTTGAATGCCCACGATCAAATTCGCGTTAACTGTCACGCACTGCCTGAACACAGTAATGCCGGTTTGCGTGAAAAGCAGCATACACACGGCTGGCCGTGTACTTTATTCACGGTTGATATGGCGCCGGCAAACCTGCCTCGCGATGTATTTGTGCGGTTCTTCGATGCCCTAGAGCCTGCATTCAGCCACCAAGTGAGTATTGGCCAGAATAATACGATAATTTTATGCCCGGCGCTGACCTCTCACTCTGAGCTCAGCTCAGACGAGCAGAAGAAAGCAGGGATAGAACTGACGACTATGCGTATTGCCATGGGTACCGACAACGTTAAACAGCTCATTGCCCACTTTATGCTAGCCGCCAAACATTTTATCGAGCCTCATGCTCCAGGATTTTGTGAGAAGTTTATGGCAAATGCCGACATCGACAATCTGTATTTGTCGGTAAGTGAAAGAGTAAGTTCACAGCACTTTGGCAGCAAGGCCAGTATGGATTCACTGATGAAAGGTGCATAGGTTCATTTTTTAGCTCAAGAAGTTGCTTTGAGCTGTCGATAAAAAATATTGAGGATGTTCTCCTTCTCCCGGGCCTTTCCTTACGCGGGCTCGGGATTTTTTTATTTATAGCAAAGGTAAATGACGCTAGAGCGCCTAACTTTTGTTATAAGGTAAGATAGACACAGATCTTTAACGTCAAAGAATATCTAAGGCAGCCTTATGCACGAGTTTAAAATTGATGTAACGCTAGATGCATCATTGCCCTTTGTTTTTGCAGCATTTCACGAGCCTGAATATCTTAGTGAGTGGTTTGCACCGGGCGATTGTTCGGTCACACAAATCATGAGTGATTTCAAGGAAGGCGGTCGCTATCGCATAAAGATGATGGATCCCAGCGGTATTGAAATGTCATTAACTGGTGAGTATGTGACTATTTTAGCGAACGAGCAGCTGTCGTTTTCCTGGGCGTGGGAAGATGATATGGAAGAGTCGGTGATGACATCAGTAGACATTCACTTCGAAAAGACCGATGAGGGGAATGTAAGGTTGGTGCTCATTCAGCAGGGCTTTCTCAATAAGCAAGAGTGCGATCAGCACAATTACGCGTGGATGTCGTGTCTAGAAAAACTTGCCGTATTAGCCGCTAAGAAAAAGTCGTTTAACTAAGGGCATATTTAAATAGTGAGAACGCGTTAGCATTACACATCGTGTTATTTCAAATAACGCTTTTGAAAAGGGCAGAGCGCTAGGCTCTGCCCAAAGACAGTCAGGTCAGCGAAGTCATCGCGTCCTTCCCACTCTTCTCGCGGTAGGTTTCAAAATCGTTGTAGCCTTCAACACCACCTCCGTACCACGATGATGGATCGTCAAAGGACTCGAGAGGGTAATTATGCTTAAATCGTGTCGGAAGATCTGGATTCGTGATCCAAGGTCTCCCAAACGCAATCATGTCACCATCGCCATCAGATAAACGTTTCTCGGCTTCTTCTTTGGTGTAGCCACAGTTTCCGATTATCATACCGTCGAATAGTGCTCTAAATTCAGCAAGGGTCATGGCTTCGCCTCGTTCATGGAAGCCAAAGGCCAAGCCATCCATTACGTGTAAATAACCTATCTCCAATTTGTTTAGCTGTTGAGCAACAAAGGTAAAGGTTTCACGAAAATCATCGGCCCCCATATCGTTAAACACCCCGTTTGGCGATAATCTCACGCCAACGTGCTCTTTATCCCACACGCTCAATACTGCATCCATCACCTCGGCCAAAAAGCGGTAGCGGTTATCGACACTACCACCATAATTATCGGTGCGCTGATTGCTGCGGCTATCCAAAAATTGATTGATGAGATAGCCATTTGCAGCATGAACTTCCACACCGTCGAATCCGGCTGCCTTGGCGTTAATGGCCGCTTTTTTGTAGTCTTGTACTGTGCGTTTTATATCGTCAAAGGTCATCGCCTTCGGCACTTCGTAGGGCTTCTTGCCTTTAGGCGTGTGAATTTCGTCCCCTTCAATTTTTATTGCTGATGAAGACAGGGGCAAATTTCCATTGTGGAAATCGCTGTGTGATGCGCGTCCAGTATGCCAGAGCTGCAAAACGATTTTTCCCCCTGCCTCGTGCACTCTATTGACCACCGAGCGCCAGCCCTCGACCATTTTGTCGGTATAAATTCCAGGGGTATCAACCCAGCCAATGCCTTCTTCTGAAATGGCCGTTGCTTCAGTAATAATGAGCCCTGCATCTGCGCGTTGTACATAGTGATCGCCCATAATTTTATTGGGTATGCGATCGGCGCCAGCTCTACCTCTCGTCATAGGGGCTAATACCATGCGGTTTTGCAATGTATTCTCTGCCCAATCAAACGAGCTAAAAAGTACTGAGTCTGTCATTCTTATTCCTTATTCAACGTAGAAAAGATTGATGTTGAAGCGCTAAGCGTATTGGTGCTCAAAACGCTATAAGATAGTAGTGAATACAGAGATAGCGAGAAGTTGGATTGGTAGAAAGTTGTCCTTGAAACTAATTAAACTCAACGGCAGGGAATGGCATCGGTTTGAAAAAAAGCGCCCGAAGGCGCTGTAAAGTGTATTGCAGGGAGATTTAAAGTATCAAAGCCGCTAGGTTTACGTCGAACCTTAGGCCCAGAACAATCGCATCATCAAGTGCCATGACTCTGTCGCGCTGTGCGAATTGGTCGGGGTTGATAATGTAGTGAACGTTCGGCTGAATTCTTACGTGGTCATTGAGTTGATAACCATAACTTAGCTCTAACATGGTTTGGCTGCTTGCTGGTGTGCCAACCCCGCCGTTTATGCTTCTTAATATACGCTGATCCTCTAGCGCTTCGTCACTGTACTGTTGACGGGTAAATACGAAGCCAATGGTATCGTCAGGGCGTGAGGCCAGTGTGCCTCGCAATACAAAGCCCGCTTTTATATAGTAGTCTTCAATCAGCTCGCCCGATGTACCGGTTAGCACGGCTCCGAATAGTGTTAACCCTTCTTTCGTTAGTGGGTTAGGACGAGTAACAGTTTGTTCAAAACGTGCGAATATACCCGAGCGACCGTTTCTAACAGCGTAATCATTGCCTGACTGCGCCGCATAGTTGCCCTCCTCATCAAAGACAGGGTCGGTGTAGTCTGCGCCATCGTACCAACCGCCAATTTCGTAGCGTCTTGGAAGTTCGTCATTGTCCCACGTAGTTTGATAGCCCAGAGTGAAGGGCACAACAACGCCTGTAGCCTCATTAATCGCCCAATCGAAGCCGTGATCGCCTAAGTCTTGATGACTGGTGTTATCTTCATAGATGCCGGTATGAAAGTATGTTTTTGGCGAAAGCCAGTATTTCGCATGGCCACCCCAACTCGAAACCGGCCACCAAGTAAAGTTACTGGTTCTAAATACAAAGGTTGGGTTCCCACAAGCAGCATTGGTTTGAAAATATTGACAAAGTTCAGAGCCTAAAAAGCTGATATTCGCTACTGTGCGGCCACCTTCCAGTTCTAAATCGCCATCTAAAAACGAGGAAGAAATCGTAAACCGTGCAAGACGGGTATTTTGGCCGCCAAAGATTTCTTGTACGGACGTACTGTTCCCAATGTAGTGCTCGGCTAAGTTTTTGCCGTGTCGGTTTGTCATGGCAATATGAATTTTGGTGTCTTTCCAGCCCGCTAGCGTATTTAAATCTAATTCCCCACCTACAAAGAGCTGACCAGCATAGGCACTGCCTCTGCGTTCACCACCGTCAATATTGGTGGCTGACTCACCCGTATAACTTGCTTGAAAGTCAAACGCGTCTTGAAACTTACTTTGTGATGCTGACGCAGTGGCGGCAACAATGGCGGTGCTTGCGAGGAGCGCTGTTTGCAAGCCTGTCTTACATCCAGAAAAGCGACGGGTAACTGTAGGTGTTTTCATCATTATTCTCTCAATTAAAAATGTTTATCAACCGCAGCTTGTTATAAGCGTGTGACTGATGACATCTATGCATTTGTTGCTAACTCCTTGTTGACGCGAGATAAATCAGAGTTAGCTAACGTTACAACGCGTTAACATATGTTTGTTTTGAACGAAATCTAACTAACCTTTGCTATTAAATCAACCTTGTTTATTTATTTCATTTGCTACATTTGTGTGTTTTTCGTTAATAGTGGGGAGATGCGATGGCAATATTTCAAGGTGAGTAGAAAGCGTTCAGTGAGGCGTACTATCTAGGTTATGTCATTGTATATTAAGAAATTTTCAAAGGCGCTTTTATCCGCTTAATAACAGTCACGCATTTTCTGTTAACGGTCGTCTACATATAAAGTCTAATTTTTAACGCAATTTGAAATAAGTAAATCAAATTGATTTATTGACAGAGGTAAAGAGCAATGCTTAAATTGGTTAACTAATTTTTTACAAGCGAAAGGCCGTTCTTATGAAAAACAACGCCCCTTTGGTTTCCAAAGACACATTGATTCCCTTTGTATTGTTAACGATTTGCTTTGCTGCATGGGGTGTGGCTGCGAACATGACAGACCCTTTGGTAAAGGTATTTAGTAAAATATTTACCATGTCGTCTTTGCAATCGGCATTGGTTCAATTTGCCTATTATGGCGCGTATTTTTGCTTAGCCATTCCTGCTGCTTTTATCAACAAGAGCTTTTCTTATAAAACAGGTGTATTGACCGGACTGGGCTGCGCGGCCACGGGGGCATTTCTGTTTTATCCAGCCAGTCAAACCATGACTTACGGTTTTTTCCTTGCTGCACTTTTTGTATTGGCTGGCGGATTATCCATTCTGGAAACGTCGGCGAACCCTTACGTCATGGCGATGGGAAATCAAAAAAGTGCGACACGCCGTTTAAATCTAGCTCAAGCATTTAATCCCGTTGGTACTAATTTAGGTGTGTTTTTGGCTGCAACGCTTATATTGCCAAACCTGAATCAGGCATCTGCACAAGAGCGTGCCGCCATGTCGGTAAGCGAGCTTAAAAACGTGATAGGGGCTGAGCTTGATGCGGTAATGCTTCCTTATGTAGGTATGGCATGTGTACTCGTTTTGGTTTGGGTTGCAATCTTCCTGATCAAAGCGCCAATTCAAGAATCGGTTGAGTCTAGTGTGGAAGACGTTAAGTTGGGCGCTTCGCTTAAGCGGTTAGTAGCCAACAAGCATTATCGGTTTGGCGTATTGGCTCAGTTTTTTAATGTCGGAGCACAAACGTGCGTGTGGACCTTCACCATCCAATATGCAATGAAAGCGACAGGTGGCAATGAAGTGAGTGGTGGTGAAATTTTACAATACAGCATGATTGTATTTCTAATTTCTCGTTTCGTGATGACGTGGGTTATGCAGTACCTCTATCCAGCTAGACTGCTAATGATCATGTCACTGATTGCCATGGCGCTATGTATCTTCATGACACAGTCTCCTAATTTAGCAGGCGTAATCGCATTGGTATCTATCTCTGCCTGTTTGTCACTAATGTTTCCAACGATTTACGGCATTGCGCTTGAAGGTCTGGGGGAAGACACTAAGCTAGGCGCAGCAGGCCTTGTAATGGCCATTCTTGGTGGAGCTATTATGCCGCTGTTCCAAGCCGCCATTATTGATAGCGCAGGTGTTGTTGTGTCATATATTGTTCCAGCTATTTGCTTCTTGCTAGTAGGTGGCTATGGCTACTTCGACATGCGCGCCAAAAAGAGCAGCGCTAAGCCTCAGTCCGATATAGACGCAGATGCCCTTAAAAAGATGGAAATGGGAATAGCTAAGTAGTATTTCTTCAGAAACGTGTACGGGGCCAGTGATTCTATCACTGGCCTTTTTTGTATATTGAATACGTTATGTATTCCACTTTTTTGAGGAATGCACTCAATTAGTTAACAGCATTTTTTCACCGTATTTTCATCAGTTTAGTGCATGTTGAATATAACTGATTTTTCCCCTTGTATAGCGCAGAACACCTGCTAAAGCATGAACAGCAATCGTATAATTCACCCCTGACAATTTGGGAGTAAAACGTATGCTGGACTATGTGCTCATTGGCATAGCGGTAATGGCATTATTGGGTGTGGTATTTGAAGAAGTGCTACACGTGAATAAAGCCAAAACCACATTATTTTTCGGAACATTCGCATGGATCCTTCTTTTCATAGATGCGAATAGGGGCCCTCATCTAGCAGAGCTCAATGAACACCTCATAGAAAACATAAGTGAAATATCCACCCTCTGGTTATTCCTTGTGGCGGCAATGACCTTCGTTGCTTACCTTAACCGCAAAGGTATGATTGAAAACATGTTAAACATTATCATGCCGCAAAAAATAACCCTCAAAAAACTCATATTCTTTACCGCTATTTTTAGTTTTTGCTTCTCCTCGCTAGCTGACAACATCACAGCGACCTTGGTGTCTATTGCCATGGTTTTATCCTTGGGTTTGCCCTTTAACCAAACCATGCGATTTGCCGTGCTAGTGGTATTTGCGGTGAACTCTGGGGGCGTGTCGCTAATAACCGGGGATGTCACCACTCTTATGATTTTCTTGGATGATAAGGTCACTATAACTCAGCTGCTCTTACTTATTATTCCTTCACTCACAGCAGTACTATTTCTAGCGTTACTGTTGAGTATAGGTATGAAGGGGGAGGTTAAAATAAAAAAAACACGCCATGAACTTAGGCCGGTTGATTACGTAATTGCGGGAATATTCCTGTCCACTATTGTACTGACGTTAATTGCCAATGTGCTTTTTGCTATTCCACCTATGCTTTCGTTTTTAGCGGGTATGGCGGTTATGTTTTTAGTGGCAACCTTTATGGGAGAAGAAAAATATGATGATCCTATCTTGGACTATATTCGCCTAATAGAATTCGACACGCTTCTGTTTTTCCTTGGGGTGTTGCTGCTTGTCGGAATGCTCGATCACATTGACGCATTGGGCGCACTTTTACATGTATATAGCGTAATGCCTTCAACAGGAGCCAACTTTGTGATGGGGGTGTTGTCTGCCATGATAGATAATGTGCCATTAACTGCTGCGTTGTTAAAAGCGGACATTGCCATGTCGACAGCTGAGTGGATGGCGTTCACGTATGCAGTAGGCGTTGGGGGCTCGTTACTTATTATTGGCTCATCAGCAGGTATTGTTACCATGAGTAAGGTTAAGGGCCTGACGTTCGCCAAATACGGCAAGTTCGTGTTGCTTCTTCTTGCAGCGTATAGCGTGGGTTACGCGCTGGTGTTGGTAATGGCGAATTTGTTTGTTACGGCAAGTTAATTGGTGACGTTGCTTTTATAAACAGAACCAATAAAGCGTTTGAGGGCGATAGCCTGTCGCCCTTACGCTTTTTTATATAACGCTCCGAGTACCGTTGCTTTCGAAGCCCCTGTGACTGCAGGCACATTGCCTGGAATATCATTCATATACGCATGTGCAAACCACGCAAATGCTGCGCCTTCAACGTGCTGTGGATGGATGCCCAGAGCATGGCTGTCTGTTACTACATAATCGCTTAAAGCATTGCTCAAGTTATGCATTAATGCTTTATTGAAAGCGCCACCGCCACACACTATAACTTCGCTTTTTGCGCCTTCTCTATTTGTTTTAGGAAAATGCTTCACAATTTCCTGAGCGATAGTGCTACCTGTTAGCGAAAGTAGGGTAGCTTGCACGTCTTTAGGGGCTAAATTATTGTTCTTTTCTTCGCTTTGCAGCTCTGCACTAGAAGGGAAGTAATCGGCAAGCGCATTACTTAACCAATTGATATTGAAATACTCTCTACCAGTACTTTTAGGCGCAGGCAAAGCGAAATAATCATCCAATAAGAGCCTGTTTAACAGGCCTGAGTGACAATGCCCTGACGCAGCCCATGCTCCATCTTCATCAAAGCTTTTATTTAAATGAAGGCTTATCCACTGATCCATCAAGGTGTTACCGGGGCCGGTATCAAACCCTTTAGGTGGCGAAGCATCTTGTTTTGGCGCAAGCAGTGAAACGTTTGCTATACCGCCAATGTTAACGAGTGCCCGGTGTTTATCATCACTGGCAAATACTGCATTGTGAAAAGCGGGCACTAAGGGAGCACCCTGACCTCCAAGGGCTATATCTTTGCGCCTAAAGTCGGCAATAACATCAATGCCGGTAAGAACAGCGATGGTATTAGGATCGCCTATCTGACAGGTGAAGCCGCGTATGGATGATTCTGCAAAGTGTGCTGACAATACATCGGAATTCGGATGATGACGTATGGTTTGGCCGTGCGAGCCAATAGCCGTAATATCCGAAGGATGTAGGTTGTTTTTCTCAAGCAGCGCTAAGGTGACCTTTGCAAAGGTTTCAGCAACCAGTCTATCAGCGATGGCCAAACTATTAAGTTCATCAGGACCTTCACTACAAAGTGCATTGAGTGCAGTAAGTAATTCGGCAGAATAAGGAATTGAATGGGCGGCGAGGGTGGTGCAAGACGTTTGCGAGATGTCGCACAGGACGGCGTCGACGCCGTCCATGCTAGTACCTGACATCAGGCCAATATATTTTGCCATTTAGTCGTCGCTATTTCATTGCAAGCATAATGCGCTTGTTATTATCTAGCTGCTCTTGGCGTATTGCGGCAATTTCCATAAACCTTTCTTTCTCTTCCTTAGCAATAGGAAGCGCCTTCGGTAGTTCTACCGTTCGTGGGTTTCGGTGAACACCATCCACTAAAAACTCATAGTGAAGATGGGCGCCAGTAACCATACCTGAACTACCTAAATAGCCCACGGTTTGGCCTTGCTTAACCGTATCTCCTACCTTCACTGCACGCTTTTTAAAGTGAAGATATTTGGTCGTGTATTTCTCGCCATGCTGAATGAATACATGGTGACCGTTATATTTATCGTATCCGGCTTTAATTACCTTACCGTCACCCGCAGCCATAATTGGCGTACCAACCGCAGCAACGTAATCTGTACCGCGGTGCGCTTTCCAACGCTTTTGCACGGGGTGGAAGCGAGCTTTTGTGAAGTTAGAGCTTACATATCTAAAATTCACCGGCGCACGCAGGAAGCTCTTACGCATACTGCGCCCTTCAGGCGTGTAGTATGTGCCATCTTCGTGAAGAATAGCGCTAAAATGCTCGCCTTGGTTGGTAAACTCCGCTGCAACGATGTCGCCGTAACCGACAAATTCACCGTCGATGTATTGCTCTTCGAATACTACGTTGAACGTATCGCCAGAACGGATCTCAATGGCGAAGTCGATATCCCAGCCGAAAATACCCGCCAAATTCATAATTTGGTTGCTGGTTAAGCCTGCATCACTGGCGGCGTTCCAAAAGCTTGAGTGAATTTCACCTTGGGCGAAGTTGTAGCGAATGTCTACATCTCGCTTTTCAAGCTCAGCGGTTAAGGCGCTGTTCTCATCCGACGATTCTGGACGTACAAACAGGGTTTCAGTCGAAGACAATTTATACTTTAGCTCGCCGAAGCTGCCGTCTTTATTCGCTTTAAACGATAGTTCATCGCCGGGCAATAAAGTAACCAGCGTTTTTGTTAGCTCTCCTGCCTGCGTTACGTTATATACGTCACGCGAAGTGAAGCCAGCACGCTTAAAAAGCTTTGCTAATGTATCGCCACTGCGCACCTTGTACGTCTGCCATGAAGATTCTTCTTCACCAGAAAATACTTTGGTTGACGGCGCAATATGAAGCTCCACCGGATAGCGGACACCCGCATCCAGAATGTGTGCTTCTTGATGGCGACTGGCTTCTACTGGTTCACTTGGAAAAAGAATAAGCCCACCCAGAAATAAGCTAGCTACTGCTAACCCAGTTCTGTGCTGTTTCGGTAATTTTTTAAATAAATTGAGCGCTTTAGAAGCGTCTAATTTCTTTCTCATACTACTGCCCACCTGAGAAATGTTATGTGCACAACACTATTTCACATACGTTGCTTAAAAATGCAACTTTTCTCATTATATTGTTAGCGCAAATTGTTACACCCAATAGCTCTTATCATGAAGACTATTTCTTGAGTTTACTGAATACAGTCCACGTTAATTCAGCACTCTATTTCCACGTTAAAAGCTGTTGGGTTTAACAACATGACTGTTTGTAATCCGTTTTTTGACGCGCAAACCTTTTAATGGTTCCGTTGTACGCGTAAAATGCCCGCCAATATTGAATATACAGTTTTTTTAAGAGTGTGACGTACAAATGAAAGATTGGCAAACAGCGCTAGCTGAGATTAAACGGGGCGTTGATGAAATACTCCCCGAAGAGGATTTAATTGAAAAACTAAAATCCGGCAAAACCCTAACCATCAAAGCGGGTTTTGATCCAACTGCGCCTGATCTGCATCTTGGTCACACTGTGTTGATCAACAAGTTGCGTACATTCCAGCAACTAGGCCACAAAGTTGTTTTTCTTATTGGCGATTTTACTGGCCTAATTGGCGATCCTACAGGTAAAAATGTAACACGCAAGCCTTTAAGTAAAGAACAGGTATTAGAGAACGCGAAAACGTATCAAGAACAGGTGTTCAAGATCCTTGATGAAGATAAAACGGAAATACGTTTTAACTCAGAGTGGATGGACGACCTTGGTGCGGCGGGCATGATCAAACTTGCTGCAAGTCAGACGGTTGCTCGTATGCTAGAGCGCGATGACTTTAAAAAGCGTTATAACAACGGTCAGCCAATTGCTATTCACGAGTTTCTGTATCCGTTAGTGCAAGGTTGGGATTCTGTTGCGCTAGAGTCAGACGTTGAATTAGGTGGTACTGATCAGCGCTTTAACTTGCTAATGGGTCGTGAGCTTCAAAAAGAGCAAGGCCAAAAGCAGCAATCTATTGTAATGGTTCCGCTTCTAGAAGGTCTAGACGGCGTTCAGAAGATGTCTAAGTCTTTGAACAACTACATTGGTATTACAGATGCGCCAAACGATATGTTTGGTAAAGTGATGTCTATTTCTGATGATTTGATGTGGCGTTACTATGACCTTCTAAGCTTCCGACCGCTAGAAGAGATTGCTGAGCTTAAAACTCGCGTTGCTAACGGTGAAAACCCACGTGATATTAAAATCATGCTGGCGAAAGAAATTATTGCACGCTTTCATGACGACGCAGCGGCAGAAGGCGCGCATCAGGACTTTATTCAACGTTTCCAGAAAAACGCTATTCCTGACGACATGCCCGAGCTTGAAATTGCATTGAGCGATGAAGGTATTGCCATTGGTAATTTGTTGAAAGAAGCTAACCTTGTAGGTTCGACTTCAGATGCTATGCGCATGATTAAGCAAGGCGCAGTTAAAATTAACGGCGATAAAGTGGAAGACACCCGCTTAGTAATCACCGAAAAAGGTGAAAATGTGTATCAGGTGGGTAAACGCAAGTTTGCGCGTATTACGCTAGCCTAATGTTTTTCTGATAGTTTTTGAAAGCCCGCTTAGTTAAGCGGGCTTTTTTTTTCCTGAAATATAAGTACTAGTGGATAGTAGGGCGATTATTTTTTTAGAAGGCCCTAACTACTCATACAAAGTTAAGCATCAAGCCAAATTTGAAAGTGGGGGATATTGGCTTTAACGTTTATAAGTAATTGTCGTTAAAAGTTTTTTATTTTTCTTACTTTTTTTTGAAAAAGTTTGTCAGGATTTTGCAATCGCTATCGTCTATAGGGGAAAAATCAATCAATGAACCCAACCGTACGATAAGCAGTTAACGCGTAGCAGGCTGGGATGAAACAACAGTGAAACTCAATACTAACGCTTACGCAATGCAAAGGATAAAAACATGACAACGGTAACTTCAACTCGTGCAACATACCATCAGGCTAACAAGAGCCTTCCTGCGAAGGAAGCGTTCATATGGCTGAAAGAGGGGGGGCAGCTTTTTATAAAAGCACCTTTCAAATTATTGGGGCTTTCTTTTGTTACTTTATTTGCCGCGGGGCTCATTCAAGCGCTAGCAGGGCCAATTGGCTTAGGCATATCGAAATGGGTAGGTCCGCTTCTGGCTACCGTAATGTGGTTGGCCATTGCCAACTTAGCAGAGAACAACAAGCTGAGATTGTCGGGCGGTACCCTGCGCTCATGGACAAATGTCGCTTTGTGGAGTTTGACCGGGCCAGTGATCGCATGGATCCAATTTCAAATTGGCGCTATGTTAATGGGCGCAGATGCAGTGGCGGCGTTAGCAAATGGTGTTGTAGTAGATGTACCCGCTTGGAAGGTCGGGCTAATGATGGGCTCGGCAACACCAATAAATTTACTGCTTTTATTTGTACCTATGTTGCTTATTTTAAAACATCGCTCAATCCCAGCATCTTTTAAAAATAGTATTGCTGTAGTAGTGGGCGCTTATAAGCCGATGTTGATAATAGGTGCCATGATTTTCTTAACAGTTGCACTTGCGCCCTATACTTTCGCATTGTCGGGATTAGTGTTTGGCCCTATTGTTTCATGTATGTGCTTTATTGCTTACCAGCGCTTATTTCGCTAATCAGCTAGGAAGCGTAATTCAACTGCTCACTTAAAGCGTGGAATTAAAAAATAATAAAAATGGAAATGCAGTGAAAGAAACCATTCAAATAGAAAAACTGCTTAGTGAATACGCGCCGCTCATGGCGCGTATTGCGGCAACATTTGAGGCTAATAAATCACTTCAAGATGAGCTGATACAAGAAATGTCACTGGCGGTTTGGCGCGCTTTTGAAGGAGCTTCAAAAGACAGTGGTAGTGGCTTTCGCGGTGAGGCAAGTGTGAAAACGTTTGTTGCTAAAGTCGCACATAACAAGGCGGTTGATCACGTGATTAAAGAGCAGCGGCGTCAAGAGTTTACCCGTGACGGCGAGTTTGATTCTTCTCATACAACCAGCGCCAGCTCATCTCGGGATGTCACGTTACAAGAGAATGCGATTGATCTCATGACAGGCTTACGTCAGCTAGAAATAAAGTACAGACAGGTACTGGCATTGCTTTTAGAAGGTTTCAGTCAGCTGGAAATAGCTAATATGTTAGGTATCAAAGAGACTGCCGTCGCTAAGCGAGTAAGCCGCGCCCGCCAACAGCTAACGCAGATAATGGAGCAACAGCCTTGAGCGATAACAAAAAATCCTTGAGCGATAATAAAAAAGCCTTGAGCGAAGAAAAATTAAGTATGGCCGAGAACAGCACGCAAATGAACGAAATAGATAAGCAACTCGCTCAGTGGCAAAGTGCCTACAAGGATGCAACCCCTTCAGTAGATACAGATGCACTGATAAAAGAAACCAAGAGCGCAAGATTTAAACTTAAACTAAAAGGTGCCGTTGATTTGGTGCTCGGGCTAGCGGTTTCTGTGTGGTGTTTAACTTTGGTGTTGTTCGAGCCACTTAGCACGTATCAATTTTTGCTTTTCATGGTACTTACACCTATTCCCGCCGCTTTCGGGGCATGGGGATATTGGGTAAGGCAAAAGCAGTGGAAGGTCCAGGCGTTAGACGTTCAGTCAATGTTGGCGTTTAAACAAAATCAATTAAAACAACAATTACATTACTGGAAAATTAGCCTCTATGGATGCTTGGCTTTGTGGTGTGGACTGCTGGCACTCGCCGTTTTTAATGTACTGATGTTTAACGCCTTCACGCTGTGGGGAACACAGCTTTTGATAAACAGTGTGGTCGTTTTTATCGTATACCGCCGGTACAAAAAGTTAGCCGCCGACTTGCCGTCGGCGTTAGCGAAAATAGACGATATGAAATAGCTGAAACTAATAGTCTTATAATTCCAGCATTGGTACGAAGCCCCCATAAATAAGGCGCTTACCGTCGAAAGGCATGGGGTTTTCGTTTTCCTGCATTCTTGGATCTTCCATCACCTTTTTCCAAGCAGTATCACGTACTTCTTTTGAAGGCCAAAATGCAATGGAAAACACCACGGTTTCATTTTCTTTGGCTTTAACAGCCATCGGGAAAGACGTGACTTCCCCTTCAGGGACATCGTCACCCCAAGCTTCAAGTATTTTAGTCGCACCATACTCTTTAAAAATATCGCCGGCGAGTTTGGCGTGCTCAATGTATAACGCTTTATTTTCAGTGGGAACGGCTACAGCAAAGGCATCGATATATGACATGAGGTGACTCCGTCAAAGAATAGATACCTAAAATAGCCTAATTTATAGACAGCATGCAATGCTTAACTTTAAGGTGAATCGTAATTTATAACCATTACTAGCGTTCTGCTATTTTCGCCCATTGGTACAAGCCATGCAGTGCTAGCCTTCTTGCTTTTGCAAAGGGGTAGGTTTTCAAAGGAGAACGATAAAGGGGAAGCGATAAATCGACGTCATTGCTACCCATCATACGTTGAGCAAGTCGTTGCCCTGCAAACGCGGCAAAAGAAACGCCCGAACCGCAATACCCCATGGCGTAACCGATATTACCGCTAGAGCGGTTTAAATTGTTGCCGCTAACCTCATTGTCGATAAATATCCGCGGCATGCTGTCTAACGATACACTTACCCAACCACTCCAAAAATAATCCATGGCTATACCGCTAAGTGAAGGGAAACTTTTTACCATAGCGCGGTATAGTCGCTGTTTCTCTGACGCGTTATCTGCATCTTTACCTTTTACGGCACCACGACCGCCGAATAATAATCTGCCATCTGGCAAAACACGGTAGTAGTATTTCATCATCCGTGTATCCATAAAGCTCATTGGGGTGGTTAGGCCAGACTTTGCGCGCTGTTCGCTACTCAATGGCGCAGTGACAAAAATGCTCGACTGAACAGGAAATTGCTTATTGTCTACGCTGTCATGAAAGCGCTTAGGGGTATAAGCATTAGTAGCAATGAGCACGTGTTTGGCCGAAACTGACCCGCTGGGTGTTGCGACAACATATCCGGTCTTGTGCTTTTCAATGCGAATGGCTGGCGAGTCGTAAAAAAGCGTTGCTCCAAGCTCCTTTGCTACTCTTGCATATTCGCTTACTAATTTTAGTGGGTGTAAGCATGCACCCTTTAGCTCAACGCCACCATACGCCCCTTCAATACCAAAGCGCGCAGTAAGGTCTTTATCACTAAGTGGAGAGCTCGGTACGTTGAAGTGTGACTCAAGATGCTTAGCACTGGCACGGAGTAGTTCGGCTTGCTTTGGGTTATGCGCCAGTTTTAAATAGGGTCCTCCTACCAAATCGACCTGCATATCAAAGTCTGCAATACGTTGTTTAAGCAGGTGTACCGCGCCATCAAACTCTTCCTGCATAGCTTTGGCGATGTCGCGACCCCACTTGTCCTCTATGGCGCTTAAGCTCAATCGGCCGCTACCCGAGAGGATAAAGCCCCCGTTGCGGCCCGCACAGCCAAATCCCAGCGAATTCGCATCAAGTAGCGAGACTTCTTGTTTCGCTTGAGCAAGAGTGATGGCAGCTGAAAGACCGGTATAACCACCACCGATAACGAGGTATTCGGTGCTCACCTTTTTGTTTAAAGGCGGTATTGTCGGTGGTTTATGTGTGGCATGCCAGTAGCTGTTTGCTGCGGGTAACATTGATGAAACGCCGCGTGAAATAAGAGGATCGTAGGTCATAGAATAAAAACGTTTTTACCTTTGGCGTACTTATGGGGCTTGAAATTGAAGTAGCATTTCCGCACCTTCACACTCGCAATAACCCTCGCATACAGGACAATCGTAGCCTTCATGAATAGATGCGTAGCGCCACTTATTAGGATGCTTCTTTACAAGCTGCCCCCCATTTTTGGTGAAGTACTTAAATGCGCTGTTGCCAGGGCTTGCCAACCAAATATGTGCTAAACCCGCTTCTGCGCCTTGAGTTTGCGCACATTCAATCGATTTACTTAATAGTCTGCTGCCAATTCCACAGCCCTGCATTGCGGGGTCTACCGTGTTGCATTTGAAATAACATACGGTATTTGGATCTACTGGCCAAAGGGAAGGGCTGCACCACTCATCTGCTTCCCATTGCGTATGCGCAAAGGTGAGCCTGAAACCAACAACTTTTTGTTTGTATAGGGCTACCCAGCTAGCATTAGTATTGCCAACAAAGCTCTTTGCATAGTAATCAGCAAGCAGCTTGTTGGTTAGGTAGTTATCTCCGTGCACGTGATTGCCAAGAGCAATCACCCCTGCAAAAAACTCAGGCGCTAGAGACTCGTAGCTGATATCACTTTGAATTATGTGGCTCAAATGATTTGTGGGCTTCATACTTTTTCTTTACGCGGGGCGTTTTTCATCCCGTCAAGGTGCACATCCAAGGCTTCAACTGATATCAATATTTCTCTTACCGACATCCATAGTGAATACAGAAGTGATACTAAACTTGCAGCAAACACCCAGTTTCCTACCTGTTGATAGGTGAGGTATATCGCTAGCATGGATACTACACAAAGAAAAAAACTACCCACACCTGCTATTTGCATTCGCTTAATAAGTTGAATACGTAATCGAAGGTTTTTTATTTGAGCTTGAGTATTCTCATCTCTCTCTTCTTTTGAAAAGTTTCGGATAATAGTTGCAAGCGTTAAAAAGCGATTGGTATAGGCTAGAAGCAATAAAGAAATCGCCGGAAATAACATGGCCGGAGTAGCAATATCTATTTTCATGGGTGTTTCATACAATCGTCGAGTAAAAAGAGTGTATCACAGGGGCTCAGTTACACACAGTAATCAGCCAAGAGGTTGAACTTACAACATCTTTAGTGCCAAAGACTAATACGAAGGAGAAGGCGGAATATTGAGTCTACATTCGGTCAACTGTCATGCCAGCGGCACTCCAGCCTAACATATCGCCTTCTAAATGCATGACTTCAGAAAAATCGAGTTCTTCCAATACTTTCATTGCCAGTTTGGCTCTTCTGCCTGAACGACAATAAATGATAATAGGCTTGTTTTTGTGGCCTTCTAATTCGCTAAGGTAGTCATTGATATTTTCATGGGGCATATTTACTGCGCCAGGAATGTGACCATCGGCGAATTCTTGCGGAGAGCGAACATCAATAAGGAGCCAGTCGTTGTTCGCAACTCGCTCGATAAGATATGGTGATGCGGCAACAGAGGCTTGCGCGGTCGCTTTCGCTGTGCACTGAAGCGACACAAACAATGCAACACTGATAACAACTAGAAAACCCGCAACAACAATCCGCATGAATAAAAACTCTTACCTTTTTATAGAAGATTAGAACCTGCTCTTATTCTGTTACACAAAGGCGCTTAAATTGGGCCAAGTCGGTGTGTATCAATTGAAAACAGCCCAGCAGGTCTAGACTTAAGTATAACGCTTATGCGCTTTCTTTAATACCTTTACAGAGTACTTTTAGTTCATTTATTAATCGCAATGAAAACCGACTGGTGACGTCTGGATCCACAACAATTAAGGGGGCTTTGAGGAAAGAGCGATGATCATGCCAGAATACCTCAAGTTCTGAATGCGTACTTTTAGATGCCGCAATGAGTGCATGAGGTTGGCGAGTAAGTACATCTTTTAATGCGACTTGAGGATAGTCTACAGGACTGTCTGCAAATAATGTTTGAGCACCACACACATTCAGCAGTTGGTTACCCCACGCGTTGGGACCGATGGTCATAAGTGGAGCAGTCCACGAATAATAAAATACTGGTATAAGCGAGGATTTGTCGTATTTACTTCGAAGTTCGGCCAGTTCGTTGAGAAAATCATTGGAGAGCTGGGTTGCCTGCTTTTGCGTATTTGTAAGTGCCCCAAGCCTTTTAATTTCGCTGGCTATATCAGTGATATTTTCGACCTTACTGCTAAATACGTTTAGACCCATCGAGGAAAGTTTATGGATATCTTGCGGCTTATTGCCTCCATCCCATGCAAGAATTAAATCAGGTTCTAACGCCACAATGGTAGCGATATCGGCACCTTGAAAATCCGCCACCCGCTTAATATTTTTCGCGGCGTCAGGATAGTCGCTATAGTCGCTTACACCTACAAGGTTAGGGCCTAAGCCCAAACTAAATGCCCATTCGGTAAGGTGGGGCGCAAGGCTGACTATCTTTAGCTCGACGGAATTTGATAAGGCGCTTGATTCCGAGCTTGGTGCAACATCGCCAGAAGCAAATTGATCTGAATGAGCTAGGTGCTTTGTCTCGGTATCTGATTCTGAGTTAGCAAATGTGAGAAGAGGTAAATAGCTTAAAATTACAAAAAAAATGATTTTCATCATAACTGCTGTTTTCATTGGGCTACGGCCATTGCCAGCATAGCTAACGATGCGAAGGCGCTAACTGCAATCATGGCATGAGTAACCGTATTTTTGGCTGTCAACATGTGAGAGTACTTTACCTCGTTAGCGCCTCCCACGCGGGTGCATCGAATCTTCTTGTTGGCATAAATTGCTGGGCCGCCGAGTTTAATATCAAGCACACCGCCCATAAGCGCAAGCAGTAGCGACGTTTTATCTTTCACTGGGGAGCGCTTTATGGCGCGAAACCCTTTAATAGGATGGCTGACCAGAAGTGTTGCTAGACCACCAATGACCGCGGGCGGCATATTAAGTAAGTAAACAAGATTGCGTACGGGTTTGGCAAAGAAAGTCATTGCAGGGGTTCGGTAATGCCACTGCCAAGATGTGAGCAAAAGCAATCGATAAATGAGTGCGCCTATGGGGCCTGCCACTACAAAGTAGAAAATAACGCCGCAATAAAGATAAAGAAACTTCAGCCATAGCGATTCTATCGCGGCTTTGGCAATTCCTATATCGGAAAGTGAAGCGCATTGACGTGCAGTAATGGTTTGCGCCATTTCACGTGCGAGGGATTTTTTATTTCTTCCCACACTCGCCAGCACTTTTTTGTACTGTTGACGCTGGTAACCGTAGTCGAGCAGTGCGACAAGAATAATCGCCTCAAAGAATACGGGGTATTGGGCCATGTACACCAAGATGGCAACACATACTACCAATGGCGCAAGAAGAACTAGGGCGGCTAATGAGCCTGAAATATAGTGCTGAGACCTACCGTATTCGCGAGAGGGCACCACTTTGCGCCCCATTTGCTGAACGAGGTAGCGCATAAGCGTTAATGGATGAGTACTTTGGGGCCAGCGCCATAACACGTCAACAGCGATAGCCAGCCAAAGTACGAATAGCGACTGGTATTGCGGGTCGCTAATTACCTCTGTCATCTTATTTTGCGAGGGCCTTAATCATTGCCATAACAAGTTGCGCTGAGTGCTTAGCGGCAGTATCTAAATACTCTTTAAAGCTAACTGACGACGTTTTTCCTGCAATATCTGACAATGAACGAATGACAAGGAAAGGCGTGTCGAGCATATGGCAAGTTTGACCTATAGCTGCACCTTCCATCTCAACCGCTTTCATGTCTGGGAAGTTTTCACGCAGTTCTGCTACAGCTTCGTCGCTACCGATAAACGCATCGCCCGTACAGATTAAACCTGTTGTCGATTGAAGTGAGGTAATGCCTGTGGCAGCACTACGAGCGGCTTCCATTAACCTTGTATCGCAACGGAAATCTTCAGGCATACCTGCGCATTGACCGAGCTTGTAGCCAAAATGGGTTAAATCGGCATCATGGTGAATAACGTGACTGGCGATCACTAAATCACCGATGTTTAGATTCTTGTCGAAACCTCCGGCAGAACCGGTATTGACAACAGCATCAGGGGCGTACTGTTCGATAAGTACAGTAGTAGCAATTGCTGCAGCCACTTTACCAATACCGCATTTTACTAGCACCACTTCTATGTCGTTAAGTGTACCTTCGTAAAACGTCAGGTGCTTCCACTGGGTTTCTTTTACATTCCAAAGTGACGCTTTAAGTAGCGCAACTTCTTCGTCCATTGCACCTAAAATACCAATTTTTTTCATAACTTTACCGACGGTGTTGAGGGAATTTAACGCGTGAATACGCTGCTGAAAGCGTTAATTGTATAAGGAAAACGGGCAAACTGACAGAAAAATGCCTCTGTTACCGCTATTTGAGAGTAAGAAAATAGCAAAGCAACAAAGGCCAGGGGAAGTGGGGTTATGTCTTAAGCTGCAGCTGGTCTGCTTGAACGCACTGGGCGAGTCGGGCGCTTTGGTGGCTCTGGATTATGCGTTGGCAGCTGTGCCATTTTTTGCTGTAAACGGCGATATGGAATGAGTTTGTTTTCCAAACACTCGCGAATATCGTCAACGGTATAACCAGATTTCACTTTAATTCTTGCATGAGGAAGGCCGGCAGCATCAAGTGCTCCGGTTACAAACCAGTCTTTTTGTGATTTATAACCATCTTTGCCTTGGCTATGAACTAAGTCGATAGCAAGAACAGGACTCATGTCGTGTTTATCTACTAATACAAAGTCGAGCTGTCTGCTAGAAGCTCTGCTGATGGCTTGGCTTGCCGTCTTTTTATTTGCAGACTGGCGAACCGCCACTAAATCGTTAAGACGCACACGGCACACTATGCGAAACTCTCTTCCCATAGCCTGTTCGATAAGGTTTAAAAAAGAGTGTTCAACGGGGGTGAACAATTGCGGCTTTCGCCTAAATGGAAATGCGACACCGCCGTCTGACAACTTTATGGCACCCAGTGCAACGACAATAAGTAACATCATTAGAATAATTGCCAATTCCATCGTAACCCTCGCAAATTTCAATAGTTAAAGCCCACGGAATGCATAATAAAGAAGCCCGCTAAAGTGTTTATATCGAAAAAAGCTTGGGCTCCGTTTGCAGTTTAAGCGTCATAAAAATGACACTCACTGTTACCGTGGAGTAGTTATTGATGATTTTGCAAAGCAGATGCCAACATGAGTAGATTTCGTAGTTGTCTTGCTAAAAGGGCTTATTTTGTTGTGGATGTAACAAGAATATCCACTTGAGAGCCAGTATTATCTGGGCTGATTATTACTCTGACCCCTTTATCTTCTGAGGATAACAACGTGCGGCCGCTAACTGGCGTGTGAGTTTTTAAAGCGGGGTGCGCCGTTTGGTAAACATTCAGTAATTCACTCGGGGAGCGAGGAGAGTGGTAAACCATTACTGCTGTCTTGCTTTCGTCAAATGCTTGGCATTGTCTTGCATCATCAGAAATCTTAACTTGCTGAAAATCAGAAGGGCAAGACATGATGCTTGGCTTACTAGGTGAAGAGTTGACGCTTTGTTTCTTAGTTTGGTTGTTAACTTGCGCATTTAATGAAGCGTCAACAGCAATGGTATCAGCTAAGCTGGCATTGCTCGCTGCTATCGCCAGTGTTAGACAAAATGTAAGTTTCTTAATGTTTAAATGCTGCATAGATAGATTCTTCACCCGATGTGCGATGTCTTTAATTGCTTAAACGATAGTAGAGTCGTAACTCTCGCGCTTCAACTAAACCTTGGTCTATTAACGTATATTAGTGAGGTTTTCCGTATAGGTTTTGGTTTAAAGCATCACTTCATCACTACAACTCTATTACTGGGCATAAGGCGTGGTCAGTAACTGATACAGCGCATTTGTTCCACTGTAAAAGTTGCCTATACGTAAGTTTTCATTAGGGGCGTGTTGATTGTTATCAGCATTGACTAATGGAATAAGAATTACCGGCTTCTCTATACTGTTTACTAGCGGTGCGGTTGGAACAGTACCCCCCATCATTGGAATAACTACAACCTTCTCATCGCTTACAGATTCTAGTGCCTTTTGCGCCCATAGACCAACTGGCTCATCGAGGGACGTTTGTAGTGCTGCAGTGCCGGGGCTAACTTCTATAAGAATGAGTTTTTCATGCTTTAGACGGGTTTCTTTTGATGGCAATTCGTCCACAATGTGATATCCCTTAGCTGTTATATAGTCTTTTAACAGCTTAACTTGTCTGGACGAGTGAGCCTCTTTTGTAGTTCTAATATCGATGGACGCTGTAGCGCTAGCCGGAATGATTGTCCTTACTGCTGTTGTGCTTGCAGCGCTCAATCCATTGATATTTAGAGACGGAAGACTAATGGATTCATAGTAGTTGCCACCTACAGACTCTGACTTTGCTACCCCAAGGCGTGCCAATAGTGCAGTTTCATCAATAGGAATGTCTCGAAGCACCTGTTTTGTTTCTTCTGACAGAGGAGCGTCTCCGTAATAATTAGGAATAGTCACCTTGCCATTTTCATTTTTCATCCCTGCTAAGAGTGTTGAGAGCATAAAAGCGGGGTTTTGAATGTAGTTGCCAAAGTGCCCACTATGGCTATCAGAGTTTGGTCCGAAGACAGTGAGCTTAACCAGTGTCGCACCGCGATGACCGAAAACCACGGTAGAAGCGTTGGATGGATGCATGGGACCGTCTAACATTACTACGGCATCTGCAGAAAGCTGCGCTTTGTTTTTTTCTATCACTTTTGCGAGGGTAGGAGAGCCACCTTCCTCGTTTGAATCAAGGAGCACTTTGATATTAACTGATGGCGTCACCTTATTCGTCGAAAGTGAGTTTATGGCTGCTAGTAACATCATAATTGGGGCTTTGTCGTCAGATGCCGAGCGCGCAAAAATACGCCAATTAGGGTCATAGTCTTTATCGAGTAAAGAGAGTGGTTTTTCAACCCAGCTGTCATTTTCTTCGATTTTTAGAACGGGCTGCCAAGGGCTGTCTTGTTCCCACAACTCAGCGTTAACCGGTTGACCATCCATATGTGCATAAAAAAGCAGGGTAGGGGCATTTTTCCCAGCTAGCATGTAATCAGCATACAGCATCGGCATGCCGTTGTTTTCCAGCAGCTGAGTATTAAAACCATACTCGCTGTATTTCGTTGCCGTCCAACGCGCAACCTTTTCTATATCAGTTGCTGATTGCGTTGCAACGTTGGGTAGCGTGAGATATTCCAAGTAGTCTGCGAACACAGCTTTAGCCGAGTGAGTGGTAAGTGCGTTACTTTCCTCTGCCTGGGCGCAATATGAAACGGAAACTAAAAATAACCCGTAAAGTAGCCCTGTCCGCAATCTCATGATGTCATCTCTTTATTCAATTATTCTATCTAATGTAAATCGTATCTCTTTAGTTTTAAATAAAAAAAGCTCGATAGCAGAACTATCGAGCTTTTCGTAAATGGACAATAGGCCTTAGTTAGCGAAGGTTAAACGCCAATATAGTCCATAATCCCTTCTGCGGCTTTACGGCCTTCGTCGATAGCAGTAACAACCAAGTCACTACCACGTACCATATCGCCACCGGCAAAGACTTGCGGGTGAGAGGTCTGGTAAGCAAATTTGCCAGCAGATGGCGCGCGTACGCGACCTTTTTCATCAAGCATAATGCCGAAGTCAGCAAACCATGGCGCAGGGCTGGGCTGGAAGCCGAAGGCGATAATTACCGCGTCAGCTTCTAGTACGTGCTCTGAACCCTCTACTTCAACAGGGCGGCGGCGTCCATTGGCGTCAGGCGGCCCCATTTCAGTTTTAACCAGCTTAACGCCACACGCTTTACCATTTTCGTCTACTGCGATGTCTAGCGGCTGAAGATTAAATTTAAACTCAACCCCTTCTTCTTTTGCGTTAACAACTTCGCGGCGAGAGCCCGGCATGCTTTCTTCGTCACGGCGGTATGCACAGGTAACTTGGGCAGCGCCTTGGCGGATTGACGTGCGAACACAGTCCATCGTGGTATCACCACCACCTAGTACTACTACGCGCTTGCCTTTCATATCAATGTAATCAGCAGGATCTTTTTCAAGGCCCATTACGCGATTGGTGTTGGCGATAAGGAAAGGTAGCGCTTCGTGAACGCCTTCAACTTCTTCGTTATCGAAGCCACCTTGCATAGACTTGTACGTACCCATGCCTAAGAAAACAGCATCGTATTTATCAAGCAAATCCTGGAACTGTATGTCTTTACCAATTTCAGTGTTAAGTACGAACTCAACACCCATCTCGGTAAAAATTTGGCGGCGTAGCTTGATTACGTCTTTCTCTAATTTAAAAGACGGGATACCAAATGTAAGTAGGCCACCAATTTCTTCGTATTTGTCGTAAACAACAGGTTTAACGCCGTTACGAACCAGAATATCAGCACATGCAAGACCAGCAGGGCCTGCACCTACAATCGCCACTTTCTTATCGGTCCATACCACGTCAGACATATCTGGGCGCCAGCCCATTTTGAATGCCGTATCGGTAATGTATTTTTCAATACTACCAATGGTCACTGCACCAAAGTCATCATTCAACGTGCATGCACCTTCGCACAGTCTGTCCTGTGGACATACGCGGCCGCATACTTCAGGCAAGCTGTTGGTTTTATGAGAAAGTTCCGCAGCTTCTAAAATGCGGCCTTCGTTCGCCAAGCTTAACCACTGAGGAATGTAGTTGTGCACTGGGCACTTCCATTCACAGTATGGGTTACCGCAGTCCAAGCAGCGATCTGCTTGGCCTTCGGTTTGAGATTGGCTCAGCGGTTGATAAATTTCCGCGAACTCTTGTTTACGTACCATGATCGGCTTTTTCGGCGGATCGATACGTTCAACATCGACAAATTGATATACGTTCTTTGCCATAAACTAAATCCTCCTACTGAGCCTGAATACGTAATTCAGCACTTGAACGACTGATGTGACCAAGCAAGTTTTTCACATCACTGGTTTTTGGCTTAATAAGCTTGAAGCGTTTCAGCGTTGCGGCGAAGTCAGTAAGCAACGACAACGAGTGCTCGCTTCCTGTTTCTTCGTAATGCTGATTAATTAAGCCACGTAAGTGCTCAGCAAGAATCGCTTTATCTTCAATTGGCATTACATCGACCAGTTCCGCATTTACACGGTTATCAAGGTCGTCGCCATCATCCATAAGATAAGCAAAACCACCAGTCATACCTGCACCGAAGTTAACACCAACCGGACCAAGTACAGCCACGATACCGCCTGTCATATATTCACAGCCGTTATCGCCAATGCCTTCAACTACCGCAATAGCACCAGAGTTACGTACGCCAAAGCGCTCGCCAGCACGGCCAGCAGCAAACAGCTTACCGCCTGTTGCACCGTAAAGGCAGGTGTTACCCATAATGGCGCTGTCGTGGGCGTCGTAAGAGATATTGCGTGGTGGGTGAATAACAAGCTTACCGCCGGTCATCCCTTTACCTACATAATCGTTGGCATCACCTTCAAGGTGCATATGCAGGCCGCCAGCGTTCCACACACCGAAGCTCTGACCCGCTGTACCGGTAAGTTCAACTTTGATAGGTGTATCTTCAAAGTCGTGGTTACCGTGGTGTTTAGCGATTTCACCTGATAGCAATGCGCCGACAGAGCGATCCGTATTGCGGATTGGGTATTTAAGGGTAATAGATTTACCGTCAACAACCGCTTGCTGGCCGTCTTTAAGCATCTGCGCGTTCAATTCACCTTTATCGATAGGTGCGTTGGTCGTTTGTGAGCAGAATAAGCGCGTATGGTCGCCTGCTTTAGGCTGCGCTAGCAACGGAGACAAATCTAAACGGTTTTGCTTAGCGGTAATGCCATCTAAAACTTTAAGTAGCTCTGTGCGACCAACAAGGTCGTCGAACTTAGCAATACCCATAGACGCCATGATTTCACGCACTTCTTGAGCAATAAACTTGAAGTAGTTCATTACCATATCAGGTAAGCCAATGAAGTGGTCGTCACGCAGTTTTTGATCCTGCGTCGCAACACCGGTCGCACAGTTGTTCAAGTGGCAAATACGTAGATATTTACAGCCTAAAGCCACCATTGGACCTGTACCAAAACCAAAGCTCTCAGCGCCTAAAATACCGGCTTTTACTACGTCTAAGCCTGTTTTCAACCCGCCGTCGGTTTGAACGCGTACTTTATGACGTAAGCCGTTTTCAATAAGTGCTTGCTGAGTTTCAGATAAGCCAAGCTCGAACGGACTACCCGCATATTTAACTGATGTTAGCGGGCTTGCACCTGTACCGCCGTCGTAACCTGAAACGGTGATAAGGTCGGCATAGGCTTTCGCTACACCAGTTGCAATGGTGCCAACACCCGGCTCAGATACTAGCTTAACGGATATAAGTGCCGTTGGATTAACCTGTTTCAAATCGAAAATTAGCTGTGCCAAATCTTCAATTGAGTAAATATCGTGGTGTGGTGGTGGTGAAATAAGGGTTACACCCGGCACAGAGAAACGTAGCTGTGCGATGTATTTATTTACCTTATCGCCAGGAAGCTGACCGCCTTCACCCGGTTTTGCACCCTGCGCCACTTTAATTTGAATAACGTTTGCGTTAACCAAATAGTGAGGCGTTACACCAAAGCGACCTGAAGCCACCTGCTTAATTTTAGAGTTCTTTTCAGTTCCAAAGCGAGAAGGGTGTTCGCCACCTTCCCCAGAGTTAGACTGACCGCCCAGGCGGTTCATGGCAATCGCTAGCGCTTCATGCGCTTCAGGGCTTAGTGCACCAATTGACATTGCCGCAGTATCAAAGCGTGGGAATAAGTTTTCCGGTGCTTCTACTTCACTAATATCAATAGGGTCGCAATCAGGGTTTATAGCTAGCAAGTCGCGAATGTGCGCAGGCGCACGTTCGTTAACAAGCTTTGCATATTGCTGGTAGTCGTCGTAGTTACCAGACACCACAGCCTTTTGAAGCGTACTGACTACGTCTGGGTTATAGGCGTGATATTCGCCACCGTGCACGTATTTAAGCAAGCCGCCGTGATCGACAGATTTACGCTTAAGCCAAGCAATACGGTTTAGGTTGATAAGATCTTGCTGGAAATCATCGAAGCCCGCACCTTGAATGCGTGAGGTCACACCTTTAAAGCATAACTTCATCACTTCGTTGTTAATACCCACTGCTTCAAACAGTTTAGAGCTACGGTAGCTAGCAACAGTGCTAATACCCATTTTCGACATGATCTTGTACAAGCCTTTGTTGATACCCTTACGGTAGTTCAACGTGGCCTGCATAGGAGAAATATCTAGCTCGCCTTTTTCACAAAGCTGCTCAATAGTTTCATATGCTAGGAATGGGTAAACCGCAGTGGCACCTAAGCCAATCAACACCGCGAAATGGTGTGGATCGCGGGCACTTGCTGTCTCAACAACAACGTTAGCATCGCAGCGTAATGACTTTTCAACTAAGCGACGCTGTACCGCACCAACTGCCATTGCTGCAGGGATAACCAAGCGATTTTGTTTAATGTTTCTGTCAGACAGAATAACGAACGCAGCACGCTTGTTTTTAACCAGCATCTCGACTTCGTTACACACGCGCTCGATGGCTTTCTTCAAACCTTCTTGCGGCGCATACTGAAGCTCCACGACTTCTGAGTAGTAGTTGTCTGGGTTAAATTCGCGCAGTTGCTTAAGGTCGGTATACATTAGCACTGGCGAGTCAAACAATACGCGGTCAGCGTAACCTGAGGTTTCGCTAAATACGTTTTGCTCGCGGCCAATACAGGTTGCCAACGACATAACGTGGTTTTCACGTAGCGGGTCGATAGGCGGGTTAGTAACCTGTGCGAATTGCTGACGGAAATAGTCGTAAACCGTACGTTGACGCGAGGACATAACCGCCATTGGCGTGTCATCACCCATTGAACCAACGGCTTCTTGACCGTCTTTCGCGAGTACTTTTACAACTTGTTGAATTTCTTCATAGCTGTAGGCGTGTAGCTTGTGGTACACCGCCATGGCATCGTCGTCAAACACGCGTTTACCAATTAATGACGCATCAAGCTTTTCAATTGGTGTAAGTCGACGAATATGCTTATCTAGCCACTCTTTATAAGGGTGACGTGCTTTTAAGTCTTCATCAATTTCAGTAGAGCGCCAGATTTTGCCTGTGTATGTGTCTACAGCAAGCATTTCACCTGGGCCTACACGCCCTTTTTCAATTACGTCAGCTTGCTCGTAATCCCAGATACCTACTTCTGAGGCTAGGGTAATGAAACCGTTCTTAGTAATAACGTAACGAGCAGGACGTAGACCATTTCTATCAAGGTTACAGGCAACGTGGCGACCGTTAGTTAAAACGATACCCGCTGGGCCGTCCCATGGTTCCATGTGCATAGAGTTAAACTCGTAAAATGCACGAAGATCATCGTCCATGGTCTTGTTGTTTTGATAGGCGGGTGGAACAAGTAACCGCATAGCACGGAATAAATCCATACCGCCGGCTAAGAATAGCTCCAGCATGTTATCCAGCGAGGATGAGTCTGATCCTTCAGTATTAACGAAAGGGGCTGCATCTTTAAGATCTGGAATAAGTGGCGTTGCGAATTTAGCAGCACGTGCCATGGCCCAGTCGCGGTTTCCTTTAATGGTGTTAATCTCACCGTTGTGCGCAAGGAAGCGGAAAGGCTGAGCAAGCGGCCAGCGTGGTAGTGTATTTGTTGAAAAGCGTTGGTGGAAAACGCAAATTGCGCTTTGCATACGCTCATCGGCAAGATCGTGATAAAAGGCAGGTAAGTCTTTTGGCATTACCAAGCCTTTGTAGATCGTTACCAAGCCTGACAAACAAGCTACGTAAAAATCGGGATCTTTCTCAAGACGTTTCTCAGCGCGGCGGCGGATCATATACAAACGACGCTCAAGGTCGCGTTTTCTCCAACCTGCTGGCGCGTTCACAAATACCTGTTCAATTTGTGGAACACCCGTTAGCGCTAATTCACCCAGTACTGAGTGGTCGACAGGCACTTCGCGCCAACCCACTACTGAAAGTGTTTCTTTTTCTAGTTCTTCATTAAGTACTTCACGCGCGGCTTGCGCAAGTACCGGGTCCTGACTTAAGAAAATCATGCCCACGCCGTATTTTTTGCTGAGTTTCCAGCCATTTTCTTCGGCGATTGCATGGAAGAACGCATCCGGTTTCTGTAGTAATAAACCACAGCCGTCACCGGTTTTCCCGTCGGCGGCGATACCGCCACGATGCTGCATACGGTCAAGACCGTGTATTGCAGTAGTTACCAATTCATGACTGGCTTCCCCATGAGTGTGAGCGATTAAGCCAAACCCACAGTTGTCCCGGGAATCATTGGGATTATATAAACTCATCTCTTAACTCCTTCAACCTTTTGACTGGGCAAGGTATGCGTTGCGTGTAGATGCGCCTAGGTTTGCGTATCACAACATTATTAGACGTCTTTTATGCCTGCGAGCGGTATTGCTCGCGGCGTGCGCCTTTCTTGTCGTTATTTTATTATTAGAGGATTCCAGTCGTTTCCGCATTTTTATGCATTATTGCGATGCGGGCCGTACAAAATACCCACATTAAAAACTAAAATCAAACGCTAAAAGTATAAGCTTTATAGTGAATTAGTATAAATATAATTAAGTCGATATTAATCAGTTGTTTACGTGTAATCATTTATGTTTGTAACAAAAATGTTATCAGTATTGCAAAGTTAATAACTCATCCCTTATAAATGATATTACTTCTCATTTGTGTTTTATTAATGAATAAATATGCTTTGAAATTGATGTTTTATGTTGTCAATAGCGGTTTGCGGTGTATTTTTATTAATTTGTAAAGCTATGGTTCCACTAATATAAGTAGTTTGCTATATTGGTTGAAAATTAACCACAGGTAAGGCTCGTGGTGCGCTGAAGGATGTTGATAGAGAGCCCTGTGTGTGAATTGAGTGTACGCTTATGTGGAAGGCGAAGAATAAAAATTCACTGTGGTGGCGTGCTGTTAAGACAATAAGGATTATTGTATGAATACACTACATGCTTTACCACTGCCTTTATTTAGTATAGATGATCATATTCTAACTGGCGACAATATCACCTTCAGGCTTTCTCCTAACACATCTGGGCGTTTTCAATCTGGATCTCCCGATACTATTGTTATTCATTTTACCGCCGGTAGTAGCCTTTCATCTTCGGTGAATGTCTTGACCAATGCCGATAGCGGTGTGTCAGCTCACTTTGCCGTTGGACGCAATGGTGACATTGTTCAAATGCTTCCGACTAATAAAATAGCGTGGCACGCAGGAGAAAGTTATTACGAGGGGCGTAGTGGCTTGAATCAGTACTCTATCGGCATTGAATTAGACAATGCCGGCCAGCTTAAGGCTAGAGGAGACGGCACCTTTGAAAGTTGGTTTGGCGAAATTTTTGGCGAGAATGAAGTATTAGCTGCCCAGCACATTAACCAACAGTTTATGGGCTATTGGCACAAGTACACCGACGTACAAATTGTTAGGACGCTATCGCTGTGTAAAGCGTTGTGTAGCCACTACAACATCTCTACTATCGTCGGGCATGAAGAAATAGCGCCGTCACGAAAGGTCGATCCTGGCCCCGCTTTTCCCCTTCAAAGACTCAAAGCCGCTGTTTTGCAAAGTGATAGTGAAACGTGGGCAACTGAGTCAAGTGATTCGAATTCACAGCGAGAGGCGCATGATCAAATTCAGCGGGATCTCGCTAGCCCTGTAAAGCGGGTGGCCAATGTAAGTGCCAATTCGCTGAATGTGAGAAAAGGGCCAGATGTTTCGTACCCAACTGTCGAGAACGGTTTGAATAAGGGCGAAGTGCTAAAAATACTGGAAAAGCGAGGGGAGTGGGCGAAAGTGTCTTACACGAAGGTGGGATGGGTGAATACCAAATACATTAATGAAATTACTGAAAAGTCGCCTTTCAAATCCTAATTCTGAGCAGGGCCGCAGAGTTATGCTTTGACAAACCGCATTCCCGAAAAGAGGAAAGCCTGATAGGATAACCGCAAAATAAGCTTAAATTAGACGTACATGCATTCAGATTCACCAAACGATTCTTGGGCAATTCGCTTTGCCCAATTTGTTCAGCGTTTTGGCACTCTAAAGCTCAGCATAATGTTTGTTGTTCTTTCGCTTGTGTTTACGCTAGGGGGCTCATACGTAATTCGCGTGAGCATGGGAAGCCAGGTTCAGCCCGATGACTTCATCAGTGCTGTAGTACTGACCATGTTATCTGCGCCTTGGGTACTTTATTTCTTTAGTGAGTTAATCAAGCAATTAGAAAACTCACGTACCAACTTAAAGGAAGTGGTAAGCCAGTTGGAAAGTTTGCGTGAAGAAGATGTCTTTCTTAACCGCGAACTTCAAAGCAACATCAGACAGCTTAATCACGAGATAGAGCAGCGCAAGCAAGCACAAGAAGAGCGTGAGGCGCTGTTTAAAGACTTAGAAAAAGAAATTCAGGATAAATCAGAACAAGAAGCACAAGCACGCCGCTTATCAACCTTGTTACGTTCAATCATCGATGCCTCGCCAGACTTAATATATTACCGAAATGAAGAAGGCAGGTTTGCTGGTTGTAACCGTATAGCGGAGCTTATGACGGGCAAAACCGAGCAAGAGCTGCTTGGCTTAACGCCAAAAGACGTATATGAGGAAGAGCTTGCCCGCCAAATTGTAGCGAGTGATCACGAAGTTCTAGAAACCAACGCCAGTATCACAGAAGAGCTGTGGCTTCGCTTTGCTGATGGACGTCGTCGTTACTTCGAAATGAAGCGTGTACCTTTCTTCGATAAAGACGGTAATCGCCTTGGCTTGTTGTCGTTCGGTCGAGATATGACTGAGCGTAAGCAGGCTGAAAATGCTGCTGCAAAAGCAAGTACCGACAAAACTCGCTTTATCGCAACCATAAGTCATGAGCTACGCACACCGCTAAACGGTATTGTGGGCTTAAGCCGTATGCTGCGTGATACCGAGTTGAGTGAAGAACAATTTAACTGGGTAAGTACGATATACGCCAGCGCTATAACATTAGGTAATATTTTTAACGATATTATCGACCTTGATAAGTTAGACAGAGATAAGCTTGAGCTGAGTCTAAAAACCATATCGTTGAAAGACTTTACCGAAGAACTTAGCAGCATTATTCGTCTACTTGCAGCCGACAAACAGCTAGAGCTTAAAACGACAATTAACGAGCCGCTTCCCCGTCTTGTTGAAATAGATGGTACGCGCCTTCGTCAGATATTATGGAACATCCTGTTTAACGCAGTGAAGTTCACACAAAAAGGTCACGTAAGTCTAACGGTTTCATCGACGAAACCTGATGGTGATAAGGCGTACGTAACATTTGTGATTGAAGACACGGGCGTAGGTATTCCTGAAAGCGAAATTGATAAGATTTTTGCCATGTACTATCAGGTTGATCACCCTGACCACCAATCGGCCACAGGTACCGGTATTGGATTGGCAATTTGTAAGCAAATGGTCGACTTGATGAAAGGTGAAATTCACGTTTCAAGTAAAGTGGGTAAAGGCACCCGTTTTGAAATTGTGTTGCCTGTTCAAATTTCTAATAGCCCGATGAAAGTCGCGCAGCTTCAAGTGACAGGGCTCAATATCTTGTTAGTAGAAGATATTGAATTGAACGTAATGGTCGCTAAAGCCTTGCTCGAGAAGCTTGGCCAGAAAGTCGATGTAGCAATGACCGGTCAAGAAGCCATAGACAAAGTCAGGGAAAACCAATACGACCTTATCTTGCTTGATATTCAATTGCCTGACATGACAGGATTCGATGTGGCAAGTACGATTATTGAAGAAGATCTGGTTATGCAAACGCCTATCGTGGCGCTAACGGCAAACGTCATTAAAAAGCGTGATGAATACTTAGAAAACGGTATGGATGACGTTATTGCGAAGCCGATTAAAAAATCTCGCGTTATCGAGGTGTTTAACGAGCTGTTCCATGCACCACCTGCACCGCTTGAAATTGACGGCGAAGTAGAGCGCCCTGAACCTAACAAAACATTAAGTAACATTTTAGATATGGACTTGTTACAGATGTTAGTTGATACCATAGGGGATGAAATGGTGCGCGCTAGCGTTAAAGTATTCCAAGAAAAAATGCCTGAATACATGGAAATACTGCAGCTAAGCTTAAGTGCGGACGAAAAGTCAGAAGTGTGCTCACAGGCTCACAAAATTAAAGGCGCCGCTGGCTCTGTTGGTTTGGCTCGTGTACAGCGTATTGCTAATCAAATTCAACAGGGCGACCACCCTACATGGTGGGAGAACGTGCATGATTGGGTGGAAGAGCTACAAATGGCCGTTCAGCACGACATGAAGGCACTACACGATTGGCTGAATGAACAGCAGGTTGATGACTAGTTAGCATAACGCGCTCTTTAATAGGTAACGTAAAAAAGAGGGCTTGCCCTCTTTTTTGTTATAAAAACTGCGCTAGATAAAGCGGTCAGAGCAGCGTTGCTAAGTAGCTAAGCCTCTCCTTAAAAAAAGCGGCAGGCTGATCTTATTTATACAGTGGTAAAAGGAATTAATGCGATGACAATTAGCGCACAACAAGAAACCGTGTTTTCAAATAATCAGCTCAGTGTTGAGGAAATTCCCTCACTTCAAACGCTCGCATTACTTCCTATATCCAAAAAGTACCGGACACTAAATATCCTCTCCATTGGATTGATAGCCTTAGTGCTAATCGGTATTGCTTCTGCGTTACGATTCCAAAGCTTTTGGTCATTGCCAGAAGGACTGCTGCAAGCCTACCCGTATGTTGTTGCTGGTATCGTCGCTGTAGGCTCTCTATGGGCGCTGTACCACTTTTTTGCTGATGTACGCATATTTTATGCGATTCGAGAGCAAGACATCAGTAAGCAGTCAGGGCTAATTTTTAGAAAACTTTCGTGCCAACCTATTTTGCGTGTTCAGCATGTAGAGGTTAATCGCGGTCCATTGGACAGGTGGGCGGGTCTTGCCTCACTTCAGGTGTTTTCGGCTGGTGGTGAAATGCACACGTTTGAAATACCTGGGTTAAGCATTGAAAGGGCAGAGCAGTTGCGTGAGTTCATTCTTGCTCATAAAGACATAGGTGCACGCTAATGACGGTATCAGAAACGCCCTCACACCAAGCGCCTACACTTAATCAGTCAAAAGAGCTGAAAGAAGATGCTGTGCTCAAATCCCATGGGCAAGATGCTAATATGGAAGAACCGAAACTTAAAGTAGAGACGGGTGATGAGTGGCAGCGCCTCTCTCTAATTTCTATTTTGTATTTTACTATTCGCAATTTTACCAACTCGGCTCAAGTGCTTATTTATACCATTCCCGCCTTAGCCATATCGTTCAATATTTGGGATAACCTGCTGTCGCCTGAAGTACTAATCGGTGCTGGAATCCTTTTTCTATCTACCAGTGTTAGCGGCGTAATAAGCTTTTTAATGTACAAGTTTCGCGTGCACAACCAGCACGTTGAGATTCATCATGGCGTGTTTCAACGCCGCTATACCAACTTGCCTTTGTGGCGTATTCAAAACGTTAAGATAGAACGCCCTTTTTATTACCGACCTTTTGGGTACGCGCTAGTGGTGCTTGATACCGCAGGAAGTGGGAAAGAAGAAGCTAAAATTGTAGCGGTTCCCGAAGATTATGCTGAAGCGCTAAAAAAGCAGGTGTTGTATGAAAAAGCGCTGCACGATGAGGGTGACCTGGATTGTTTGCCAAATGAAGATTTATCCGACGAGCAGAGTCCGTCTTTTCCCACGCCACGAACGCGCACTAAAGCGATAGATTCTTCCCATTCAAATGAAGAAGTATTAAATCGACGGTCCGTGAAAGACATCATTATTCACGGTATCACCAACAATCGCGTGTGGATCATACTGGGTGCTGCGGCACCTTTCTATGACGATGTGTTCGGTCTGGTTTCAGAGTGGTTAGCCGATAAAGGCTTGCAGCTTAATCAGCTGGTTGGTGAACAAACGGTTGCGTGGTGGCAATTTGGATTGTATGCCTTTGTCATTCTCATGATGCTTATGGCGTTAGTGGCACTGCTGAGTGTTGGTGGCGCGCTTTTCACTTTTTACGGCTACACACTTTCACGAACAGGTGATCGCTATATCCGTCGCAGCGGCTTGCTTAATAAACTGGAAGTCAGCATGCGAGCTTCACGCATCCAAATGATTACGGCGAAGCAAGACTGGCTGGATAAAATACTAAAGCGGGTGAATTTGTATTTTGAGCAGAACTCAACGGCTGGGCAGCAAATGCAAGAACTGATGTCGCCAAATAAGCTTATTGTGCCATCGGTAACCGAAGATGAAGCCTTCGCGCTTAGTCAAGAAGTGATGCCAGGATGTGACCTGCGAGGTCAAGATTATCAAACCATTAGTAAGCGATTTATTACTTTTTGGTTGCTTGCGGGCTGGACGTTGCCTTTTATTACCTTTTTCACTATTGGCGCTGTGTCATCCCATCTAGATATTATGCTAGGTTCACTCGTTGTCTTTAGTGCGGTATCGCTGTTACTCACGCTTAGGTGGTGGCGATGGGGTATAGCCTACGACAGTAAGTACGTTTATATAAGGCGAGGTAGAATAGGCATCGACTATCAATGCTTTGAGCCCTATAAAGCGCAGCAAGTTATCGTTAAGCAAAGCGTGTTTATGAAGCGAAGAAAACAGGCCACCGTTAAGTTTGTACTGGCTTCGGGGGCGGTGACTGTGCCGTTTCTACCAGAAGACTACGTTAATAAACTAGCAGATAGTGTGCTATTCGAGGTGGAGTCAACCAGAAGGTCTTGGATGTAACGTACACTATTTCTTTGAACGCTGCTTTTTTATACGTTTTTTATGCAAATAGACCGAGTTTATGTAATGGTAGGTATTTAGTTGCTTAACCTTGCGTCTATATGGATATTCTTGATTACAGTGTCATCGCGATTTACCTCATCACTTTACTCGTCATCGGCTTTAGCTTGCGTGGACAGCAGTCAAAGAAAGATTATTTTCTCGCTGGAAGAAGCTTAAGTTGGAAACCGCTGTTACTTTCAGTGATGGCGACGCAACTCTCGGCGGTCAGTTTCATTTCCGCCCCTGCATTTGTCGGCTTCCGTGAGGGGGGAGGGCTGATTTGGCTCTCTTATGAACTGGCAGTTCCGTTAGCCATGCTTTTACTCATTACTACCGTGTTGCCTACGTTATACCGAAGCGGTGTGGTGAGTATTTATGACTATCTTGAGCGACGTTTCTCTACCTCTACCCGTATTTGTATCAGTGTTGTATTTCAATTTAGCAGAGCCTTCGCTACCGGCATAATGGTTTACGCGCTATCCATTATATTGCAAGGAACCATGCAGGTTTCATCCACGCATGCAATATTACTCATTGGTGTGATTACCGTTTTGTACTCCTTACAAGGAGGCATGAAAGCAGTTGTATATGGTGACGCGGTACAAATGGTTGTCATCGTTTTGGGCACAGCTATCTGCATTGCTTTTGGTCTTAACGCATTAGGCGGTTGGGAGCACTTTCTACAGTTACTTCCAAGCGAGCGGGTCTCTACCCTTAATTTTTCATCTCTGGGTTTAAATGGTGACGGCTTCGGCTTTTTTCCTATGGTGCTAGGTGGCGTGATCCTTTACGCCTCATACTACGGTTGTGATCAATCAGAAGCACAGAGGGCATTGTCAGCGAAATCGGAAAGCGATCTTAAAAAGATGATGTTAGCCAATGGCATTTTCAGGTTCCCTATAACACTTCTATATTGTTTAGCAGGCTTGGTGGTCGGCACACTAGCGTTTAACGACGCCAACTTGCTATCGCAAATTCCTAAAGATAATCCGGACTGGCTTATGCCGGTCTTTATTCTTAATTATTTACCTCATGGGCTTATCGGCTTGCTTGTGGTCGCTATTCTTGCTGCAGCCATGTCATCACTGAGCTCAGCAATAAACTCTCTTGCCGCTGTTTCGCTTGAAGATTATTTCAAACTCACTCGGAAACGCGCAAAACCTGAAGGCTACCTGAGTCATGCTAAGTTTGCGGGCTTGCTTTGGGGAGGGATTATATTGCTGCTTTCGCTCAATGCTGGCGATATAGCGCCTACCGTAATAGAAGCGGTGAACAAAGTGGGCTCTGTTTTTTTTGGTCCCGTCTTGGCTGTGTTTCTACTTGGCATGCTAACGAAGAAGATAAATGCCACACAGGTCAATACCGGCCTGATGTGTGGCGTGCTGACTAATTTGTCGTTCGCATTTTTTGTCGAGGACGTGTTTTGGTTTTGGTGGAATGTAACGGGGTTCGCGAGCACAGTGATACCCGCTATTATCTTGTCTGTTTTGTCAGCTAATGATGAAAACGATACAGCGACGATCACCACCTCTGGTCAACGACGCTTACTGATTGATAAGCCGATTGCCACCCTATTGCTTGGCTATTTTTGCTTATTGGTCGTTGTTTGCTACTTAATGCCGCGTTGGCTGCAGTAGACTCAGTGATTTACGCCTCTACTGTTTTGGCAACTGAGTCTCTCAGAATAATCTGATCTTTGCCCGCGTGCTTAGCTTCGTATAAGCGCGCATCAGCCACTTCTAACTGCGACTCCAAGCACTTGTGTTCCTCGGTACATACGCCGATACTGCACGTGATATTGAACTTGTGATTGGTAAAAATAGTAGAGCGCACTGCATCCATAAACGCTGAAAGCGCAGATAGATACACTTTAGGTGGCCTTACCGATACCACTGTAAATTCTTCACCCCCATAGCGCACAATAAGATCGTCGGGGAAGTAATCTTTTAACAATGCTGCAAATTCCTGCAATAACATGTCACCCGTTTTATGTCCGTAGGTATCGTTTACACTTTTGAAGTTGTCAGCATCGATCATAGACACAATGACATCCTTTCTCGACGCTTTATTGGCAAATAACTCCTCTGCTTTTTCGTAGAGAAAACGGCGATTGTATACCTTGGTTAGCGGGTCTAAGTTTGCTGAATTTCTAATGGTTTGAATCATTTCTTGTGATTCAAGGTTTTGCATAATTCTGCAGTAGAATTCTTCGTGATAAAACGGTTTGGACAGGAAGTCATTGGCGCCGCTTTTAATGAATTTCGAGGTCAACACGCTGTCGCCGTTTGCCGATAAACCGATAAATACCAAGTCTTGCATGCGTTTTTCGTGGCGTATTGCTTTAACCAGTTCATAACCGTCCATATTGGGCATACGGTGATCAGCAATAACCATTTTAATATCGCGATGATTATCAAGCTCTTCCAACGCTTCTAAGCCATCGTTCGCTTCATGTACCTGAAATTGGAATTTGCGAAGTAATGAGCAAATGTGATTTCGGCTCGTTCTAGAATCTTCCACCACCAACACTTTGGTAGTGAGATTCTTTCTTAAACGGTCTACAAGTTTAGACACTTGAAGGTATGAATAGCGAGACTCTTTTGTAATGTAATCCAGTACGCCCTGATCGAGTAACTGAGCACGGGTAAATTCGTCGAAATTCCCAGTAAGTACGATGGTTGGAACGTTGTAGGAAAGTGCAAGCTCAACGCTCTCGCCGTTGGGCGCGTCGGGAAGGTTTAAGTCGACGATGGCTGCCAAGTATTCGGTGTCACTCTCGAGGGCACTTTTAGCTTCCGCAAGATCTTCGCACAGATCACACGTAAAGTGAGGATTATCCTCAATAAGTTTGTTTACAATCTTTCGGACAGTGAGACTGTCTTCTACTACAAGAACTTTATACATGTGATCTACTCTCGGCACTTAGGCTTCGATAATAACCAATTATAGACAAAAAAGCCCTCAAAGAGAGGGCGTTTTATACTTATGTCTAAATAATTTTATTCTTATATAACATTGCGTTGTACTAACTTTGTTCAGCGGGAACACGCACGGAGCCTTCCATCAAAATACGTGCGCTTCTGCTCATTACAGCTTGCTTAATTTGCCACTTGTCGTCTTCAAACGTAGCTTTTGCTCCTACTCTAAGCGTTCCAGATGGATGCCCAAAAGTAACCGAGTCTCTTTCGTCGCCTCCAGCTGCGATATTTACAAGAGTGCCGGGTATCGCCGCAGCCGCTGCGATCGCGACTGCTGCCGTGCCCATCATAGCATGATGAAGTTTCCCCATAGACAGTGCGCGAACCAATACATCAATGTCCGAACCCAAAATATCTTTGCCACTGGAAGCTTGGTAACCTCTTGGAGGTGCAACGAACGCGACTTTTGGTGTGTGCTGCCTGTTTGCAGCTTCACCCACATCATTGATGAGCCCCATCTGAACCGCGCCGTGTGCACGAATTGCTTCGAACTTGGACAGCGCCTCGGAGTCGCTGTTTATATCATCCTGCAGTTCAGTGCCTGTGTAGCCAATATCTTCTGCGTTGATGAAAATAGTCGGAATACCCGCGTTTATCATGGTCGCCTGAAGTGAGCCTACGCCTGGAACTTCAAGTGTGTCGACTAATCGTCCTGTCGGGAAGATTGCCCCTTCACCGTCAGCTGGGTCAACAAAGGCTACTTCTACTTCTGCGGCAGGGAAGGTGACACCGTCTAGTTCAAAGTCGCCCGTTTCTTGTACTTCCCCGTTAGTCATTGGCACCTTAGCGATAATGGCTTTGTTGATATTGGCTTGCCAAATGTTGACGGTGGCAATGCCGTTTTCTGGTAATTTACTTCTATCCACTAGCCCATTGGTTATCGCAAATGCGCCTACGGCTGCCGTTAGGTTTCCGCAGTTTCCACTCCAGTCTACGAATGGCTTGTCTATGGCTACTTGACCAAATAGATAGTCCACATCGTAACCTTCACATTCACTTTTGCTTAAGATAACGGTTTTGCTGGTACTTGATGTAGCACCGCCCATACCGTCGGTTTGTTTACCGTACGGATCGGGGCTGCCAATTACGCGCAGAAGCAGGGCATCGCGCGCCGGACCTGGCTTTTGCGCGGCTTCTGGCAAATCGGTTAAATTGAAAAACACACCCTTACTGGTACCGCCACGCATGTAGGTAGCCGGTACTCGAAGTTGTGGCGCATACTTTGTCATGTTTTTTCCCCTCAGCTAGCTTCAGCTTCTAAGAAGTCCTTGGCGAAGCGCTGTAATACACCGCCTGCGCTGTAAATAGAGACTTCTTCTGCGGTATCTAGGCGACAGGTTACTGGTACTTCTAGCTGCTCACCGTTTTGGCGGTTTACTACTAGCGTAAGCGTTGCACCTGGTGACGGTTCGCCGCTTACGTCGTAAGTTTCCGTACCGTCTAGCTCTAGTGTTTTACGTGTAGTGCCGGGTTTAAACTCAAGCGGTAATACGCCCATACCAATTAGATTAGTGCGGTGAATACGTTCGAAACCTTCAGCTACAATCACTTCAACACCCGCAAGGCGCACGCCCTTGGCTGCCCAGTCTCGTGACGAGCCCTGACCGTAGTCAGCGCCAGCAACAATAATCAGCGGCTGTCTGCGGTTCATGTAGGTTTCAATAGCTTCCCACATGCGCATAACTTGTCCTTCTGGCTCGACGCGCGCCAGTGAACCTTGCTTCACTTCACCGTTTTCCAGCACCATCTCGTTGAACACTTTCGGGTTCGCAAGGGTAGCGCGCTGTGCGGTTAAGTGGTCACCACGGTGTGTGGCATACGAGTTAAAGTCTTCTTCCGGTAAGCCCATTTTGTGGAGGTATTCACCTGCCGCGCTGCTGGCTAAAATAGCGTTTGAAGGCGACAAGTGATCGGTGGTGATGTTATCTCCCAAAATAGCCAGTGGACGCATACCTTTCATGGTGCGCTCAGCATCCATTGCGCCTTCCCAATAGGGCGGGCGACGAATGTAGGTGCTCATTTCACGCCAGTCATAAAGCGGGTTAATGTCTTTGCCGTAGTCCACGCTTAAATCGAACATTGGCTCGTAAACTTTTCTGAAGTGCTCTGGTTTAACCGATTTCGCTACAATAGCGTCAATCTCTTCATCGCTTGGCCAAATATCTTTAAGCGTTACTGGGTTGCCTTCTTTGTCGGTGCCCAATATGTCTTTTTCAATATCAAAGCGCACGGTACCGGCGATGGCGTAAGCTACAACCAGTGGTGGCGATGCTAAGAATGCTTGCTTTGCGTAAGGGTGAATACGGCCGTCGAAGTTACGGTTACCCGACAATACTGCTGTTGAGTAAAGGTCGCGGTCGATGATCTCTTGCTGGATTTTCGGGTCTAGCGCGCCGCTCATGCCGTTACAGGTAGTACAGGCAAATGCTACCACGCCAAAGCCCAAATCTTCCAACTCGCTCATTAGGTTAGCTTCTTCAAGGTAAAGCTTAACGGCTTTAGATCCAGGTGCTAGTGAGCTCTTAACCCACGGCTTGCGAGTTAATCCGCGCTGGTTGGCGTTGCGCGCAAGCAGGCCTGCCGCAATAACATTGCGCGGGTTCGATGTATTAGTACAGCTGGTGATAGCCGCTATAATAACCGCGCCATCAGGCATTTTGCCTTCTTCCTCGGTCCACTTCGCTGCTATACCGCGACTTTCTAAATCGCTGGTAGGTAAGCGAGCGTGAGGGTTAGAAGGGCCAGCCATGTTACGTCCAACAGCAGAAAGGTCGAACGTAAGCACCCGCTCATACTCGGCAGTTTCTAAATCATCAGCCCATAAACCGGTATGCTTAGCGTATTGCTCTACCAATGCAATTTGCTTTTCTTCACGCCCTGTTAGGCGCAAGTAATCAATGGTTTGCTGGTCAATGTAGAACATGGCTGCAGTGGCGCCGTATTCCGGTGTCATGTTCGAAATGGTTGCGCGGTCGCCCAGCGTCAGGTGCGATGCACCTTCACCATAGAATTCCAAATATGCAGATACCACACGCTCTTTACGCAAGAACTCTGTTAACGCTAATACGATGTCGGTTGCAGTAATGCCTGGCTGTGGTTTGCCCGTTAGCTCAACACCTACAATGTCTGGCAGACGCATGTAAGACGCACGGCCCAGCATAACGCTTTCCGCTTCAAGGCCGCCAACGCCCACAGCAATTACACCAAGTGCATCAACATGCGGCGTATGGCTGTCTGTACCCACTAGCGTATCAGGGAAGGCAACACCGTCACGAGCTTGAATAACCGGTGACATACGCTCTAAGTTAATTTGGTGCATAATGCCGTTACCCGGCGGGATAACATCCACGTTTTTAAATGCGGTTTTTGTCCAGTTAATGAAGTGGAAACGGTCGTCGTTACGTCTGTCTTCGATAGCTCGGTTCTTTTCAAACGCGTCTTTTTCGAAACCAGCGTGCTCTACCGCTAGTGAGTGATCAACAATAAGCTGCGTTGGAACTACTGGGTTAACTTTAGCCGGATCGCCGCCTTTTGCTGCAATAGCATCGCGAAGCCCGGCTAAGTCTACCAGTGCCGTTTGGCCCAAAATGTCGTGACACACTACGCGAGCCGGAAACCAAGGGAAGTCTAAGTCGCGCTTGCGATAAATCAGCTGTTTTAGCGAGTCGGTGAGCATCTCAGGTGCGCATTTGCGCACTAAGTTTTCAGCCAATACACGCGACGTGTAAGGCAGCTTGGCATAGGCGCCTGGTTCAATAGCATCTACCGCTTCACGGGTATCGAAAAAATCGATACCCGCATTTGGAAGCGGTTTACGGTAATCAATATTCATAAAACCCCAACCTTAATCTTAAGCGCGTTCGCTAATAGCTGGCACTGGGCGTAGTTCTTCGCCTGTGTATTCTGCTGATGGACGAATAATACGGTTGTCAGCGCGCTGTTCCATAACGTGTGCTGCCCAACCAGTTAGACGAGACATTACGAAGATTGGTGTAAACAATGGCGTAGGGATACCCATAAAGTTATACGCAGAGGCATGGAAGAAATCAGCGTTACAGAAAAGCTTCTTCTCACGCCACATTACTTCTTCGCAACGAACCGACACAGGGTAAAGCACGTCGTCGCCTACATCGGCAGCTAGTTTCTCAGACCATTGCTTGATAATTTCGTTACGCGGATCTGACTCAGAGTAGATAGCGTGGCCAAAGCCCATGATTTTCTCTTTACGCTCAAGCATGCCCATCATTTTTTCTTCGGCATCATCAGGTGAAGTGAAGCCTTCAATCATTTCCATGGCCGCTTCGTTAGCGCCACCGTGAAGTGGACCACGCAGTGAACCGATAGCACCGGTTACGCAAGAATGCATATCAGATAAGGTTGAAGCACAAACACGCGCCGTAAAAGTAGAGGCGTTAAATTCATGCTCTGCATAAAGGATCAGTGATACGTGCATGACTTGCTCATGAAGTTCACGTGGCTTTTCGCCGTGAAGCATATGTAAGAAGTGACCACCAATTGAATCGTCATCGGTTTCAACGTCAACGCGCACGCCGTCGTGCGAGAAGCGGTACCAGTAACAAATGATGCTTGGGAAACACGCCAACATACGGTCTGTCACGTCTTGCTGCTGGTCAAAGCTTGTTTCCATTTCAAGGTTACCTAGCATTGAACAACCCGTGCGAAGTACATCCATTGGGTGAGCATTTTTAGGAATGCGCTCTAGCACTTCTTTAAGCGCGGTAGGAAGACCGCGCATGCCGCGAAGTTTAGTTTTATAAGCGTCTAGCTCAGACTGGTTAGGTAGCTTGCCCTTTAGAATAAGGTACGCTACTTCTTCAAACTGACAGTTTTGCGCTAAATCTTTTACGTCGTAACCACGATACGTTAAACCAGAACCTGATTTACCTACGGTAGATAATGCTGTTTTACCTGCAACTTGGCCGCGTAAACCCGCGCCACTTAACTGTTTAGCCATCTTGTTGTCTCCGGTCTTGTGTAATTTGTAAGGTACTTGAAAGTCTGTTTAAAAATAAACTGTGTAAGTTACAGCTTAGAGTCGGCTCGGGGCACCGATGAAACGGAGCGGTGCGCAGGGTGTTACCCCTCCGAGGCATGGATGCCGAAACGGAGCCCCCATGGATGGGTTCACGGCGTGGTAACGCCCTGCGTATCGCTCCCGCTTCTATGGAGGGGCAGGGAACTGTACTTCACCCCTACATCTTCGCGCCCGCCAACTTCAAGCTGAATTTATTTACTAATTTTTGCCTTCTGCGAATAGGGCATCTAGCTTTTGCTCGTACTCGTGGTAGCCAAGATAATCGTACAGTTCCATGCGTGTCTGCATGCTGTCCACAACGGCTTTTTGGTCGCCGTTTTCAAGTATAGATTTGTACACCATTTCTGCTGCTTTATTCATCGCACGGAATGCACTTAGTGGGTAAAGCACCATGTCGGCACCCCATTCACCAAGCTCTTCTTTGTTCCATAGTTCGGTTTTGCCGAACTCAGTGATATTGGCCAGGATCGGAACGTCTAACGCTTCAGCAAATGCACGGTAGTGCTCTTCGGTTTGTATTGCTTCGGCAAAAATACCGTCTGCGCCCGCTGCGACGTAGGCCTTAGCTCGTTCAATAGCTTTCTCTAATCCTTCCTGAGCAAACGCGTCGGTGCGCGCCATAATGAAAAAGTCTGGGTCAGTTCTGGCATCTACCGCTGCTTTGATGCGATCGACCATTTCTTCTGTGCTTACAATTTCTTTGTTAGGGCGGTGGCCGCAGCGCTTTTGTGCAACCTGGTCTTCCATGTGCACAGCCGCCGCGCCTGCTTTTTCCATGTCGCGAATAGTTTTGGCAATGTTAAATGCGCCGCCCCAACCGGTGTCGATGTCTACCATGAGCGGAAGATCGCATGCGCTGGTAATGCGCTGAACGTCTGCAATCACATCATTAAGTGACGTCATGCCTAAGTCCGGTAGGCCGTAAGACGCATTCGCTACGCCGCCACCTGAAAGGTAAATGGCTTGGTGCCCAATGGTCTTTGCCATCATGGCAGTATAGGCGTTAATGGTGCCGACAATTTGTAGCGGTTTGTTGTTCTCTAATGCGGTTCTGAATTTCTTTCCTGCACTCATGATAATCACTCGCTTATTTGAAAGTAGGGTAGAGGTGAATTAGGTATGGAGAAGACTGAGTGGTGTTAACCATGATTAAGCTTCTTCTCAATATTATTTTTTGAATAAAGAATATGGCGACGCATTAGCATTTCAGCCAGTTCCTCGTCGCGATTGGCAATAGCGTTAACGATGTGTCTGTGTTCATCAAACGCAGTGCTTACGCGAGGGCCAGCCATACCGAGCTGTACGCGATACATACGAACAAGATGGTAAAGCCCGTCTACAAGTACGCTGATAAGATGATCGTTTTTACTGCCGGTTACAATTCTGTAGTGAAAGTCTACATCGCCGGCTTCTTGATAATAGCTTTGACCGTCTTTAACTTTATCGAAGTGGCTATCAAGCAACGCCTGCATGTCGGCAATTTCTTCGTCAGTCATATACCTGGCGGCTAATCGCGCGGCCATACCTTCTAACGCTTCGCGCACTTGATATAGCTGAATTAGACCTTCGGGAGACAGGGCCACTACGCGTGCACCCACGTTAGCTTTACGTTCCACCAAGTGACAGGTAGCGAGACGATTGATGGCTTCACGAATAACGGCGCGACTGACTTCATACTTTGTCGACAATTCCATTTCACTCAGCTTACTGCCTGCTGGAATGATGCCCTCAACAATATCCTTCCTTAACTGAAAGAAAGTACGGTCGGCGTTGGTTATGGCTTGTTCGCTTTTTACTAACACTGTATAGAATCTTAAAATGACTAATGTCGACAATATATGCCCATTTTGGCGTTTTTTCAACCTTAAAAGGTTTGGATTGTCGACAACGAGAGTAAGATATTAGTCTGATAGTCTTGTTTAGCGGCCTGTGTTGACAGTTGTGCAATGGTTTAATGCGATACGCAAACAGAGCCAGGCGTCAATTTACGCTCATTAGGCGAACCTTGCGCAACCATATTGATAGCTACTGCCCGGACGGAGGAGGGAATTTGGTAACGAAAGTTACATACAGAGGTTCTGAGCTAAAGAATGATTCAAGTAAGTGGTGATTTGTTTAAAGTTTGTCCATCTGGTCTAGGTCTTCTTTACTTTATTCGCTTAGGTGTTGTGAAGAGATAGAGTAAATTATCTTTATGATATCTAATTGATTTTATGAAACTTATAAACAATTTTTGTTTGATGCTTAACCTAACCAGTTAGTCTAATTTTGAAGTCTTATTTTAGTGAAAGTGTAATATTTTACTTTGCAAGATCGTAATCTAACGGTAACATATCATTCCAGTCTTCAAGCCTAAATTCTTCTACTGAATTTTAGAGGGCTGGAAAAGTAAGTTCTACTTTTAAAGCAGAGTTTCATTGAAAGTAAGTTTGTAATGTTTTATTGCGACTTACTTTTTTATTGCCTGTAATCCAGTATAAGCACAAGGTTATGTGCGCCTCTTAAATTAGTGAGTTTAGTCTTTCAAAGTTCCAAAGAAGAACTTGAAGCGGCCTAAAAATATTATTACACCTAACACTCACGCAAAGGGGTTATACCATGAAAACCAATACTGACGTGTCTAAGGCACTCGCCAGTAAGCTTTCACCTGTCGCACTAGCAGTAGCGATGACCGTTCCAGCAATTTCAAATATTGCCGTTGCTCAAGAAGTAGAAGCAACTGAAGAGCAACAATTTGAAGCCATTACCGTTACCGCAACAAAACGCCCTCAAGTTATCTATGAAGTTCCAATTGCTATTAGCGCCTTCGATGGCGACAAGTTAGCTGACCAAGGTATTACTGACCTGACTGACGTTGGTAAATTCGTGCCAAACTTAAATGTTACTGGTTTCTCTGCTGGCCACACGTCGTCTGTAAACCCATTTATTCGTGGTATTGGTCTTCAAGATCACCTAATCACAACCGATCCGGGTGTGAGTGTTTATGTAGACGGTGTTTATCTGGGCCGTCAGGTTGGTCAAAACTGGAGCCTAAATAATATTGAGCGTATTGAGGTACTTCGTGGCCCTCAAGGAACGCTATATGGTCGTAACTCAATTGGTGGTGCAATTAACATCATCACAAAAGAGCCAGACCAAGGTGATGTAACCAAAATCAACACTGAATTTGGTACACGTGGTCGCGTTAAAGCTGATCTTTTTGTTAACCACGGCCTATCAGAAACCGTTGCGTTTAACATGAACCTGTCATTTAACAAGCGTGATGGTCTTGGTGAGTTCATCAACGTGCCTAACGCCGAGTACGATGTTGGTGAGACTGAAGATGTTTCTGGCCGCGTTTCTCTTAAGTGGGAGCCATCAAATGACTTCCGCATGGTATTAACTGCAGATGCTAACAATGGTGACGGCGGTCTGCGTCCTTACACTGTGCTAATTGATGAAGTGGGTTCAGATCGCTACTTCGGTGGTCAAAATGGTGTTGGCGTACCGTTACGTAACACAGATGTGACACCTGAAGGCGCTGATATCTACGACAATGCAACAGGTACTGAAGCAGTAACTGGCGTGTCGAACGAAGCGCGTGGTCTTTCACTTACTACTGAGTGGGATATTAACGAAGACTACACTGCAAAGGTTGTTGCAAGTCAGCGTACATCAAAGTACAAGGCTGGTCTTGATGATGATGGAACAATTTACTCGCTAGATCAGTTCCCAGAGCGCGGTGAAGCAGATCAAACATCAATCGAGCTTCAGCTTAACGGCTACATCAACGAATACACTGACTTCGTAGCCGGTCTTTACTATTTCAACGAAGAAGGTAGCAACCGCCAAGGTGATGACTCTAACTTCGATGGTGGTCCTAACCTACTTGCGCTAGACCAAGAAACTACTTCAAAAGCAGCATACGTAAATGTACGTCATGATTTGACTGACGAACTTAGTGTGTCTGGTGGCCTTCGTTACACCAAAGACGAAAAAGATGCGTCTGCGAACGTATTCTCTGCACTTGGTACTATTTATGATTCAAATGATTGGGACGAAGTAACCTGGGAGGTTGCTACAAACTATACGTTTGAAAATGGCATGACAGGCTATGCAACTATTCAGTCTGGTTATCAGTCTGGTCAGTTCCCTGCACGCCCTTACTGCCTAATCGGCCAGTTCTTTGGTGCTGGTGGCTTCGATGATATCGAAGGTGCACAAGCAGCAGTTCGAGCAAACAACTGTTTCACAGCGTCAGACAATATTACCGCGACTAACTATGAAGTAGGTATTAAAGGTCGTGTGAACGATTACTTCGACATTAGCGTTGCAGTATTTAACACTGAATTTGAAGATCTGCCTTACCAAGTAAGTCGCGTGAGCGAAGGTGGCTTCGACACCGCGAACCTTGTGGTAGAGCAAACATCTCGTGGTGTTGAAGCTGATGCTACATTTACCTATGGCAACTTCAGCATGATGACCAGCGTTGGTTATATGGATGTTGATGTTGAAGAGCAAGATGGATTCAATCCCGTAGCGCCACTTACTCCAGACCTAACCCTTGCAATTGGTCCGCAGTATACCTTTGAGCTTGATGGTGGTGATTCAATTCGCGTACGTGCAGATTACTCATATCGTGCAGAAATGTATGGTGAGCCTACTTCAGCACCTGAGCGGATGACTAAACTTGATAGCCGTGAGCTTGTTAACTTCGACATCGCTTATACGCCAGCGAATGATGCGTATACTGTTGCACTTTACGGTCGCAATATTTTTGATGAGCGTTACGACAATGCACGCTTGAATACAGGTGACTACATCCTGCAAATTCTAAGCAACGACGCAAGCGAGTTTGGTGTTAGATTCTCAACTGAATTCTAATAGCTACAACGAGTTACAATTATAAAGCCAGTCTAAAGACTGGCTTTTTTTTGCTTATTTTTTCTTGTTTTATCCTCATTATTAGCATAGTTTTAAAACTGTTCTAAAAATGCTCAGCAACTATTTATGAAAGTGAAAGCACTTTACGGTATTGGTTTTCTTGTTGTTAATATGCTTTTTTCAGGGTGTACTTACACGGTGTATTTACCCGACGATAAAGATATAAACGCTAAGAAAAACGGCAAGGTTGCAGTTGCTAAACCTGAATTTGGTAACCAATGTCGTTATAGCGGAAACGGTGAGTATGGCGCGTGCCCAACGTCAAATAGCGAAATGGTTGGAACATCTTGTTCTTGTCCAACACCTTCAGGTCAGATTATGGGAACGGTGTCGAAATAGTAGACGTGCTTTTGTAGTAAGTAGGGCCTTTCAATCATACGGAGATGGAGCGTGGGTTTGTTTACCAGTTTTAAAAAATCGCGGTTAGAAAAAAAGTTTAAGAAAAACGAATGGGTTATCATTCAGCCTGTTCCGTTTACTCAATTCGAACAAGTCATCGTAGAGCATGTTGATGCAGGTTGGGAAATTGAAGATGATTACGAGCGGTTAGCGGAAACAACCGCGAAGTGGCAGTGTGAACTGCGTAAAGGTACAAGTATAGTAACTTGTGTATGGACTGAAAAACATCAGGGTATCATTTACGGGCCCGAACGCGTACTTACCGGTTTGTCTGAGAAGTTAACTATACCCACGTCTACAACAATCGCTACCACGTGGTTTTAACCCTCTATCAAAGCCACCCCTTTTGTTTTGCAATACGCGCTGCATCCACGCGATTAGTTGCGTCTAGTTTTGAGATAGCTTCCGATAAATAATTACGTACCGTGCCTTCAGAAAGAAATAGCTGCTGTGCGATTGCCCGCGTTTTTAGGCCATCTGAGGCAAGTTTAAGGGCTGACATTTCTTTTTGCGTCAATGGATTTTTATCGTCAAGGGCCATGATAGCAAGTTCAGGTGAAATTACCTTGTCGCCGGCTGATACCTTGTGAATGGCATCTATCAGGTAGTCGCTGTCAGACTCTTTCAATATAAAACCCTTAACCCCTAAACTTAATGCACGCTTGATGTAGCCCGGTTTAGAAAAGGTAGTCATTAATACCACCTTGGTATTGAGATTTTGCTTTGCAATGTGAGCAGCTAGATCTAGCCCTGAAACCAGCGGCATTTCAATATCGCTCAAAATAATGTGTGGTGCAGGGGTATCATTTAAATAATCAATGGCTTCCTTTCCATTACTGCACTTTTCAACAATGGTTAAGTCGTCTTCTAATGACAGAAGCATGGCAATGGCATCGCGAACCAGCGACTGATCTTCAACAATCAAAATGGTAGTTGGCGCTTTTGAGTTCATAGGGAAGCCTTTTGTGACAAAGCTTGCTCGGCAGTAAGCTGAACCCTGACAATAGGGTGGGGAAGGAAAGAAATGTCCACATCCGCATGAATAGACGCCGCGCGTTCTCTAATTCCCATTAATCCGTTTCCTTCTTTAATTGATGCGGTGTTCTCAACTACGCCATGATCTTTATAGGTCATTTTCACGGTTTGCTCATTGACTTCAAGGCCAAGGGATACCGCGTTACCGTTTGAATAGCGTAAGGTATTGGTTGTCAGCTCTTTGATAATAAGCGCAAGCTGGCTTTCTTGTTTAGCGCTTAAACGTGCTTCAGCGCCGTCTTCAATATCGGTTGTAACATTAAAGCCGTTTTCTTCTAACAGTGATTTGTCTTTTGCTATTTCATCGCTAAGAGAAAGCTGCTTGATATCTGACACCGCTTGGCGAATATCACTCAGTAGCGCTTGAGAAAGCTGTGCCAGTGCTTTCACCTCGCGATGCGCGTCTTCAATCTTATCTTTGCTTATAAGTTTATCGGCCAGCTGTGCTTTTAATGAAATAGAGCTTAGCGCGTGACCTGCAACATCGTGTAAATCTCTGCCAATTCGTTCACGTTCAGCGATCGCAGACAATACGCGTAATGCTTTGGCCTGCTGGCTCTCTTTCAGACTATGGAGCGTTTCTTTGCGCTCCATAACACCAAACCCGAATAGCACTAAGCTGTTGAGCAACGAAGCACTTAAAAGAAAATGTGCGTTATTAAATACGGTAATGTGCAGAGACACGAGTACCAGCATCATCACGCCTATGCTCACTATGCCTGTCTTGAGCGAATTATAATAACCTACGATAAAAGCAATAAAGCCAATAATGGTTGCGCCACCAGGGTTTTGAAAGCTGCATGCTACTGAAAGTAGAAACATGAGTAGCAAATAAGTGGGCAGTGTTTTAACAGGCTGGTTTATGGCTTTAATGTAAAGAATGACAAAGCTAAGGTATCCTAGGGTTTGAAGTACCCATGTTTCGATGGGAAGAGGACGGGAAATAATGAGTGGAACAAAGAAGAACAATGAAAAAAACAAGCTTCCGTGAGACCAGCGCTTTTTCCGTCCACTTGCCAAAAGGGGCATGTCAGGCGCGGCGCTCTCGTTTCTGACGGCAGGCACCGCGCTGTTACTATCTTGTATGCTTTTATTGCTGAGCATTGTGAGTACTTCGTCCCTACTGAAATACAACGGCAGACTTGCTAGTGATGAGCAATGTGCCTGAGATGATTAACATAATACCCAGCACGGCATAAATGTCGAAAGTTTGTTTCCAAAATACCACCGAAGCAGCGGTGATAAGTGCGATACCCATACCTGACCAAATCGCATAGGCAACGCCTATTCCCATGTTTTTTAAGACCATGGCAAACAGCATTCCAGACACGGTGTAGAAAAATATTGCGCCGTATCCGAACGCCCATTTTTCCCATCCGTTCGACATTTTAAGCAGCATGGTAGCGGTAACTTCGGTGATAACTGCAACTGCTAAAAGTAAATAAGTCATAGTGCATTCCTTTTTAATTAAAGTGAAATTAGTTAGATTTGATTGATTGAAAACGACGTTCAAGGGTGATGAATGACACAATGTAGACAGCGACAATCACAGCCGATATTGCCTCTACCCGTGCATCGGGAAACAAGTACCAGGCGGCGACAATGCCGAAGGTTCTGGTTAGCGTGTGAAAGTAGCCTATCCAGTGTTCGATAGCCCATGATAAAGGCATCCACATCAGGCCTGCGAGAATGCCAATACTCAATGGAACGGTGGTGTGGTCGATGGCTGCAACGGGAAGCGCAATGGCAAATACCATTAGGCTCATGATCATGCCAACGAAGAAAAGACGATCAAAACTGTTCTTTGCTGCCTTCTTGGCAAAAAATCGCTCGCCGGTGAGGTAGGAGAGACCTGCACCGAGGTAGAAGATGGCACCTGTGCCGATATACAGCAACCAGGTTATGGTTAATTCAGATACAAAAGGAGCGCTGATACCAAGCAGAGCCCAAACAACAGTGCCTGCCAGCGGCATGGCAATGAATCGGTTCTTTTTAAAATCTTCTCGTTGCTGTTCCAATGGGATGAAAGCATTCTGAACGGGAGTTATTGATGAAGCGTGAGATACTTGTTCCATGAGCTTTACCTGATGTTGTAATGTCTTTAGGTAAAGTATGCCGAGGGACCCCAGATTGCGTTAGTCACAAACGTCACCAATCGCATATGACAATTGTCATCAGTTCACTAAATGAAGCCTATTAACTAAGTCCGTCGTGCTTTTTTCGCTTTTCGTTTGTTTAACACTGAATCACCATCTTCCTTAGACAGCATTAAGCTATCGTAAATGCTGACAAGCGCTACTGCGGCCATAAACATCATAGATAGCGTAAACGTTTGTAGGTTTGGCATATTGGCGCTTTGTCCAAGAATGAATGCTGCAGCAGCGATAGCAAGCGCAGAAAGGGTAATGCCAAGACCGCGGTTCATTTGCATTAAAATGGCGCCTAGCGTGTTTGCGTCTCGCATTTTATTGGGTGGTACGTCGGCAAAAGCAATGGTGTTTATTAACGTTAAGTGCATTGAGCGAGTAATACCGTTAACAAATAAAATAACGGCAATAGTAAATGACGATGTGGAGTGATTTATCATCGCGAGCGCCACAAAACCAAGGGCGATGAGCACGCCGTTAACTACAAGCACGCGTTTGAAGCCGAAGGTATTCATGATCCACGTTGTCGCTGGCTTTATCGCTAAGTTTCCAGCAAACAGCCACAGCAACAGTGAGCCGGCTTCTACAGGTGAGTAACTTAATCCAAGCTGGAGCATGAGTGGCACAAGAAACGGTGCACTGCCAAGTGCGACACGCATAACAGAGCCGCCAAATACAGTAAGCCGGAAGGTTTTGTGTTGCATCGCATCGAAAGAGAATAGTGGGTTCTTGGCCGTTTTTACGTGTTTGACTGCCAATACCATGAGTACTAAGCCAATAGCGATGATGCCAAGTGGTCGAATAAGCTTGTCGCTGGTACTCGCTAAAAACTCGATCCCCGCCATAAACAGCGCAAAGCCGATACCGGTGAGCAAAAAGCCTTTAATATCGAATTTACCTACATTGCCTTTAATGTTTTTAAGGAGATACAGTGATGTGATGATAGCGATTATGCCCAGTGGAATATTCATATAAAAAATCCACTGCCAGCTGAAATGAGTGGCGATGTAACCGCCTAGCACAGGACCTAGTAGCGGTGCACTTAACGCAGGCCAGGTTATAATGGCCACGGTTTTTACCAGTTTTTCCTTTGGCAAGTCCCGCAGAACCACCAATCTTCCCACGGGAACCATCATTGCCCCGCCTAAACCTTGAAGAATGCGAGATAAGGTAAATTCGAATAAGCTAGTACTCAGGCCACAAAGGACCGAGGCAAAAGTGAATACGGCAATCGCTGCTACAAATATAGTGCGTGCGCCAAATTTATCGGCTGCGTAACCACTTAATGGAATAAAGAGTGTTACGGCTACCAAGTATGCCGATACACCAATAGATAAGTGGGCTGCCGGCACATTGAAGTCGGCAGCAATGACAGGTAACGCCGTGGTGATAACCGTGGCGTCTAAAATTTCCATAAAGAGTGCCCCTGCAACCAAAAGGGCAGTGGCGAACTCTCTATTGAACAATTTCAAAGGCTCTAACTACGCGCGCGACACCCGTAATATTACGAGCAATATCTACAGCGGCTGTGGCTTCTAAATTGGTTAACCGACCCATCAGAAATACTTCTGAATCTTGAACCACTACCTTAACTTGTAGAGCAGGCACTCGTTCGTCTGCCACAATTTTAGTACGCACTTTTGACGCTAACCACAGGTCGTTGGCTTGTGTGCCTGCACCTATCGCCTCGCCAATTCTAATTTGGTTGTGAATTTTTTTGATATAGCTTACTTCTTGGGCGCGGCGCACAGCTTCGTCAACTAAGCCTTGGTTTGGCGCTTGCCCGGTTAGCAACGCTACACCGTTATAAACATCCACTTGCAGGTTAGCCTGCTCTTTAAGCGCATCGCTTTTCGACCATTGATACGACACCGCAGCATCGGCATTTTGGTCATCAAGCTGCGTGCCCACAGTACGTCTGTCATTAGCCACTTTCGCAGCCATGGCGCCTGCAGCTCCAACGGCCACTACACACCCTTGCAATGTAAGAATTAGGGCTAATAAAGAACCCAGTAGTCCCAAATTTTTCACTTGTGTCCTCTTTACTACTCGTCGCCGTGATCGGCAGGGAATAAGCTGTCGTCAATGCATTCACATAAATTGTGAATTACCAGTAAATGAACTTCTTGAATACGCGAAGTGCGGTTTGACGGTACGCGAATTTCAACATCATGTTCACTTAAGAAGCCCGCCATTTCACCGCCGTCTTTGCCAGTAAGCGCGACAATGGTCATATCGCGAGATAATGCCGCTTCCATCGCTGCTATGACGTTACGAGAGTTACCGCTGGTTGAAATAGCCAACAGTATATCTCCGGGTTGGCCGAGCGCTCGTACTTGCTTCGCAAATATTTCTTCGAAGTTATAGTCATTCGCAATAGACGTCAGGGTTGAGGTGTCTGTGCTTAATGCGATTGCCGGTAAGCTGGGACGGTCGCGCTCGTAGCGATTGAGCATGTTGGAAGCAAAATGTTGCGCATCACCTGCAGACCCGCCATTACCACAGCTCAGTACTTTATTACCTCTAATTAAGGCTTCAACGATCATGTACGCCGCTTTCTCAATATGCTCTGGCAATATTTCCGATGCCGCTATTTTGGTTTGTATGCTCTCGGTAAAATTCGCTTTTATCTGTTCAATCATGTGTCATCTCTTTGTTTTCACCAAATGGCAGACCATTTAGTGAAATTTTTTGCGCTGCATTACAGCGCCTTGATTTTTGTAATGGCCAGTATCTGAAAGTCAGAGGTTTAAACTGTGGCCTCAGCGCGAGAGAAAAACGGCCTAACGTTTATCGCTCGCGATAATCAACTCGCATTTACTATTGAAGCGTGCGAAAAAACTCAACCAGGTTTCTAGCTTCATCTTCAACCTTAAAATTTTTCACAACGTGTTCGCGTCCGGCTTTGCCCATTTCTGCAAGTTTGTCCATATCTGAAAGCAGCAAATCCATCTTTTCTGTGACAGCTTGCTGGTCTTTGGTAGGAACAATATACCCATCAACGCCTGGCCTGATGATGTCTTCCCATGCGCCCGCCTGAGTAGCTAATACCGCAGCCCCAGCACTCATGGCTTCAGGTACAGTTAATCCAAACCCTTCGTTATAGCTAAGTGCACTTACTAATGACAGTGCACTGAAGATTCTAGGAATTTGCTCAAACGGCAATTCACCGGTGAAAACAATTCGGTCAGTTAACCCGGCTTTAGAAATTTTTTCTTTAAGCTCGTTTACAAATTCTTGGTTACTCGAGGATATGGCACCTACAACTACTGCATTCACGTCAGGGTATTTGGGCAATACTTTGATGCACGCTTCAACAAATAGATGAACACCTTTTTGCTCTCTAACTCTGCCCAGAATACCAATGCCGTACTTGCCGCCGTAGCCTAATGCTTGCCATGCTTCTTGCTTGTTTTCTGCTGGCGTGTAGTTGTCTATTTGCACACCGTGTAAATTTATCTTGGCGGGGGGCTTATTTAGATATTTTGCAGAGCGATTACTCATTGCAATAACCGCATCCATTTTATTGCTTAACCACACCGTAGAAGCCGAACGCTTTCGCTGAGCGGCAGAGCTAAATACAAGCTTTATCTTGGCGCGAAACACGTATTTGAGGATCACACCCTGAATCATCTCGTCAACGCGACGCGCATGAAAAATTCGCCACTTACCATTACTAAGCGGGCGTCGACACATTTTTGCGACCTCCCAAAAAGTAATAGTCATTGATGGGTCTGGAACAAAATGCTTGCCCATTATCCGCAAATTAATCATATGCTTCTGTAGCGATGTTACTTGTAGCATCGTAGACGTTACGCCAGAAAAATTAGAGCTGGAGTTGCCGACTATTAGCTCTATTTCTTGGTTATCAACGCTGCTGGACGAAACCTTGTTGTTGGGATGACTCATTATTTGTGGGAACCTAAGAAACTTTCATCAAACCGATGAAGGGTTGCAAATCATAAGATAAAACAAACGGAATACGTCTGACATAAAGACATTTTCATCAATATCGGCCGCGCTCATCGTTGGCGCACGCTTCTAGTCCTCTTTGGGGACCATCAGTTTAAAAGCTGGATATTGTCAGTCTTTAGCCCACGTTCTTCAACCACTGAAGGTTGTCTCCGTCTATGGCAACAACGTCTATTCGCAGAGAAGTAGACGCTGGATTTAAGCCATTATCTAACAAATAGAAATCAAACGCAGCCTGAATTCGCTGGAGCTTTTTGGCAGTCACAAAATCTAGAGCACTGCCAAACTGATTTCGTCTTCGGTATTTAACTTCAACGCACACTATGGTGTTGCCGTCTTGCATTACAATGTCGAGCTCGCCACGCCGAGTGTGGTAATTTCGACATCGAAGAGTAAGGCCTTGTTTCATCAGATATTTACAGGCCTTGTCTTCTGCTGCACTCCCTTGCAGTGTTGACATAATTTTACTCCGAAAGCATTTGAACTTTTTCGTTACGAATAATTGCCTGAGGCTGTTTGCGTATTACTTCACCTTGTTGATTAAGGGAAAGTGTACCCGTTAACCCTTCGTGTGAAAGATATTTCAGCGTGTTAAGCATGCCTAGCTGAGGCAACAACTGATAGGCATCAAAACCGAAGGCAAATAAACGTTTTTGCATAGTATTTTGATTTTGCCAAGCCTGTTCAACCTCCTGCTGAAGAGGTTGCCAACTATGTGAAGGCATTAACCAAGGCATATCGATAAAGTGCACATTCTGCAGGTCACGCCATTGGTTTTTCCCGCTGTCGTAATCCATTGAACGAGAGGTGGCATACACGGGGACTTGTTTGCCATCGTATGGGTTTAAGCTCGCTTCGATAATGGGGTTAAGCAGTTCTGTGTCTTGAGGTGAGGCAAATGCAACAATGGCATCAATATCACGCCTACTGCGAGGCATGTTGTACACTTCATCATTTGTCATGTACTCAATTTGATTGATACGCTCGTTGCTTTGCGCCACATCTAGCGCCTGTGTAATTCCCTCTCGAAGTGAATTACTGTCGTTAAACGATACCGACGTTATGTTGGCTCGCTGCTTGTTTTCCTGATTGTTGAGTATTCGCCAGTGCTTTTTAAAGGTGTCGTCCATTCGCTGGTACAGACTGCTTTGTGCGGCAATAACGATAGGCGCACGATATCCTTTATTAAAGATAAATTCAGCAAGCTGCTTTGCTTCATCTTCTGGTGCTAGCCCGTAATAATTCAACGAGGTAGGCAAGCCTAATGAGTGGAGTTCATTTTGTGTGTCATCACCTGCGAGACCTGTACCAGAGGCAAGAGCATCATCGGCTATCGCCGGATTTGACGATCCTGTTGCCAACCCTTTAGCAGACGCATTGTCTGGCAATTCGTCAGGCCTGTTTAATGCAAGTACGTTCACACCAAGCGGCAAACTGGGAATTAAACGTTCAACAGTGTCTTTTAAAAGAGGGCCAATGATGAACTTGGTATCGCCAATTTCGCTGAGTAATTGCTGTGTATCTACTTCGTTGGTGTCGATAAAACGAAGACGAGGTAGAAGGTGTTCATCTTGGCGCTTTTCAACATCGGTGTAATAAGCCGCCATGATGCCATTTTTTACGACTTGTCCCGTGCGAGCTAACCTGCCAGAAAGTGGTAGTAAAACCGCAATATCGTTGGCGCCAGCATCGGTAAGCTGGGTTGCTTCAATCACGTTTTCAGGCAAAGCGTTTTCTAATACATGACCGCGATAAACCTGCTTAAATTGCTGCAGGCTTTTGGCTAATTTTTCCGGTGACGACGCGTTTTCTTCGGTTAGTTCGCGAAGAGTAATGAAAGGAGACAGGTCGGGATAAGCACTGCCTACTGAATCTAGTGACGATGCAGGAATGGAGGTAATCCACTGCCAAACTTGTTGCACTTTTTCATCGTCAGTAAGATTGGTCTTTAATACGCTATTCGCTGCCGCAGCCAGGTTGCCTTGCTGCGTGAAGAGCTGGGTTTGAAGCTCCGCTTTTTGGAATGCGGTTTCGCCTGTACCGGTTACGCCATCCAACATAGCCAGCAATTCTTCTGCCGAGGCATCAGGCATTCCCGCATAGGCTTTGGTTACCAGAAGGGAGTAATAAGATTGATTTACACCTGAAATACCGTCTTCTTTTACCTCATATAGCACTTGCTGAGCCAAAACGGGCTGTTGATTTTGAAGGTACAGGTCAGCCGCTTGCAGCAACAGCGTATCGCGCTGTTCTTTGTTGCGGGTGCGCTCCCATACTTTTTTTGCTTCAAGGAGTTTGTGCTCAGGCGTGACGTTATCTTCAACCTGTGTGGTTTCAATTGGGGTAGGTTCCACTACCACAGGCTTTGACTGGGTTTTAGGTGTACTTCCACAGCCCGTTAGCACCAATACAGAAGCGACGGCTGATAGCGTAAAGATTTTTCCAGCTTGTCCAATATGACGCACAGTTTCATTCCTTTTACATCGTTATAGGCCAAGTTTATCTTAACCAGTGTGAAAATCTACGCTTGCCAGCATAATCTGGACTAATGGCGTGATACACTTATCGCATATTCTTCAAAATTAACGTAAGACTTAATCACTGTTATGACAGACACCGCCACCTTATATATTGTTCCAACACCTATTGGTAATTTAGACGACATAAGTGCCAGAGCAATACGCGTATTAAGTGAAGTAAGCTGGATCGCTGCCGAGGACACCCGTCACAGCGCTCGACTCTTACAGCACTTTAGCATTGGAACGAAAACTCTTTCTCTGCATGAGCATAACGAAGATAAGCGCACAGCAATGCTTTGTGAGCGTTTAAAGGGCGGCGAGTCGGTAGCATTAATAAGTGATGCTGGAACACCGTTAATCAGCGACCCGGGCTTTGTTTTGGTACGCAAGTGCCGTGAGCAAGGTATTCCGGTTAGCGCTCTGCCGGGCCCATGCGCTGCAATTACAGCATTAAGTGCTTCGGGACTGCCAACAGACAAGTTTATATTTGAAGGATTCCTACCGGTTAAAGTGCAGGCACGTGAAAGCGTGTTGTCAGCGCTAATAGATAGAACGTTCACCACTGTTTACTATGAAGCGCCACGACGAATTTTAGACACCGTTACTGATATACAGCGCGTTCTAGGCGATCGCCAGATTGTGGTAGCGAAAGAGCTATCCAAAACCTTCGAAACCTACGTGAGTGGCAGCGCGCAAGATGTAATTGATTATCTCAATGCGGATGTTGCGCACCAGAAAGGCGAATTCGTCGTCATGATTGGCCCTGCGAAGGTAAGTGACCAGGCGATACCCAGTGAGGCAATGTCGTTGCTAAGTGTATTGTGTGAGCACATGCCGCTTAAAAAGGCCGCGGCGGTGGTCGCCACTCACTATGACTTGAAAAAGAATGCGCTTTATCAAGCTGGGCTAGACGCAAAAGCGTAAACACGTTGTTGATCTTACGGGCCTTGGAATAAATACAAAGGAGTGTAATTCACGTCAACTGCCCAGTTCAAAAAGGACTGAGGTTTATGGAGGCTCATATGACAAAAACACTCAAAATCACCATGTCAGAAGGAAAATGGTTAGTTGATATATTTTCTCAAGCTAACGACTCAGGTGTTTACGACTTAATCCACCCTAATACCTTTGCGGAAGTTTCTCTTAATGAAGGCGAAATGTACGGCTTTCGATATAGCTTGCAGGGAAAAGCAGGAACGTCATTTAAAATTGAGTTAGATGACGAAGTGCTTGCTGAAGGTGAGATAGACAAATCTGAGGCGGCGTCGGGAAGTGGGGTTGTATAGTCACTGACCCCATCGCGCCGCCATAAAAATCAATGCGCGATGAATTCCTACGTTGTTTACTTGAATGCTAAGGCCTCGCTTCGACCTGAAATCAATTCAGTTTTTCCTTTTTCAGGAAATAATGTGAGCGAATTAATGTTTTGTGGGTCTTAGTTAACAAAGAAAAAAAATTTCGTAAAAGAATAGTTTTTATTGGTATTATTTCAATATGCCTTTTGCATTCTTTTTCTTTGTAAATTTATTTTCTTATATTCAACGGCATTATCATGTTTCAGCATTTCATATTAACGCGCTTTAATCTTCGAAAAAAAGGTTGGGATGAGACCAAATCTCAATCCAAAGTTTTAACTGATAGCTGGATGGAAAACAGATTGAAGCTGTTTGAGCAGTACTGTTATTCGTCTATAAAATCTCAAACGGTAAAAAACTTTGAATGGCTAGTATTTTTCGATACGAATACACCAGAAATTTATCGCGAAAAAATAAACGAGCTAGCTTCAAAATTCTCCAATTTTATCCCAATTTACGCAGACGGAATGGAAAGCTTTTATCCGTCTATAAAAAAAGAAATAGCGTCTAGATTAACAGCCCCTTTCCTCATAACGACGAGGCTTGATAACGATGATAGCCTTCACCAAGACTTCGTTAAAGAAGTACAGAATCAATTTTCAGAGCAATCTTTTATGGCAATTGACTTTGTTGACGGATATACGCTGCAGGTAGCGCCTCGTGTAAGGCTAGGCCTGCACTCACATGTGCATAATCCGTTTATGAGTTTAATTGAAAAAAGTAAAGATTTTAAAACCATCTGGTGTCAAGAAAGGCACGGATATTGGAGTGGTGTAAAAGAACTGACGCCTGTCAGAGGAAAGCGAATGTGGATGTCGATTATTCATTTTGAAAACAAGGTGAATGAATATAAAGGCTATGGAAATGTTCCCAAAGAAAGGGTTGAAGATTTTAATTTACACCCTGCTGCCCTTGAAGACGTTATTGCAAACGTTGAAGATCCCAAAGTCAGTAGCAAAAGCGCGCTAAAGCATAAAATTAAGACAAATTGGAAGGTGAATTTTAAGCTGATGAAGAGGGCGTTATTTTCTTAAGTAGTTATCTAAAACTCATAGGTTGGACGTTAAAGATTAACCGAGACCAATCCATACTTCGAGCGCCCGGTTTTACTGTCGCTGGCAGGATGGGCACGTTTTGCATATCTTGACAGGTTATTCACTACCCAAATCCATGTTCGTTTCAATTCAGAGTAGGCGTCATGGAATATTGATTCCATTGATGGATAGGACCTGCTCTGTGTATTTTTCGTGACCATGAAGCTCGATACATCGACGCCCATTAGTCGTTGAATACTGAACCCGATACGCCGTTTCATCAGTGGTGCTAGCAAGCTGACAACATCAGCCCTCCATCAAACTCGCGTCACCATTTTATTCAACAAATCTTCTAAAATATCACTGTTATATTTTTTTGTCTGTTGTGAAGCATTTGTCTTCGAGCTTTGCTTAACAATACTTTAGGTATAACTTGTGTAATACTCCTGGTCACTAAAAAGTTTAATATAATCTGGAAGTCCGCCACAGCCGACAGCGCGTGGATTTTGGTCGAGCGGCCACCGCCGCTTTCTCAATAACAACCGACATCTTTAGTTATCTTGGCTGCGCTGGTCGATAACTAATGGCTCTTTGAACGTCATTGTGCGGTACGGGAAAGGTATCTCGATATCGGCATCGTCTAGTGCACGCTTAATTGCACTAACCACTTCACCTCGCGACTTGCGGTGAGCGAGTGGAGTTGGATCTGTCCACCATGTAACTTCAATATCAATGCTGCTGGCGCCAAATCCAGCCAAAAATACCTCAATATCTTTAGATTCGTTTACTGTTTCACAATCCTTAAGCGCATTTTCAATAACGGAAACGGCAGCATCAGCGTCTTCATCGTAAGCAACCCCCGTCATGATGGTAATACGACGCAGATCCAAATCGGTCAGCACACGAATGGGATTTTTAAACAAAAATGAGTTTGGCGTTACCACTAATTCGCCGTTAGTTTTTCGAATAGTTGTCATGCGAACAGAAATTTTCTCTACCTTACCCATGAGCGATTCACATTCAATAAAGTCACCTTTTTCGAATGGATACTTCCAGAGGAGTAAAATCCCTGCAAAGAAGTTCTCGAAAATCTCTTTGAAAGCAAAACCGACGGCGACAGACAGCAACCCTAATCCACCTAGTGCTTTTGCTGGCGTTAACCCCGGAAACATGATCAGCGCAGCGAGCAACAGCCCCAACGTCCAAACGGCGATATTGGTGAATCGGACAAGCAATTCTCTTACGGAGTCTCTTTTAACACGAGACGTAGTCAGTTTTTCGATAGAACGTCCAATGGCTGCAGACAGCACCCACGTCAATAGTATGACGGCCAACCCGACCGCCATGTAGGGTAAATGCTCGATAAAGCCTCTTGTGATATTAACAAGGGTCGTTTCTAGCGTATCCAATGGTGAGAGGTCTTCAATGGTAGTTGGTGCATTGCCACGGTTAGAGTTTGATTCAGATTGAAAGTAACCTATGGTTTGAACTAAATTAAAAAGCACCTGAGATTCCTTGTGGGTTGCGGAGGCGAAGTCTTATAGAACTATCTATACGCGAGTAGTTAGCGTTAGATCAAGTGTTTTTGCCGCTGAGTTGCGGCCTAAGATTGATCATTTGACGCACATCCAACACCTCCGGCACAAGCATAGCCGCCATGTTAAAGCGAGTGACTTTCTAAGTAGCTGGCAGAAAATAAACGACGCGGCATATTAGGATGCCGCATCAAATTTCTTGTTACCTGTAACTAGTTTTGTCTGTGTTGCTAGGCGTTCATCACGATAAAAAATGTGACTCTATCTAAACAGCTAACTTCTTTTGATTACTTAAGACAAACGACCTTTGAAGTCTTCGTAGCTGAATTCGCGAACCAGCTCAAAGTCGCCGTTAGAACGCAGAATGCCGATAGCAGGATGTTCTACACCGTTGAAGAACGTGGTTTTTACCATGGTGTAATGCATCATATCCTCAAACTGTAATCGATCGCCGGTCTTAAGCAGCGCATCGAATGAGTAGGTATCAATGACATCGCCAGCAAGGCACGAATTGCCACCTAGCTTCACATTATATGCTTTTTCATTATGCATACCCGCGCCCAAAATTGTAGGGCGATAAGGCATTTCCAGTACATCTGGCATATGTGCAGTAGCTGAAATGTCTAGAATAGCGATATCACCGTCATTTTCTACCATATCAACCACTTCGCAAATTAATGGCCCTGTCTGCCATGCTACCGCAGACCCTGGCTCAAGAATTACGTCTAGGTGTGGGTAACGGGCTTTAAAGTCTTTTAATGTGTTGATGAGGTGCTCAACATCATACCCTTCACGGGTCATCAGGTGTCCGCCACCTAGGTTTAACCACTTTAATTGACCAAGCCATTTGCCAAAACGCTTTTCAATGGCTTCAAGGGTGCGTGCAGTAGCAAAAGAATCACACTCACAAAGGTTGTGGCAGTGAAATCCTTCAATACCCGATAAGTCTGCGCCTTCTAGCTCACTAGCACGTATGCCTAAGCGAGAACCTGGTGCAGCTGGGTCGTACAGTGGCGTATCTGCTTCTTGATGCTCAGGGTTTATGCGAAGGCCTAACGACACGCCTGCTAGCACGTCTTTATGCGCGTTCCACTGGGTCAAACTATTAAAAGACAGGTGATTAACAAGACTCGCCAATTCCTTTGCGTCATTAACCTTGTACGCAGGAGAATATGCGTGAACTTCTTTACCCATCTCTGCAGCAAGTTTCGCTTCCCAAACCGAACTGGCCGTTGCTCCGTGTAAGTACTGTTTGATGATGTCGAAGCAAGACCACATAGAAAAGCCTTTAAGCGCCAAGATAATACGCGCGCCAGATTCGTCTTGAACCCGTTTCATCAGCTCAAGGTTTTTAATTAATTTTGCTTCTTCCAGCACGTAGCAAGGAGAGGGAATATCAGTACGTTGAGTTAAATCGGTCAATGGGATAAAGCTCCAAAAAATAAAACGGCTTTCAACATTTATCAAACGCCTAATGTATTACATTACAGGTCGTAGCTCAAAACTACTCTGTATCCTACATTCCAGTAATCTGATCTATATTTAAATAGTGGCGTTAATAAAAAAGGGCGCTTGAATTAAGCGCCCCGATACTTCAATTATTTAGTGAAAGGGCTACCTTCACATTCGAGTACGTGCCATGGCAGACCGTGCTCGTTAAGCATATCCATGAATGGGTCTGGATCGAATTGTTCCATGTTCCATACACCTGCTTCTTTCCATGTGCCGTTAAGCATAAGCGCTGCGCCAATCATCGCAGGAACACCTGTGGTGTAAGATACTGCTTGCGCGCCTACCTCTTCGTTACATTTCGCGTGGTCACAGTTGTTATAGATAAAGATAGTTTTTTCTTTGCCATCTTTAATACCTGTGATGTAAGTGCCAATGCACGTCATACCGCTGTAACCTTCAGCAAGTGAGCCTGGGTTAGGAAGTACGGCTTTTAAGAACTCTAGTGGTACAATCTTCTGGCCTTGGAATTCAACCGGCTCAATGCTAGTCATACCAATACCTTCAAGTACACGCAGGTGGTTAAGGTAAGCATCGCCAAAGGTCATCCAGAAGCGTGCACGCTTAAGGGTAGGGAAGTGCTTAACAATAGACTCTAGCTCTTCGTGGAACATCAGGTAAGATGCGCGAACACCAATGTTTTGATAGTCCAGATCTTCACGTACGCTTAACGGATCGGTTTCTTTCCACTCGCCGTTTTCCCAATAGCGACCGCGTTGGGTAATTTCACGAATGTTGATTTCAGGGTTGAAGTTAGTCGCGAAAGCCTGGCCGTGATCGCCGCCATTACAGTCTACGATATCAAGATAGTGGATTTCGTCGAAGTAATGCTTAGCTGCATATGCTGTGTAAACGTTAGTTACACCTGGATCAAAGCCACTGCCAAGAAGGGCCATAATGCCCGCGTCTTTAAACTTGTCTTGGTAAGCCCACTGCCACGAGTATTCAAACTTCGCTTCGTCTTTAGGCTCGTAATTGGCGGTGTCTAGGTAATCAGTATTAGTTGCAAGACATGCATCCATGATTGGAAGGTCTTGATATGGCAACGCAAGGTTGATTACTAGGTCTGGCTTTACTTCGTTGATAAGTGCTTCCACTTCTTTTGCGTTGTCAGCATCAACAGCGAAAACACCCTTAACGCGATCTGCACCTACTTCTTGCTGTAGCGCTTCACACTTAGATACCGTGCGGCTTGCTAAGTAAATTTCGTCGAAATGTTGCGGTAAACGTGCACATTTTTTCACAGTTACCGACGCAACACCGCCAGCACCAATAATTAAAACGCGAGACATAATAACTAATCCCTAATTTTGCTAATGAATTTTGGGCTGAATGCTAGCAGACCAATGGGATTTGGCAAGCAAAGACAGCCCATGACAGTACAAAAAATTTTAATCGTAACAACGAATGTAAAAGGTATTGCACACCTACTAGCGGCCTACCTTTCAAAGGCCTCATTATTGACCGTTTATGGTCTACGCCGAGATACGTCGTTCAATAGAAGTTTGAGCTGATACGAAAGCAGACACGTTCTTAAAATTAATAACGTGTCTGCAATTCTGCTCGGTTTAAAATATAAAGTCGCTCGAATTTCAGCGGGTAACCGTATCAATTGGTGGCGATATGACTACCTTATCATCAACTTTGTAATAAGGGTAAAGAATCAAACGCTCTTCATGATTTGGTGTAGCAGTGGCTATAGCAATGGCGTCGAGGGTTTTACTGTCTTGGGTATTAACCGCCGCAGCATAAACCAATACGCTGTAGCTGTTTGTGTCGGTGGTGGTATCGATAATTCGCCACTGAAGCTGCTCGATAAGCTGTGACTCTCGCTTTTGACCTTGTGTTTCGTCGTTGAAAATACAACCTACTCGGCCGTTTTCATAGATGGCAGCAAAGGGGTAAAACACATCGCATACGGGTAACATAAGCTCACATAAGCTTAGTGACTTCGACACGAGTACGTTTAATGGCGTTGGCAATGTAACTGGACGGTCGATCATAGCGCATCTCCTGTGAGTTAGCGTTGCTGGACACTTGCTAATACCTACGCTTACTACGTCACATTAGTTTAATATTCACCATTGCGATAGCTAAACACTACCATTTCATACTAAAAGATTAAGAGACTAACCTAGGGCCTGTTGACCTTTGGTGTACGAATTTTGGTCTAAATGGAAGCCTTTTAATCGCGAAACAGCCCTTCAAGCCTAGCGGGCTAAGTTAAAGGACTGTGACAAAGAGTAAAAGGTGTTCTCGATTTAGAACCACTAAACCGTCAAACATTCGCCTTGTCTAGATGGCACACAGACCGCTGCAAAAATGTACAACAAAGGTCAACAGGCCCTAGGGCGATTGCTTTTTATCGGTTGTTTTTCAACGCGACTTAATAGTTCGGCGATGAGGAAGTGGACATTAGCTTTAAGGCGCTAAAAGTTGTTTTTGGTATTTCAGTGGTGTTGTTGAGTACCACTTTTTAAAGGCGTGGGTAAATGATGATTGTTCCTGAAACCCCAATAAATCTGCGGTATCAGCGATGGAGTGATGTTTCAGCAAATCATCTAAGCGGGCTTTGCGTTCGCTATTGAGAATTTGTTGAAAACTAGTGCCACTTTGCTTCAATTTTCGCTGTAAGGTGCGCGGACTGATAAAAAGTGCATTGGCTACGCGTTGCTGATCGCAGCCTTTTAAGGTTGGATTGGCTTTTAAAAGCGCAACGACTCTATGACTTATGTCTTCATGCTGATTGGCGGTGAACTGGCTATTGGCAAATTGAACACGGTCGCCGCCTTTGCTCGCCATTAGTTCTTCTTCGGATACTTTTACGAGCGCACTAAACATCACTTTGTTCTCGCTGGTAAATGGAATATGTAAAAGGTGCTGAGGAAAAATAATGGCGTTGGTGTTGGCGTTATCAACCACCTCACAATTGAACCACATCGCTAGCATGGCTTTTTCCGAATCGCTCAAAGGAAACGTAAAGGTAACGGCATTCAGTTTACAGGCAGAACCTAATATCTTGTAGACGGTTGCTACCCAGGCTGTGGTGTTGCGCAATACCATCTGCTTGCAATCGGCGCTTTTGGGTACCCACTCAACGCGGGTATTGTCAGGTTCGAAAAACACGCTAGTGGTGCCAATGTCAGCGACTAAAGCGTCAAAGCGGGTTAGCGCATTGATGGCTTGAGCCAAGTTTTCGCAACTTTCAACAAGGTAACCCAGTACTCCGTAATCTTTCGCCTGAATATGTTTACCCAACTCAAAACCAAATAGCGAATTGTTGGTTAGTGCTACCCCTTGGTTTAACAGCTCAACGTATACATTCATATCAACACGTGAAGAGCCAGACAGTGAGTCATGCTTTTGGGTAGTTAACGAAACATTGTCGGCATTAACGCCTAAGCTAACTAAATAGCTCACCGTACTTTGGATATAGGCTGAGGAAACTGATGGCATATGCTTGTCGCAAAATAACAAAAACACTGTCGCATTAACGCAAGATAAAATAAAAATGTCAATTTATGCTAGGAGCCATCAGAAAAGGAAATAACGTAGATGGTTAACGTTTACTACCAAAAAAATATTGCTGCAACGCCCAAAGAACTGCGCGATACGCTGCTTGATCACCAGAATTTAAGCGATTTTTTCAACGCGTCGTTTAAGGTATTGAAAGCAGAAAATGATAATGAGATTAGCGGCGGAAAGGGCTGCGTAAGAGAAGTCACTATTCTTAGTGTACGTTTTAAAGAAGAGATTGTTCACGCAGATACAAACGGCATTGAATATAGAGTGGTTGATGACTTCCCAGTGAAGGCGCACAGGGGCGCTATTGCGTTCACGCAGCAGGAAAATTCAACAAACGTTTCTTATCGCATTACCTGTCGGGCGCCCTGGTATATACCAAACTGGTTACTGACGCGCCTGTTGCAAAACGATATTGAGCAATGTCTAGATAAGTTAGGAGCACGCTTTGATCCCAGTTGAACTTATTTTGCTAGGGTTAAGCCCTGTTTTTCTACTTTGTGTCTTTATTGAATTTAAAAGAGCGCGACAGTTTTACAATGTAAAAGACAGTGTGAACAATGCCTTACTTGCACTACTTCATCAGGGCTCTGATGCATTGGTCTTGCTTCTACTAATGCCTTTTTTTATTTGGTTACACCAGTTTTCACTATTTAAAATAGAGCTTAGTGCACTATCACTTTTTGCAGGTTTTATCCTTCAAGACTTTTTGTACTACTGGTTTCATCGTGCTTCACACAACATACACTGGTTTTGGCTAGCGCATGTGGTACATCACAGCTCGACAAAAATGAATTTCACAACGGCCTTCAGACAAAGCGTTTTGTACCCCTTTGTCGGCATGTGGCTGTTCTGGGTACCAATGATTCTTATTGGTTTTTCGCCAAGTCTGGTTTTTGCCATTGTCGCTATCAATCTGGCTTATCAGTTTTTTGTACACACTCAGACAATTGGAAACCTAGGCTGGGTAGAGCGTATCTTCAACACGCCTACGCATCACCGTATTCATCACGCAACGAATAAACCATACATTGATAAGAATTACGGTGGCGTACTTATTATATGGGATAAATTATTCGGCACTTTCGCTAAAGAAGACAAAACGATAACGATAAAGTACGGCATTGTAGGAAAAATGCCTGAGGACAATCCTCTTAGCGCTAACTTCAGTCAAATAGGTGTGCTTCGTGAACAGCTTCAGCACGCAAAAGGGATAAAAGCAAAGTTAAAAAGGTTGTTTGGCTATCCTGTCGCAGATTGATACTAATGGTCTTACACAATCAAAGTACTAGATGGATTGCTAGCGCTACCTAGAGAAGCGCTAGCCTTGGTATGGCACTATTCTTTACTAGCAATTTTCTGAAGGTTGCTGTGAATTTTGAAAAGTACGATAAGCAGTTCGCACCAGATTCTTGCGCCAATACAGCCAGACACGATAATAAATAGGCCGTATACAAAACTCGCGTCGTACCCTACAAACATCGTTGTTACGCCACTTACCACAGATCCTAAAAGCAATAGCCAGTACACGAAAGTGATAATCTTAGGGGTTAACATTGAGTCGAAGAAGAAAATATCTTTCATAATCATTCCTTGATGAAGTTTGCAGGTAGCAAGCGCTAATGTTTATGCCGCATCCTGCGACAAACTTCTTGTTGTTATCGTTGTTTAGTGTTTAAAAGAATTGTGAGCAAGCTCACAGGGATAGTTGTAACACCGAAAGGTAGTGATCGCAACACTCTGTTATAAAAGGGGTTTATCTTGCGCCTTGCAAGCCGCCTGTGTGCAGTACAACAATGCGTGACCCGTCTTCAAACATACCTTTGGCCAGCATATCTTTAACTGCCCAAAAGGCTTTGCCGGAATAAACAGGCTCGATATCAAAATCGAAAGTATTATTAAAATCGTTGCAGAAGGTTTGAAGCTCATTTGGCGCTTTGGCGTAACCACCGAAGTGGTAGTTGTGTTCAATATGCCAATTTGATCGCCCAAGCGAGGCTGGAAGAAATTGTTCGACTAATCCTTCTAAGTAGTCTTCACCCTTCAGCACGCCAACACCGACAGCGTTGCAACCAGTGCGATGGAGAGTGTCTTTCGCATTATTTTCATTACGTTTATTTAATGCACTGACTATTCCCGCCAAAGTGGCTCCACTGGCGACAGGAGCGACAATAAAATCAAAATCTATGTTGATTTCATCAACCATGTCCTTTATCCCTTGAAGCGCTTGTGCTTGGCTTCCGCCCTCAGGAATGAGCATCGCGTCAGGTTGCTGCTGCTTAAGATGAAGTAGATATGCGCTATCGTTTCGCTTTTTGTAAGTGACTCGGTCTACATAGTCGATACGGGTGCCCCAACTTTTCAAATCCTCAATCATGGGTGTAGGTGCAGCGCTGTAGTCACCGCGAATAACGGCGTTAAAAGGAATGCCCAATTTATAACAAACAAAGCCTAGTGCATGCAGGTGGTTAGAAAAACCGCCGCCGAAACTCACTATCGTTTTTGGCAACGGGCTGGTGAGCGCATGACTTAGCTTTCGCCATTTATTACCTGACATTACAGGGTGAATAGCATCATCACGTTTAACAAATAGCGATACCTTGCTGGCACCTTCCCAATTTGGCTTAAATGGGATTAGCGGTGAGGGCAGGGTTAATGACGATTTAAATGCATCAAGGGGAAGCACAACGAGAGCCTAGTGTCAGTTGATCAAATGTGTGAAGGCAAGAGTATAACCAGATAGAAATTCAATAAAAGACCTGTAATGTTTATTACGCTAATAAGAGCATAGTTATGGTTATCAAAATGTATGGCCTATTTCGCCAGTTGAGAGCTAAATCCTTACCAATGCGCCCAGAAAGTGCCAGTGGTGTGTGGGGACATTCGATGTATAGCGCTAGCATGGCTGCGAAGATGTTTTCCATCATTCTTTTTGTTTCGATATCAACAAGCGGGCTAATCATGTCAAAGAATGTGGTTGCGCAAGAGCCAGATGTTAAGCACATCAGTAATTATGTTCCCAATGCAAAGCTTGTTGGAAAAGGCATGTTCTCTTACTACTTCTGGGATGTGTATACCGGTGAGCTTTATGCGCCTGAAGGTGAATACGCCAACCAGCCCCCCTTTGCACTAAAGTTAACGTACCAGCGAGATCTTGAAGGTAAAAAAATTGCCCAGCGTTCTATTGATGAAATGAAAAAGCAAGGAGACCTATCGGCTGATGATTCAGACAAGTGGCTTTCCCTAATGAATAGTATCTTTCCTGACGTCAGCGAGGGCGACGTCATTACCGGTATCGCTACAAAAGATGGCACGAGTGTGTTTTACGTGAACGGTGAAAAGGCTGATGAAATTGAAGACAAAGTATTTACACAGCGTTTTTTTGATATTTGGCTAAGCGATAAAACGTCTGAGCCAAAATTTAGAAAGAAGTTATTGGGAAACGGATAAGGGCAACGCTTTATTAGCATTACGCCAAGTCTATCTCGTCAATTGATTAAGGTTGCGAAAGTGATAAAGAATACGGTGAAGTTTGTTTTAGGAATCGGAATTGCCGCTTTAACGGTGGCAGGGCTATCCGGATGCTCTGTTTCAGTCGATGGTGAAGACTACAGGTCTGTATCGCCTGTTTTCGATATTGAGCAATTTTTTGATGGGAACGTTAAAGCCTGGGGCATTGTTCAGAACCGCTCGGGCGAGGTGGTGCAAAGGTTCGTAGTAGACATCGATGGTTCAGTAGATGGCGATACGTTAACCCTTGATGAATCCTTTAATTACGGTGTGGGCGACGGTCCAACGTCCCGTACTTGGACCATCGTAAAGCAGAGTGATAATAGCTATGTGGGTCGCGCGAGTGACATTGATGGTCCAGCCAAAGGCACCAGCTTTGGCAACGCATTTAACTTTCATTACGAGATGGATTTGCCGGTGGATGACACTAGCTATTCAGTGACGTTTGACGATTGGTTTTGGGCATTTGACGACAGCACGATGATGAACCGTTCGTATATTCGTAAGTTTGGTATTGTGATGGCAGAAGTCACCATATTTATGCAAAAACAAACAGACTAATACGCCATTAACCTCGTTTTTTGAAAAATGCTGGCCAGTAGATTTACTGGTCAGCGACTTGTTACTCGTCGGCCCTCCATCTTTATATATTTCCGTTTTCGTTTCACATTTGAAACTAATCGACATTTACTTTGGCATTACCCGTGAGGTGGCATTTCGTTCCATGCTAATGTAAGCGTTTAATTCTTTATTTTTCTTTGCTTAGGAGCGTTCATGAAAGTTGCATTGATGATGGAAAACAGTCAGGCGGCTAAGAATCCGGTAATATTAAATGAGCTCACAAGCGTGGCGGACTCACTGGGACACGCTGTATTCAATGTGGGTATGAACAGCGAAACTGATCACCATCTTACCTATGTGCACTTAGGCATAATGGGAGCTATTCTACTCAACTCGAAAGCTGTCGATTTTGTGATTTCAGGCTGTGGTACGGGTCAAGGGGCTATGATGTCATTGAATGCTCATCCAGGCGTATTTTGCGGTTATTGTATCGACCCTTCAGATGCATTTTTGTTTAACCAAGTTAACAATGGAAATGCGTTAGCGTTACCTTTTGCAAAAGGCTTTGGATGGGGCGCTGAACTTAATGCGCGTTATATCTTTGAGAAAGCGTTAACAGGCGAGCGTGGCGCGGGCTATCCCGTTGAACGTAAAGAACCTCAAGTACGAAACGCTGGTATTCTCGCAGATTTGAAACGTGCGTTGGCTCCAGAGAGCTACGTCGATTCACTGAAAAAAATGGACGTTGAACTGGTTAAAACAGCCGTATCTGGCGAGCGTTTCCAGCAGTGTCTATTTGACCACGGTCAAGATGAAGAGATTAAAGCGTACGTGAAGTCGCTGTTAGCGTAAGCGACAGGCACAAATCACAACGTTGAAAATGTAGGATAAAAACGCTGATGCTAAGAAAAAAGCATCAGCGTTTTTTATTTTTTATCGACAAAAGCATTAGTCCAAAACTTAACGCTTAAACGTAAACACCACGCCCAACCCGTGCCCCTTTAGAAGCGGGTCGTGAACAAACCAAATGTGACCATCGTGTAGCTTCACAATGGCAGATACTAGTGACAAGCCCAACCCATTCCCTTTACTGGTTCTACTGCCGTCTGCCCGATAAAAGCGGCGCTCCAGATTCACAATTTCATGTTCACCCACGCCAATTCCCGCATCGTTCACAGCAATCACGATATGACTTGCTGTGGTAGAGAGCTTTACGGTGACCACACTGTTTTCGTTAGAGTACTTTATGGCGTTGTCTAACACGTTAGCTACAGCTTGAAATAGCAGGTTAGGATCGGCAAGCATAGTAACTGCATCGAGCTCGCTCGATAGGGTAATGTCGCGTTCTTCTGCAAGGGGGTGATACAGGTCAACCACGTCCTCTACGATGGCGCGTACGTCAGTGGAACAAAAGCCTTCTTTCTTATTGGTGGTTTCAAGCCCACTTATGCGTAACAAGCTGTTAAACATGTTTAGCAGGTTGTCGGCTTCTTGGGTCGTATCTTCCCTTAGTTGAGTGTCTTCGATTTTTTCTAGCGTGTTGCGAAGTCGAGATAATGGAGTGCGAAGGTCATGGGCGATGCTATCGGTCACTGACTTTATATTGTTGACTGAACTCTCGATAGTATCGAGCATTTGATTAAACACAAATGACAAACTGCTCAGATCGTCCCAATTACTGTCAATTTCTAAACGCTCTTGCAGGTTTCCCGTTTTGATAATCTTATCCGCCGTTTGCGACATGCGGTTAATTCGATTAACCACGTAAACGGCTATAGCGAAGCTCAGCACACTCAAGGTACAAAGCAACACCACAATGATCCAGCTGAACGTTTTACCAAACCACTGTGCGCTGTATAAATCGTCAATGCCACGACCAACGTAAAGCACGTGATCGCCAAGGGTTACTTCTCTCATAAGTGCTTGGCGCAGCGTTTTTCTCGTTGTGCTATTGGGGCGGGTGATAACTATTTCTGCGGTAGCAAAACTGGCGCCTTTGTGGCGCTCAAGAACAAGGGGAATTGACGACAAATTGCCAGCCACAACTTGTTCATCTTTACTCAGTGCAACAAATGAACGTAGGTGGTCGGAGGCTGAGGTGATTGTTGAGCCATTTGGCGAATGTTGGCCATTGTCTTTGGCTATCGCTAACTTAACCGCGTCAATACCGAGGTTTTCATAGAGAGTAATAAGCGCGTTTGTTTTGGCATTAACGGCAGCATTCGATTCCGAAATAAACAAGTCGCTGCTCGTTAATCGCCAAAAATAAACAATTAAAACAATGGCAATACAAGCTAGAGTAGTGAGCAATACGCCTACGCGAAAACTTGAACTACGCGTAAAGTCGCGTATTGCTATCATGCAAGCCCATCCGCTATTCGATATCCTGTGCCTCGCACAGTCTCTATAAGCGGGACATTAAACGCCTTATCCACTTTTTGACGCAAGCGGCTAATGTGAACATCTATCACATTCGTTTGCGGGTCAAAATGATAGTTCCAAACCTGCTCAAGCAGCATGCTTCGCGTCACGACTTTACCCTTGTGACGGAGCAGGCATTCAAGCAATTGAAATTCTTTAGACTGCAGGTCGATCTCTTGATCGCCGCGCAATACTTTGCGGTTAACCAGATCTAGAGTGAGGTCGCCTACTTTTATCAGCGTCTTGTCTTCACCTTCTTTGTTACGACCTGCAAGGCCCTCAACGCGAGCAAGTAACTCTTCAAAGGCAAAAGGCTTAGTTAAATAATCATTAGCGCCTGTGCGAAGGCCTTTGACCTTGTCTTCAACCTGACTTTTTGCACTCAGTAATAAAACGGGCGTTGTGTTGCCTTCTTCGCGAAGTTTTTCTAAAACAGAAAAACCGTCGAGTTCGGGCAGCATCACATCCAGAATTACGGCGTCTAATTCGTTACTTGACGCCTGTTGGTAGCCTGATGTTCCATCACCTACAGTAATACATTCATGCCCTTCACCCAATAGTCCATTTGCAATGTGCGAGGCAACCTTTGGATCATCTTCTACAAGTAGCACTTTCATTATTACGCTTCTTTTGTTTATCAACATTCACACACTTGTTTGGCGTTGCTGTCGCCATTATGTGGCGATTAATCGTCAGCAAGCAAAATCAAGCAGTCGCAAAGCAGTATCGCTTTCACATGCTTTTACGAGTGTTAAGTAACGAAACGATCACTTTTAAGCTTTTTCGCATGTAGCGACAATTTGTTCAGGTGTCTAGCGCCCAAAGGGGCGCATGTACAATGCATTGGCTTGCTCTACACTCTTGAACTGCGTTCTCAAACTGTACTCTTAACTTGTACTGGGGCACCGGTCAACCTGCACCTTAATCAAACACTTAACTTAATTAGCCTCTGTCAAAACGCATGCTGGCGTTATAAGGCGTGAAGTGTTGAACATCGCCTCGTGCACATTTTTCCTGAACTTCGTGCCAATATTCAGGGGTCATCAAATCACCGTGCAACGATTTAAGTATATCTTTGAACTTGCGTTTACCTACAATGAAATGCTCAAACTGCTCGGGGAATACGTCGTTAGGCGCTACCGAGAGCGTATCAATAGCATAAGGATCGTCAGATTTCGGCAGGGATCTAAAATTGCGCTCATTCATTAAACAAATTTCATCATAGTCGTAGAAAATAACGCGGCCATGACGGGTAATACCGAAGTTTTTATGTAGCATGTCGCCAGGAAATATGTTGGCCATGGCAATTTGCTTAATGCACAGTCCAAGCTCATCTAGTGCACGGGTAATTTTCTCTTCATCTGTTTCTTCTTGTAGATACAGATTAAGCGGCGTCATTTTCCGTTCAATGTACATGTGTTTAATGATGAGTTCAGATTCAGTGAATTCTAGACTCGATGCACACGTCTCTTTGAGTTCATCAATTAACTCAGGCTCAATTCTGTCTAGCGGAAACCTAAAATTCACATATTCATGAGTGTCGGCCATTCGGCCCACACGATCTGACATTTTCACGAGTTTGTAGCATTCCTTAACGTGCTCACGCGTGATTTTTTTGCTCTCTGCAAACTCGTCTTTAATAATCTTAAACACCACGCCATAAGACGGAAGATGGAAAACCATCATGACCAGGCCTCGAATGCCAGGGGCCGCCTCAAATTTGTCGTCTGACTCGTCCATGTGCTGCAAGAAGTTGCGATAAAACACTGTTTTACCGTGCTTGTAGTGTCCCATTGCCATGTACAGCTCGAAGTGCTTTTTATTGGGGAGAAGCTCTTGAAGAAAGGCGGCAACTTCCGCAGGGTTTTGAGTGTCAGCCATAAAGTAGCTGCGAGCAAAACCGAAAATAACGCTTAAGTCTTTGCGATCAGTTAGCAGCGCATCCACAAACATATGGGGTTCGTTATAGCGTCTCATGGCGATAACAAACGGCAGCGTTTCGTCGGGCATGCAAATTCGCCCAATCAGGTAAGCGGCTTTTCCTCTAAAAAACGTAGGCTTAAGGATTTCCACAGCTTGAACGCTGGCTAGCTGTTCCTTATTCAACCGAGCGCGAAGCGCGCTTTCAAGGTTCTGTAGGTCTCGCTCGAAGTTTTCAAATGGAATGTTGTATCGATATATCTTAAAAATTGACTCGTACATTTCACGCACCGTGGTGGTGGTGTCGAAGCTGTTAATCACTTTGTCTCTGTCTTGCCCGGGTAAGAAACAGCGGCTGGGCAAGACAAACATCATATCGTTATCGATTTTTCTATGTTTAAACAAGCGGCCAATTACAGAGTTGTAAAAGGTTTCGGCTAGCTCAAACTGCGGGTGGCCTTCTAGCTGTAATGCAAATACTTTCTTAAGCTCTTGCCAGAAAGCGTCGTCTTTTTGATGTACTTGAGTTAGCTGATAAATTTCGGCGACAGCGTCTGACAGGCTTTGCTCGTAAATGGTTATTCGCTCTTTAGAGGCAAGCTGAGTTTCTTTCCAATTTCCCTTTTCGAACCTTTCTTGAGCGCCACGAGTGATGCGGGTGAACCATCGATAACTCTTATCGAAATGAGACAAAATTTGATAGGCAACTTTTCTTACCAAACTCTTATCTTGGCTAGTAGCTAACTCTTGCATGGTCGTGTGTTCCTTATTTTGTTACTCGCTATATCTACCACAAAATAGATAGCTTGAAGAGTGAAGTTTGGCGCAGATAGCGATTAAGTTACCAATTATCAGACACTTTTTTGTTTTATTATACTTTCGTTTAATGTATTCTGTTGGCGGATTAATAACCAATTATAAGTTTGTATTTGATGGGTTTTAATATTCTTATTTGTGATGACTCGGCGCTGGCGCGAAAAATGGCGAGAAGCAATTTGCCAGATGGCTTTGCTGAAACTATTTACGAAGTGTCAAATGGTATGGACGCGTTGGAAGTATTGGCTCATCACACAATAGATTTGGTTTTACTGGACCTGACCATGCCTGTTCTTGGTGGTATCAGTGTGTTGAGTGAAATAAAACGCCGTCAGCTAGAAACGTTTGTTATCGTCGTGTCTGGCGATATTCAGCCAATGATGAAAGAAAAAGTGATGTCTTTAGGTGCACTGGGCTTTATAGAAAAGCCGATAAAACGGGACGTACTAACGTCAGTTTTGCAGCGCTTTGGCTTTATTCTTCCCGATACTTACAAACCAGCGATTGCGGTTTAAGATTTTAACGACTTATAAAGAGCGTTGTAAAAAGCGTTGATAAAGGTTGATGAGAAAAATTGATGAAAAGGGGCGAACTGCGGTTCGCCCTTTTTCATATGCGCTTAGTCAAACCAGTGGCGCGTTTTGTTCGCAAACCACACTAGCGAAAGCATAACTGGTACCTCAACCAGTACGCCCACCACTGTGGCAAGTGCCGCGCCGCTGTGTAAGCCAAATAGTGAAATGGCTACGGCGACCGCCAATTCAAAAAAGTTTGACGTACCAATCATACATGCCGGCGCTGCAACATTATGCGGCAGTTTCATACGTTTTGCCGCAAAGTAAGCAATGGCAAAAATACCGTAAGTTTGTATTAGTAGCGGTATTGCGATAAGCACGATGTCTTGCGGCTGCGATAAAATAGTTTCGGCCTGAAGACCAAACAAAATAACAATAGTGAGTAGCAGGCCGATAACTGAAAAGGGTTTGAACTTGCTAACCAATGCGTCAACAGCGCCATTTCCTTGCGTGTTATTGCCTTTATTTTCCAAGCGACGGCGCGTGATATAACCCGCTACCAATGGCAATACAACATACAGTGCAACAGAAAGCAGCAGGGTATCCCATGGTACGGTTATATCTGTTACGCCCAGCAGCATGGCGGTAAGCGGTGCAAAGGCAACGACCATAATCAAGTCGTTAATTGATACCTGGACTAACGTGTAGTTAGCATCCCCTTTGGTAAGGTGACTCCACACAAATACCATCGCTGTACATGGAGCGACGCCCAGTAGGATCATGCCTGCAATGTACTCAGTGGCAGTTTGCGGATCTACCCAGTCGGCAAAAATGCCTTTAAAAAATAGCCAACCCAATAGTGCCATAGTGAAGGGCTTTATCAGCCAGTTAATCACCAAGGTCAGTACAAGGCCTTTCGGCTTTTTACCAACGTCTTTAATTGAGCCAAAGTCTATTTGTACCATCATTGGGTAAATCATTAGCCAAATAAGTACTGCCACTATCAGGTTTACGTGCGCATATTCAAGCGCCGCAATAGACGCAAAGACACCCGGCATGGCATAGCCTAGGCCCACCCCTGCAACAATGCAAAGGCCAACCCACACTGATAAATAACGTTCAAAGAAACCCATTCTGATTCACCTTTGTCTTACTTTACAACGATTTTTGATTAACACGCTTACTCACTTCTTCTGCGCTTTCAACGCGCTCAGAATAGCGGTCAACGAGAAAGTCTTTGTTGTCGCGGGTCAGCAAAGTAAATTTCACCAACTCTTCAACTACGTCCACAATGCGGTTGTAGTAAGGTGACGGCTTCATGCGACCATCGTCTTCAAATTCTAGAAAGGCTTTTGCCACAGAAGACTGATTAGGGATGGTTAGCATGCGCATCCAGCGACCTAAAATGCGCATTTGGTTTACCGCATTGAACGATTGTGAACCGCCGGAAACCTGCATAATCGCCAACGTTTTACCTTGGGTTGGTCGAACGCCGCCAAGGCTAAGCGGTACCCAGTCAATCATGCTTTTCATAATGCCAGTCATGCTGCCGTGGCGCTCTGGTGAACACCAAATTTGCCCTTCAGACCACATCATAAGCTCACGCAGTTCTTTCACTTTTGGGTGTGAGTCATCTTCAGTATCTGGCTGCGGCAATCCACGAGGGTCAAAGATTTTGGCTTCAGCGCCAAAGTATTCGAGCAACCGCGCCGACTCTTCAATTACTAGGCGGCTGTACGAGCGTTCTCTGAGCGAGCCGTAAAGTAGCAAAATACGCGGCTTGTGATCTGAGAACCTTGATGCAAAGTTAGCCATAATTGGCTTGTGCATTTGCGCCATTACCGCGTTATCAGATGGGCTTTGTGCCGTTGAGCTTTCTTGGTTGCTTGATATATCTTGGCTCATTGATTTACTGTTACCCATTACTGGGCTCCTAATTTTGAGAGTGCCTCTTTAAGCGCTGCTTTATCTAAGTTTTTCTCAGCAAGTTCTGCTAATGCCGCTACACGCTTTTCAATAATATCGATGGTGTTGTTGAATGCCTCTGCTTTCTCTTGTTCGCTACCTTCTAACTTAGACGGGTCTTCTAAGCCCCAGTGCACCTTAAGAGATTTACCGAAATAAACAGGGCATGACTCGCCCGCCGCTGAATCACAAACCGTGACAACAAGATCAGCATCGTAATCTTCAAATTCATCCCACGACTGGCTTTGAAGGCCGTCTGTACTAAACCCGCGCTCTGCAAGGTACTTAAGAGAAAGAGGGTGTACTTCCCCTACAGGCTGGCTGCCAGCACTACGAGCTTCAACATTGCCGTTCGAGGCGTTAGTGATGGCCTCGCAAAGAATGCTGCGGCAACGGTTGTGCGTACAAATATATAAAATCTTCATATAAAACCTTGTTTAATGGTCGAGGCTACTGTGGGTAGCTGTAATAAATAGAATAAGACTTCGAAAAAACAGATACTTGGCGACGTATTAAGCTGCAATTAACACCAGGGCCTGTTGACCTCTGATGTGCATTTTTGCAGCGGTCTTTGTGCCATTCAGAAAGTTTGGAATCTAGCAATTCTCGCAGGACAAATTCGCTAACGCCTCGCTAATATATTCATTGTTATGAATAGCGGTGTTCTTAATGACCTCCAGTGCCCAAGCGGGTAGGTCAGGATGGAGCTGGTAATACACCCATTTACCCTTACGAGTATCGAGAACTAAACCGCACTTTCGTAAGTCAGCGAGATGGCGTGAAATTTTGGGCTGGCTTAATTGAAGCGCATCAGTAAGGTCGCACACGCATAGCTCACCTTTTACACTGAGCATAAGTAGCGTCTTTAAGCGGGTGTCTTCCGACAAGCATTTGAAAAATGTTAAAGGCTGTAGCTGCGAAGAATCAGAACAAGTCGACATAAATTACATCACATATGAAATTTCGTATGTGATGTATCGTATATGAAATTCCGTATGTGTCAATGACAAATCTGAAATTTCATATATGTTTGGTAGGAACGAGAGGGTCTTAGACCGCCATTATTCCCGGTAGTCCAGAAATTTAGTGGTTTTCAGAAGCGGCAGCCTCGAACGACATCGCTACTTCTTTACCGTTTACCTCATTGTAGTGGGCAATTACCTCGTTCATGAAGGCGAACCATGTTGGATTCGGATGCCAAATAGCCATAAGGTCTTTTTGGGCGGCTTGTTCATTTTCACCAAGTACGTTAATTCTGTATAGATACGTAAAAGCAGCGCCTCGCCAATTCAGTTTACAGTGCGTAAGTACCTTGTCTTCTTTGATATCGACGGTTTGCATAAACGCAGCGTAATTTAAAAAGTTGGCTAATGTGGGGCCTTCCCAATCCACGGGCACATTAAAGTAATCGAGTCCTAATTTTGAGGTAGTTAAGATTTCACTGGTTCTATCCCCTGGGATCAAATCTACAACGTGCGTCACTCCTTTTTCTTTCAGTAAAGAAAGGTGAGAGGCATCGGGTAAGCCCGAAGAGAACATATATGGCGCGTTTTCTTGGTAGTTGGTGAGCGTTGTAAGTGTCGGTTTGGTATTCATTTGCGCTTGGTCACTGGTTTGCGGTGTTGAATTGTCTTCATGATATGCGTTCGCATGTGCACTTAAACCTAGCCCTAAACCAATACAGGCCGCACTGACAGCGAGACTACGCTTATACGTTTGAAATGACAGTGTATCTTTCAATATTTTAAGTGCTGCTGATTGGTGCTTTTTCATAATTTAGCGCTCGATGTTCACACTGGTTAGTGGTGGCGTTATTGCCATTTCTTACGTTACACATTTGATGGCTTGTTGTCCAAGTGGCAATGCCACCGTTATGTAAACAGGCCCTAACCGTGGCATTGATAACAACTGCTGAATTGAATTTTTATATATCACTTTTAAGTTTAACTTTTCACTACCTTAGGTTTTAAAGAAGACGTATTACGACCAGATGATTTTGGTTTGTATTTACAGCTAAGCCAGATTGAAAAAGGAACGCCTATAAGGGCAGGTAGAACCCAACTGACAAGTTGTAGTGACGGCGAGCCTTCGAATAATGCGCGTCCTCCAAAGGCAAAAAATGCGGTATATGCACCAATACCAGAGCCAATGATATGCCCAATGTGCTCAGTTACCCACGAACCTGCAACGATGTCTTTTTGATAAACATAGCGCACAATACCAATGGCATTTAACAGTGCAATAGGGGCAAAGATACAAGTTAGCGTGATGCCGTACGTAATACCCTGATACAACGCAATGGAAGCGACGACAAAAAGCAGTACGGGTAGCCATAAATATTCAATTGTGCGCAGCTGTTCAAGATTTTGCTTCACTTTAAGCACCGCTACAGAATGCCTCACGTTGTTCCACACCAACAGGCTTAACATCAGCAAAAAGATATATTGACCTCTAAGGTATGCAGTGAAATAAGCAACAGACTCAAAGTGCTCGGGCATTGTTGGGTAGATGACTAGCGGAATAAACAACACCATTGTAGAGCTGATTACGCCACTAACAGATGTAAATAGCATCGCTTTTATATAGTAACTACCAAATTGCTTGTGGGCTTTTCCGCCCTTTCTCGTAAAACTAGGCACCCAAAATAGTAAAAGTGACAATGCACCCGTTAAAACGTGAAGCGCTACTATAAAGCCATGAATTGTTTGCATCTTGCTTTCCTTTGGCAATGAACAAAATTGTAGGTTTATAGTGATAACTTCACGAGATTGACAACAGTGCCAGAAGTCATGAATTAAAAAGTGACTTATGGCCTATGCATTGAACCGTGTTTTTTGTCAAAGTAGCGCTATAAGAACGAAAAGATATAGGTAGTCAGAAACGAATGAAAATCTCAATCCCTGCTCATTGGCGGGAGAGCATCGATATTGAGCGCGCGTCTGCATGCATTACGTGGTTGTTTGTAAGCGGCTCTGCACTTTACTTCTTGTATCTTCAATACTCATTCATGCATTGGCGAACCCTCTCCGCCATTGCTATTTTTTGTATGCTAGCTGCGACTTTTGTGATTGTCAGTAGGCATGACCATAGTATGCCTTCGTTAAGGCTGCCAACGTTATGGACGATGTTTCTACTAGCGGTACTGTGCCAGTTTTTGCTTCCCTATGCTTACCTTGCCATCTTCATTGTTATTTGGTCCGCAATTCTTCCTTATTATGTTAATTGGAAAACGTGCGTCGTGCTTTCAATACCATTGGCTTTGCCCACCATCCTCATCCAAGGATGGGTGTGGCAAGAGCAGCAAGCTGTCTTAACCGGCGCGCTGTTTTGGACATTCAATTTATTTGCCATGATCATGTCAAACACGGCCATTAAAGAATCGAAAGCACGTGAAGAAGCTGACGCGCTTAATAGACAATTATTAAGTACTCAGCAACTAATGAAGCAGGCGCTTACTCAAGATGAACGCCTGCGTATAGCGCGAAACATTCATGATGTTTTAGGGCATCATTTGACGGCGCTTACTATCAACCTTCAAGTCGCGTCTAGAAAGGCGGATTTATTAGAGAGCACTGAATCGCAAGCCATAAAGCAACACGTTGAGCAGTCCCACAGTATCGCTAAGCTTTTGCTCTCTGATGTTAGAGAAGCGATTTCTGACATTCGGGAAAATGCGGCTATTGATTTTTCATTAGCAGTAAACGCACTAATTAAAGATTTGCCTAGGCCGATGGTAAATCTGCACATTGACGACAATTTAATGTTAACCAACGTGCGAATTGCCGATTGCCTTTTGCGAAGTATGCAGGAGGCGCTAACTAACGTGATACGCCATACACAGGCGCATTATTTTTCCCTATCACTGACGCAACACAACGGCGCTTACAACCTACTAATGCACGACAGTATGGTGCCGCATGCTGCTGATAAGACACTAAGTGGCGAACAGCCAAGTAGCATACCGCTTTTCGACAAAGCACCATGTAGCTATTCAGAAGATGCTTATTCAGAAGGCGCTTATACAGAAGGCGTTCAAACGAAAGCAGGGTCAAGGGAATCGGACACTTCAAGTCGTGTGGTGGCTGGCAATGGTCTAAAAGGAATGCAGGAACGGGTTCATGAGCTAAATGGAACTATCAGCTGGCAGCGAACCGAGCAGGGTTTTCGCATCGCAATTCACATACCGGAGGGCGAATGAAAACACGCCTTATATTAGTTGAAGATCAAATGCTGGTAAGGGAAGGCATCAAATCACTTTTAGGGCTTGATGATAGCCTTGAAGTTGTTGGCGAATACGAAAATGGTCAGCAGCTCATTGATAGTGAAAACGCTTTAAACTGTGATGTGATATTAATGGATATTCGCATGCCCAAATTATCGGGTATCGATACTTTGCTTGCACTGAGTGATAAAGGGATTAGTACGCCAGTGCTAATGCTTACTACGTTTGACGATCACGAGCTGGTAAACGGCGCTATGCGCGCTGGTGCAAAAGGGTACCTGCTTAAAGATGTATCGCTAGAAACCCTGGTTGACACTATTACACAAATAAAAAATGGTAAAACGCTGATTCAGCCCGCGGTAACCGAAAAAGTGTTGCAAGGCTTGAAAGGACTGAACGTAGAATTTGAGTCGTTTGAAAATCCAGAGCCACTTACTGAGAAAGAAGTCGAAATTCTCCGTTTGATCGCTGCGGGTTACAGTAATAAAGAAATTGCAGATGCGATGTTCAAATCAACAGGCACCATTAAGAACCAAGTTTCTTCGGTCATGGCTAAGCTTGGTGTACGAGATAGAACGAGGGCAGTGCTCAAGGCGTTAGAGCAGGGGATATTGTAATCGATAAAAGGAGAAGCAGAGCTTCTCCTAACGTGTTCCGAGCTAAGGCTTAAATTATTTATCCATATGCACAACAGAGCGGATACTTTCACCTTTATGCATTAAATCAAAGGCATTGTTAATGTCACCAAGACCCATGGTGTGAGTGATAAACTCTTGAAGACCAAAGTCACCATTTAGGTATTGCTCTACAATACCTGGCAGCTCTGAACGACCTTTAACACCGCCAAATGCAGAGCCGCGCCATACACGACCTGTCACTAACTGGAATGGGCGCGTTGAAATTTCTTGTCCTGCACCAGCTACACCAATGATCACAGATTCGCCCCAACCCTTGTGACAGCACTCAAGTGCAGAACGCATCACGTTGACGTTGCCAATACATTCAAACGAGTAGTCAACACCGCCGTCAGTCATTTCAACAATCACTTCCTGAATAGGCTTATCGAAATTCTGAGGGTTTACCACGTCAGTTGCACCAAGCTGTTTTGCTAGGTCAAACTTACTTTCATTAATATCAATACCAATAATGCGGCCGGCGCCTGCCATGCGTGCACCAATAATGGCAGATAGACCGATACCACCTAACCCAAAGATAGCAACCGTGTCGCCTTCTTGTACTTTCGCCGTTTTAAGCACGGCGCCCATACCGGTTGTCACACCACAGCCAAGTAAGCATACTTCTTCTAACGGGGCCGTTTTGTTTACTTTCGCCAGCGATATTTCTGGTAAAACCGTGTACTCAGAAAACGTTGAGCAGCCCATGTAATGATAAATTGGCTCACCATCTTTTGAGAAGCGGCTTGTGCCGTCTGGCATTAAGCCTTTACCTTGTGTTTCACGCACCGCTTGGCAAAGGTTAGTTTTGCCTGATTTACAGAACTTACATTCGCCACATTCTGCGGTGTAAAGAGGAATAACGTGATCGCCAACTTCTACGCTGGTTACACCTTCACCGACCATTTCAACAATACCACCACCTTCGTGGCCTAGAATTGAAGGGAATACGCCTTCAGGATCATCACCGGATAGTGTAAATGCATCAGTGTGGCATACGCCAGTTGCAACGATGCGTACAAGTACCTCGCCTTTCTTAGGAAGCTCTACGTCAACTTCTTCCATCTTTAACGGCTCACCCGGGCCCCAAGCCACCGCAGCTTTTGACTTGATGTGAGTTTGACCTTCTTGCAACGAATCTTTAAACGATGTCATGTAATGACTCCTTAATCATAAATATTTGATGATGTTTTATAGGCCAAAGTATAGGAGACGGATTACTAATGATAAATACGGTTTGAGTAAATCACTATTTCATATTTGTAATAATTGATTTGGAAAAATAAAATGTACTTAAATAAATCAGCGCTGTGATGAACAACGCTAAACTAGCGAGTGGCGATAATGAAATATCTAGAAGGCATAGCCGAGTTTTGTGCCGTAGCTGACGTTGGCAATTTTACCGGGGCTGCAAATAAGCTCGATACGTCAGTTGCGCAGATAAGCCGTAAAGTCGCATCACTTGAAAAGCAGCTAGGCGTAAAATTATTACAGCGTACTACGCGAAGTGTTTCACTTACTGAAGCGGGTACGCAGTATTTTCAGCAGGCAATGCCCGCGTTAAAGGCGCTCGAAGATGCCCAGCTAGCTGTGAGCGCACTGCAAGCATCGCCGCTAGGGCTAATTAAACTTACCGCTCCCGTAGCGTTTGGCGAAGCCTTCATCGCGCCTTTGCTCAATACCTTTATGCAGAAGTACGCTGGCATTAGCGTGCAATGCACGTTCTCAAACGAAAAGCTCGATATTGTGGAGCTTGGTCTCGATCTCGCTATTCGTATTGGCAAATTAGAAGACTCGACACTTGTTGCTAAAAAGCTGGCTACACGTCATTTGTTTGTATGCGGTAGCAAAGACTATTTTTCTCAACACTCGATGCCAAAATCTCTACAAGAGCTTAAGGAACATACTTTGTTGGTAGGCTCCCAACCCAACTGGAGGTTCGTTGTAAATAAAGAAGTGCAAACGTTGCCAGTGCAAGGACGTGTGCGATACAACAGTGGCAACGCACTCTGTAGCGCTGCTTTGGCAGGATTGGGGCTTACCCAGCTACCTGGGTTTTATGTGCGTGAAGCATTGGCACGCGGCGAATTGATAGAGGTATTACCAGAATATAAAGACAAGCAAGAAGCTATTTGGGCAGTATTTCCTTCCAATAGAAATGTTGCGCCAAAGATTCGTTTACTGGTTGATTTCCTTGCCCAAAATATCATGGATGATCGCTAGGAAAACAAACAAAGTAAGCCTTGTGTGCCTTAATAAGCAATATTCCGTGTAGAGTGTTGCACTTTTTGCAATACAGTGTAGTGAAAACTGCGGTTGACATATAGACGTCTATACGGCAAATTGCTTGTATGAAAAAGATTCTACTTACTCGCACCACCATTATGTTAATTACCACCTTAAAAAGGGCGGTCGCTGACTAGTGCAAGTAAGCAAAAGACAACGAAAGCCCGCCTAACACAGAGCGGGCTTTTTTTTACACACGTTTTAGCATGCGTAACCTTAAGGAGCAGCATATGAAAGTCTTAAAGTTTGGGGGTTCTTCTCTAGCCGATGCACCGCGATACATGCGCGTTATGGAAATTAGCACGGCAACCCACCAAACCGACGGTGCTGCGGTTGTACTCTCTGCCCCAAAGGGGGTAACGAACGCGCTTTCACTACTATGTGAACAAGCAGCCGCGGGTGAAGATTTCCAGCCGTTATTCAATAAGTTGAACGACACGGTTACCGGCATCGCCAACAACCTAAACGAAGAACTCGACGGGTTTGCACATGCAAGCGTGGTAGAATTCATTAATAGTCATCTTTCCGTATTAAAACAGCACCTTGAAGGTATTAAGCTGCTTGGTGTTGCACCTGATAATGTCGCTGCCGGTATTCTAAGTATTGGTGAGTACATCTCGGTGACGCTTTTTAGCGCTATGCTATCTGCCAAAGGTATCGCTAATCGCGTTATTGACCCGGTTAAGTATGTGCTGGCCGAAGGCGATTACCTAGACAGCATTGCCGATGTGTCGCTTAGTAAAGCGCGCTTTTCAGATGTGCCTACTGACGGCAGTGAATTTCTGGTCATGCCGGGGTTTGTTGCTGCTAACGAAGCGGGCGAGAAAGTCACGCTTGGGCGTAACGGCTCAGACTATTCAGCGGCCATTTTAGCGGCGTGTATAGACGCAAATTGCTGTGAAATTTGGACAGACGTAGATGGTGTTTATAACGCTGACCCGAACCAAGTTGAAGGGGCAGTGCTGTTAGACAAGCTTACCTATCAAGAAGCGATGGAGCTGTCTTATTTCGGTGCCAAGGTACTTCATCCGAAAACTATCGGTCCTATTGCCCAACACCACATCCCTTGTTTGATCAGAAACACACTAAACCCAGCTGCGCCAGGTACGCTAATCAGCAATGAAAAAAGCGAGGTGTGGACGTCAGTTAAAGGTATTTCACAGCTTGATAACGTCACTATGTTTAACGTTGCAGGCCCTGGCCTTAAAGGCATGGTAGGTATGGCAAGCCGTGTGTTTGAGGTGATGTCGAACGCCAATATTTCAATAAGCCTTATTACCCAGTCTTCTTCAGAATACTCAATCAGTTTCTGTATCCAAAGCAAAGACGCCAGCCGAGCGTTAACGCTTCTTGAAGATGCGTTCGCGCTAGAGCTTCAAAATCAATTGCTAGATCCTATTGAAGTGCGTCATGACCTAGCCATTGTTACTTTGGTTGGTGACGGTATGCGTCAAACCAAAGGGTTGGCTGCGCGTTTCTTTAACTCGCTTGCCCAAGCGCGCGTAAACAACGTAGCCATTGCTCAAGGCTCTTCAGAGCGCTCTATTTCAACGGTAATTGAAAGCAAGCGTGCTAAGAAAGCAGTAAAAGTCATTCACCAGAATTTTTTCTCTGACCGCCATACCATCGACGTATTCCTAGTAGGGTGTGGCAATGTGGGAACCGAACTGCTAGGTCAAATTGAAAAACAACAGCCGGCTTTGCTAAAACGCAATGTACAGCTGAGAGTTTATGGCATTGCAAATAGCAGGAAACTGCTGTTAAACAGTCAAGGGATTGATTTAAGCGGTGACTGGAAAGCGGCACTTGAATCGGCAAGCGAAGGATTAAGCGTAGAACGCCTGCATCAGTTCGCTAATGACAATAGTCTGGTAAACCCGGTGATTGTTGACTGTACTAGTCACGAAGCAATTGCAGAGCAATATGTAGATATGATGGAAAGCGGTTTTCACGTAGTAACGCCAAATAAAAAGGCGAATACGAGCGCTATGTCTTACTACCGAAAGCTTCGCAAGACCGCGCAATCGACCAATCGTCAGTACCTTTACGAAACCACTGTCGGCGCAGGGCTACCGGTTATTGATAACTTGCAAAAGCTATTCAGCGCCGGCGACACCTTACACCGCTTTGAAGGAATTCTATCGGGCAGTTTGTCTTATGTATTTGGCAAACTTGAAGAGGGCATGAGCCTGTCGCAAGCGACACAAACAGCCAAAGACAACGGCTTCACAGAGCCTGATCCGCGCGATGACTTAAGCGGCATGGACGTAGCGCGCAAGCTGCTTATCATGGCTCGTGAAGCTGATTTAGCGTTAGAACTATCTGACATTGAAATTGAGTCTGTACTGCCAGAAGGCTTTGCTGAAGACTGTTCAATTGACGAGTTTATGCAGCAGCTGCCAGAGTTAGATGCGTCGTTTGGTGAAAAGGTTGAAGCGGCTAAAGCAGAAGGTAAAGTACTTCGTTATATCGGCAGCATTGAAGACGGAAAATGCAAAGTAAGCATTCAGGCTGTACCGGCAAGTAACCCTCTTTCACAGGTAAAAGACGGTGAAAACGCGCTGGCGATTAACAGTGACTACTATAGCCCAATCCCTTATGTAATTAGAGGATATGGAGCAGGTGGTACGGTAACAGCAGCAGGGGTGTTTGCTGACATTCTGCGTACTATGCCGTGGAAGCAAATGGCGCACTAAGGGCTAAATAACGCTTAGCTTGCTTAGCGTAGATAGGCGGCTAAAGTAAGATATTCGAAGGTGTGACTTAGGCCAGTAATGTTGTGGCATCGATTTAAAGCGCTAATTTATTGAGCTAATTTGAAGCGCTAATATAAAGAGCACGCCACAAGCGAAGTAAGAGTAATAATATGAAAGCATTCACGGCCTTCGCGCCGGCATCAATAGGAAATGTGAGCTTAGGCTTTGACGTACTGGGCGCAGCGCTTGCGCCTGTTGATGGCACTAAGCTAGGTGATGAAGTTGAAATAAAGGCGGCTGAGTCATTTTCATTAGAAACGGTGGGGCGCTTCGCTCACAAACTCCCGGGCGATGCAGACAGTAATATTGTAACTAAGTGCTATCACTATTTCTGTGAGCAAATGGAAAAGGCTGGAAAAACAACCTCTCCTGTTGCGCTTACGCTTCATAAAAACCTTCCAATAGGCAGCGGGTTGGGTTCAAGCGCAAGCTCTATTGTGGCAGCGTTTGCAGCGTTAAATGCTTACTTCGACACCCCGTTCGATGAAGATACTCTGCTTATAATGATGGGCGAATTAGAAGGCCAAATAAGCGGTAGTATTCACTATGATAATGTTGCTCCCTGTTACTTAGGTGGTATGACGTTAATGACAGGTAGCGATGCGCCTGTCACGCTGTCGTTGCCGTTAAACGACGAATGGTACTATGCAGTCTGTTATTCAGGCATTAGCGTATCAACGGCGGCGGCTCGCGATATCTTACCTAAACAGGTGGAAATGGCGACGGCACTAACCTTTGGTCGACAGCTAGGTGTGTTTGTACACGCCTTACATGTAGGTAACTTTGATTTGGCAGCATCGGTAATGAACGATGTCATAGCCGAACCTTACAGAAAATCGCTACTGCCTGGCTTTGATGACGCTCGTGCGTTTAGTGAGCAAGCGGGTGCGCTCGCTTTTGGTATTTCTGGCTCGGGACCTACGGTTTTTGCCGTGTGTCCAAGTAAAGCGCAGGCGGAAAAAGTCGCCGCCTATTTAACAGAGAACTACATTCAAAATGAAGATGGCTTTAGCCATGTGTGCCAAATACCAAGCCAAGGCACCATTGTTTCTTAAGGTACATAGCTTTTTAAGGTATATGGTTTCTTAAAGGCAAATGATTTCCTAAAAGCACAATTATTTTTTAAAAGATTAAAAGGGCAGAGTACTTGCCCACATAAAAAGGTAACAGCAAGTGGAATTGGTAAATTTAAAAGATTCATCGGACACAGCAAATTTTGCTGAAGCCGTTAAGCGGGGCTTAGGTAAAAACCAAGGGCTTTATTTTCCAGAGCATATTCCTACCCTAGACAATATTGACGAATTGTTGGAAAAGCCATTTGTAGAGCGCAGTATTGAAGTACTTCGCGCCCTTATCGGCGATGAGCTGAATAATGGCGAGCTAGAAGAAATTGTTCAGACCGCATTTGCTTTTGGTGCACCAGTTGAGCAGGTCAACGATAACGTATACTGCTTAGAGCTTTTCCATGGCCCAACGCTGGCGTTTAAAGATTTTGGCGGCCGCTTTATGGCGCAAACCCTGTCGCGTATTAGCGAAGGGAAGCCAGTTACCATTCTAACAGCGACTTCAGGTGATACCGGCGCAGCGGTTGCACATGCATTTCACGGCATTGACAATATCAACGTGGTTATTTTGTTTCCAAAGGGCAAGATTAGCGCGCTGCAGGAAAAGCTATTCACTACGCTAGGCGGTAATATTCATACCGTTGCTGTTGAGTCAGACTTTGACGCATGCCAATCACTAGTAAAAACCGCGTTTGACGACCCTGACGTACGTGAAGGCCTTCACCTGAACTCAGCAAACTCAATCAACATCAGCCGTTTACTAGCGCAGGTTTGCTATTACTTTGAAGCAGTAAGTCAGTTGCCAAAAGAGAAACGAGACCAACTCGTTATTTCAGTACCTAGTGGTAACTTTGGTAACCTTACGGCTGGCATGATTGCTAAATCGTTAGGTTTACCTATAAAGCGTTTTATCGCAGCAACTAACTTAAACGACACGGTACCTCGATACCTTAAAACCGGCGAGTGGGAACCTAAGGCGACGGTTGCGACCATGTCTAACGCAATGGATGTGAGTCAGCCTAATAACTGGCCGCGAATAGAGGCGCTTATTGAGCGTGGCTATATCGACAAAGCGTGTCTTAAAGGTGAGATGGTTGACGAAGAATATACGCAGCTTGCTATGCGTCAATTAGCGCAACAAGGCTATACCAGCGAGCCACATGCCGCGATTGCCTATCGCGCAGTAAGTCATGACTTAGAAGACGGCGAAATTGGTTTGTTCTTAGGAACAGCGCACCCGGCTAAGTTCAGAGAAACCGTTGAAAACGTGCTAGGTAATCCAATCAGCTTACCGAAAGCGTTGGCCGATGTAGCAGGCGAAGACAGCTTAGCGGTAGACTTGCCAGCGTCTTACGAGGCACTTAAGCAGCATATGATGGATTTGCTTAAGTAATGACACCCTCGGCTACAACATGGCAAAGCGCGCTTGGTGATGAAAAGCAAAAAGACTATTTTGTTACGTTGCTTGAGCGCGTGAAGCACGCTCGTGAAGCGGGAAGCGTTATCTACCCGCCTCTGTCTGACGTATTCAATGCGCTTAAATACACGCCGCTAGACGAAGTAAAAGTCGTGATCTTAGGTCAAGATCCGTACCACGGTCCTAATCAAGCCCATGGACTTTGTTTTTCAGTAAAAGCTGGCGTTAAAACACCGCCATCGCTTAAAAATATGTACAAAGAGCTGTTGTCTGACATTGATGGTTTCACCGAGCCTAATCACGGCACGCTGACGTCGTGGGCGGAGCAGGGCGTATTGCTACTTAATACTGTATTGACCGTTGAGCAGGGCAAAGCACATAGCCACGCGAAATGGGGATGGGAAACCTTCACCGATAAGGTTATCGATGTGGTCAATGAGCACTGCCAAAACGTTGTGTTTCTTCTGTGGGGAAGCCATGCGCAAAAGAAAGGTAAGCACATTAACCGTGAAAAACACCACGTTTTACATGCGCCTCATCCGTCGCCACTCTCAGCACACAGAGGCTTTTTAGGTTGCAAACACTTCAGCCAAACAAACGAATACCTTATTGCTAAGGGCAAAGAACCCATTAATTGGCAGGTATAGTACTGGCACAAATAGCAGCTAGCCACACAGCAAGTGTGATTGCCCCATTCAGCGCCCTATCAATAGCTAGCTCACTAGATAAATGCCTAAATAGCTATGAGACATGTTATGCGGTCTGGCCGCAATTAGGCACAGAGCATATTCCTTAGCTAATACGCTATTACATAGAGCCAGCGAAGAGACACCATGCTTGCAAGTGAAGCATTTACAGCACGCTAGAAAGTAAAAAGGCCGCCTGTGTAACAGGCGGCCTTCGTTTTATCTTTCCAGTGTCTCTAGCTCGTACTCGAAACCACAGTCGAGTTCGGCCAGTTCTTTTTCTAATTTGTAGCGATCTTGTAGCGCTTCGATTTCTCTCCACTTACGTTTTTTGCTTTTGGTTTTTGCTGGGCTTGCTTCGATGTCTAACATGGCAAATAGATCTGATTTATCCACTGGGATCTCCTTTTTATACCACTACAACTAATACAGAGTTTTTGTTTTTAATTCCCTCTGTACAATTTTGTATCACAGCCGCCACTAAAATAAAATAGTTTAATTTACCTTTTATTAACAAATTGTGACGATATGATGACAACGGTAAGGAAATGTCCAGTGTGTTTAAAGCGTGAACAATAACTGTATGTAATTGATCCTATTTGTTTTGTTAGTAATCAATTGTACAGTGTTACGGATATCAAAAATGTCTGTCGTATTGTTGATGAAAACCGCAACAAAAAACGGCTAGCTTCCGAAAAAGCTAGCCGTTCAGTTTGTTATTTGCACCAATTGGGTGATTTTAAATCACCTCGCATTCCTTATTTTGGTGCATTCGCTGCTCTGAATTTGGCAATCAATTGTTGTGTTGAAGCGTCGAAATTATCTTTGTCTGCCTCACCTTGAATGCCTGCAAGTACTTGGTTTCCTAGTACTTTACCTAACTCAACGCCCCATTGGTCGAATGAGTTAAGGTTCCAGATAACACCCTGAACGAATACCTTATGTTCATACATTGCAACCAGCGCGCCAAGTGTTTTAGGCGTAAGGCTATCAAACAAGAAAGTATTGCTAGGCTTGTTGCCAGGCATGGTTTTATGAGCGGCCAAGCGTTTGCGTTCAGCGTCGTCTAGGCCTTTACCGTCAAGGTCTGCATAACACTCTTCAAAGGTTTTACCCTGCATTAGTGCCTGGGTTTGACCAAAACAGTTAGACGCAAGCATAGCGTGATGCGTGTCGTCCTGGTTAGGAACGTTAAGTGGCAACATGAAGTCTGCTGGGATAACGCCAGAACCTTGGTGAATAAGCTGATGGAAGCTATGCTGGCCGTTTGTACCTTCACTGCCCCAAATAATTGGGCCAGTAGGGTAATCTACGTGCTCACCTTCTTGCGTCACTTCTTTACCATTACTTTCCATATCTAACTGCTGTACGTAAGCTGGTAAGCCGCGAAGATAGTGATAGTAAGGTAATAAAACGTGTGATTGCGCGTCGAAGAAGTTTCTGTACCACACACCTAACAGTGCAAGTAGAACAGGCATGTTTTCTTCTAGCGGTGCGGTTGTGAAATGGGTGTCCATGTCAAACGCACCTTCAAGTAAGCCTTTGAAGTTTTCAAACCCAAGGGCTAGCGAGATAGGCAGGCCAATGGCAGACCACAGTGAGTAACGACCGCCAACCCAATCCCACATAGGGAAAATATTGTCGGCGCTAATACCAAACTCGGTGGCTGCTTTAACGTTTGAAGACACGGCTACAAAGTGTTTAGCAATATCTTCTTGTGTACCGCCAGACTTTAAGAACCAGTCTTTAGCTGTAAGTGTATTTTGAAGCGTCTCTTGGGTAGAGAACGACTTTGATGACATGACCACCAAAGTTTCTTCAAAATCTACGCCAGATAGCACATCGTGAATGTGGCAACCGTCAACATTGGCAACAAAGTGAACCTTCACAGCATCGACTGTATGCGGCTTAAGTGCCTCGGTCATAATCTTAGGACCAAGGAACGAACCACCAATACCAATTGCCACAATGTGCTTGATAGGCTTGCCGGTATAACCTTTGTGTTCACCGCTGTGAACCGATGCAGTAAACGCTTCAATTTTTGCAAGCGTAGCATGCACTTCAGGCATTACGTCTTCGCCATCTACCAGTACTTTACGGTCTGAGAAATTACGAAGTGCGGTGTGAAGCACAGCGCGACCTTCTGTTGAGTTAATCTGCTCACCAGAAAACATCGCGTCGCGAAGGGCTTCTAGTTTGCATGCTCGAGCAAGGTCAAAAAGCCCTTTAAGCGCCTCGTCGTTTACACGGTTTTTGGAGTAATCAAGAAAAATGCCGCATGCTTCAAGCTGCATTTTATCCGCGCGATTTGCATCTTGTGCAAACCAGTCGCGCATATGCGAATCTTTTACCGCTGAAGCAAGTTCAGACAGTTTTTTCCATTCGGGAAGAGAAGTTAAAGCACTCATGGTTTCTATGGCCCTTACGCGCTTAGCTTTTCGCGAAGCATGGTTTCAAGTTTTTCCTGATCTGCGGCGAAGTTGCGGATGCCTTCAGATAGCTTTTCGGTTGCCATTGCATCTTCGTTCATTGCCCAGCGGAATTCGCTTTCTGTTAAGCGGTCACCTGGTGTTTTTGTAGCGCCATTGTCTTTAAGTTTAACCTCTAGATCGCCAGGCTCGTTTGCCAGTTCTTCTAGCAGTGCTGGGCTAATGGTTAGACGATCACAACCTGCCAACGCTTGAATTTCACCAATGTTACGGAAGCTTGCGCCCATCACTACGGTATTGTAGCCGTGGTCTTTGTAGTAGTTATAAATTTTAGTTACAGATACTACGCCTGGATCTTCATCTGGTGCGTAAGACTCAGTACCGGTCGCTTTTTTGTACCAGTCTAAAATGCGCCCTACGAATGGAGAGATAAGATAAACACCGGCCTCTGCACAAGCTTGTGCTTGGGCGAAGCTAAATAGAAGCGTTAAGTTACACTGAATGCCTTTCTTCTCTAGCTCTTCTGCTGCCTGAATACCTTCCCAAGTAGAGGCAATTTTAATAAGAATGCGTGACTTATCGATACCCGCGTCTTCATATAGCTGAACCAAACGTTCCGCTTTTTCGATAGTAGCGGCAGTGTCGAACGATAGGCGTGCGTCTACTTCGGTTGAGATTCGGCCTGGAATCGTTGCAGAGATTTCTTTACCAATGGCTACCGCTAGTTTGTCTGCGGCATCAGTAAGCTGCTGGTCGGCGTCGTTTGACTGAAGTTTTGCCCATGCAACAGCATCATCAATTAGGCTTGCATATTGAGGAAGACCAGCCGCTTTTAAAAGTAGCGACGGGTTAGTTGTGGCATCGACTGGTTGATACTTTTTAATGGCATCGATGTCGCCCGTGTCGGCAACAACGGTAGTGATATCACGTAATGAAGCTAACTGATTGCTCATAATTCTCTCTGTTCTTTATCAAAATAAATTTGGACAACTCGCTGGAAAAGCCAGTTGAATAAAACGGTTCGCTTGCGCGTGTGTAGGGTTTCGCGCTTGCGTTCTTTTTTACCAGTTCTTAGTTCTTTAATAAGTACTGGTACATGCAGCGCTTTGGCAATTGAGGTACGTTCACGGAGGGTGTATCTCAATTATTGTTTGAATAATTATTTGTAACGCTATTTATATCAAACCCGTGTGACAATTCATACATTGAATAGCGACAAAATGGCTAATCGGATTTCTCTGTTAAGCCAATTTACGTCTTTCTTATGCCATTTTGCTTTTTGGAGCGTATCAGGTGGTACAATACCAGTGTAATACCATTCCGCATAGATCATTACCCACTCAGCGAGAGTTAAAATGCTCGTAATCGCGGCGTGTCACCGCAGGTATAGTCCCTTCGGGAAGGTCTGGCAAGCTTCCTAGCTTCATTCTGGGAATTTGAAAGGGAACAGCCATTCCTGCATTCCCACGCTTTGCTAGGAAACTTGCCAGAGCCTTCTGAGTCGGCAATGATCTATGCGGATTGGTATTAAACCTAAGGAGTCGAAATGTTAGTTGTAGTATCCCCAGCAAAAAATTTAGATTTTGAAAGCGAAATTCCTGTGAGCCAGTTCACTCAGCCTGCCATGCTTGAAGACACTGAACGTTTGATGGAAGTTTGCCGCACCTTATCGCCTGCTGACTTATCATCGCTGATGAAGATAAGCGACAAGTTAGCAACGTTGAACGCCAACCGTTTTGCTGAGTTTTCTACGCCGTTTTCGCCCGATAATGCACGCCAAGCAATGTATGCGTTTAATGGTGATGTGTACACTGGGTTAGATGCTTACTCGCTTGATAGCGGAACGGTCGAATATGCGCAAAAACATCTTCGAATTCTGTCTGGCCTATACGGATTGCTTCGTCCTCTAGACTTAATGCAGGCCTATCGTTTAGAAATGGGCACTAAATTAGCAAACCCTGAAGGTAAAGACCTGTATGCGTTTTGGGATGATCGCATTACTCATATGCTAAATAAGGCATTAGAAGAACAGGGTGAAAATGTGTTGATCAACCTTGCTTCAAATGAGTACTTTAAAGCAGTGAAGAAAAAATCTTTAGATGGCATGATCATTACGCCAACATTTAAAGACTGCAAGAATGGTCAGTATAAAATTATCAGTTTCTTCGCGAAGAAAGCCCGTGGTTTAATGGCGCGTTATATTCTTGAAAACCGTGTAGAAGACGTAGAAGGTCTGAAAAACTTCGACGTAGATGGCTATGTGTTTAGCGAAGAACAAAGTTCATCAACGGAACTTGTGTTTCTGCGTAACCAGGAAAGTTAATAACACCCGTTCATCCATAATCACCTTAAAAGTAGGACATAAATTTGAGCATATTAGTTCGCAATTTACCTAAAACATTTACTCAGGAGAATCTTGAAGACTTGTTTTTCGAGTTTGGCACCATAGCGTCGTGCGACTTGGTGATGGATGAGGCTTCTGGATTATCGAAAGGCTTTGGTTTCGTAGAAATGAGCACGCAAGAAGAAACCGATAAAGCCATTGAAAAACTTAACGCCAAAGTTATCGACGGTAAGAAAATTCGTGTTAAGTGGTCAAATCAAGAGAAGAAGCAGGCTGAAGCGATAGCTAGTGCGCCAGCGCCCAAAAGAGACATTCCCGAAGATGTGTGGGGAAGTGCTTCTCGCAATAGCTCTGAGCGTGAAAACGACGCCGAGTAATACCGAGGGAATACAACTAACAAGCGCTGACAACGAAGGTTGTCAGCGCTAAACCTTCATTTAACCAGATACGGTTGCTGTTTGTACTTGAGTATTGCGAGCAGTCATAACTATGGCCAGCCACACCAGTACACCACCACCGGCAAGCGCTAGGCCTACCCAACCCGTTGATGTATAGCCATAACCCGCTGACAGTGTCATTCCTGCTAACCAAGGGCCAAGCGCATTAGCGGTGTTAAAAGCCGCATGGTTCATGGCGCCGGCTAAAGTCTGAGCCTCGCCAGCGACGTCCATAAGCCTTGTTTGCAGCGGCACCACCATGCCACCACCGATACCAATGAAAAACAGTGATGCTGCCATTAAGTATGGATTCCCCATCGACGCAGCGTAAGCTGCAGCTGATAGGCCCAGTAAAACCTGAAACGTAATCGCTGACGTCAGTAGCCTGCCTTCAGAATAGCGGCCTGCAATAATATTGCCCAAGGTTACGCCTATGCCATAGATAAGCAATGTGGCCGAGATTCCCCACTCAGGTGAAGAGGTTGTATTGAGGTAAGAGGCACTGAAGTAAGAGTACACGGAGAACATGCCACCAAAGCCAATAGCGCCCATGAGTAATACCAGCAGCACGTCTTTGTTTTTCAGAGCTTTAAGCTCGGTTAGCGGTTTGGCATCTGGATTAGGGCCGCGGTACGGTGCGGTTTTCCAAACCATTAATGCAGTAACTAACGCAAAGGCTGAAATAATAAAGAAGCCAGTTCGCCATCCGAACATTTGCCCAATACCGCTAATTGACGGCACACCAATAATATTGGCAATAGCCAAGCCTAAAATGACGTTACTGACCGCTTGCGCCCGTTTATTCTTACCGGCAATGTCTGCAGCAAAGAGCATGGCAATGCCGAAGTAAGCGCCATGAGGTAGGCCAGCAATAAAGCGCGCTATGTTCATTGTCCATTCTGACCACGCTAGTGCTGTTAGCAAGTTTCCGCCAGCATAAAATACCATCATTGAAATAAGCATGGTGCGTCTTGCAAGCCTGGAAAAAAAGATAGTGATAAGCGGCGCGCCCACTACAACACCAATGGCATAAGCACTAATTGCGTGACCGGCGACATTTTCAGTAATGCCAAAATCTTCTGCAAAGTAAGGTAATAAACCCATTGCCGCAAATTCACTGCAACCAATCACAAAGGTTCCGAAAGCCAGCCAAAAGGTTATAGTGGCCAGTGAGTATTCACCCAACGCTGAGGGCTGCTCTGAAGATGCCTGCTTTGAAGAGGCTTGGTCAGAAAGAATCTTGTCAGTTTGATTCGTCATAAACGTCCTTTTGTTCAATGAGTTCAATCACGTACTTAGTGGCTGTTTTAGCGAGGGGCTGTTGAGCTTTGCTGTGCATTCTTACAATGTCTGTGTGTCATCAAAGATAAAAGACACTCAGCAGACTAGCGCTTTGATGAAACGCAAAAACCGGCTCAACGGAGTGTTTGCCGGTTCTCTTCGAATAGTCGCCCTTATCATCGATAATATTTAGCAATGATCAACAGCCCACAGGTTCGTGCTTTTCGTATTCGTTTAATGCAAGAGATCGTAGCATCGCTCAGATAGCAAGTAACGGTAACTGATAAGGTTTCTTAATCAATTCAGCGATTTAAATGTAGTGCTTTTGTTAATAAATCACGTCGGACCTTTTGCGTTAGAAAGTCGAATGGGCGTTTAAGAAAATCGAAGGTGACTGTTTTCTGTGCACAAATATTGGTTACCTTTTAGTTCATCACTTTGTCATCTTTTAACATTTGTCACGTATTCCAGTCGTGGCGTGAGCACAACGCCGTATCTATGCCTCCATTGAAAACAAACTTCTTGACTTTGAGGTGTTCTATATATAGAACGTTCTTTAAATGGAACAACATTAAATTGGTAAGGTGTGAATCAATCAACGCTCAACATCCTCGGAAGGCATTTGCAGAAACTCAGGCAAGACAAAGGTGTCTCGCTGTCGCAATTGGCAGCAGGGGCAGGTATCGCTAAATCTAACCTTTCAAGATTGGAGCAGGGCAACGGCAACCCGACGCTAGACACCATTTGGCGGTTAGCTAAACAACTAGACGTTCCGTTCGGTCAGCTAGTTCAGCCTCTTAGCGCAAGCGTTGGAGAAAAGGGCGTAGAAGTTCGTTTAATTGAGCAAGGACAAGGTATCCCGAACGTTGATGCTTATTGGATGTCGGTTGCACCCAATACTTTTCGAGAGGCAGAAGCTCACGCCACAGGAACAGAAGAAACGATTACCGTTGTTAGCGGCTCTCTGGAAGCTGGGAATAGTGGAAATACTCAATGGCTGCATCCGGGTCAAAGTTTAGCATTTAACGCTGATTTGCCCCACGTATACAAAACGGGAGACGAGTGGGCGACATGTCTTATCACAATCGTTTATCACAAAGAGGCAAAGGAATGAGCCAACTTTCATCAAAAAGTGGACTTAAGCAAGGGGTTATTGACGGGTTACCTTTGTTAGGTGGCTATATTCCGGTAGCCATTTCATTTGGCGTGATCGCAGTTCAAGCCGGTTTTTCTATGCTGGAAGCCACGCTAATTTCCATATTCATTTACGCAGGCGCGTCGCAGTTTCTTTTGGTAGCCATGGTGGCATCAGGTGCGCCACTTTGGCTAGCGGTTTGTATGACGTTATTAGTTAATGTACGTCATGTGGTTTATGCGCCCAACTTGGTGCCTTATTTACCGCAAAGTAAAGCTTGGCCCTATTTAATGCACGGCCTTACTGACCAGATTTTTGCGCTAGCCCATACTCGCTTGCCGCTAATGGACGATGCTAAAAAGGTAGATTGGTTTAAAGGTGTATCGATGGTGGCGTGGCTTAGTTGGATCGTAGGGACAGCGCTTGGCGGTATCGCAGGGGACTCCCTTACCCAACAATGGCCAATATTAGACAGCGTGATGCCCTTTGCCTTACCTGCACTTTTCCTTGTGCTACTCGCGCCTAAATTCTCAAGTAAACTGTGGAGCGCTACCTTGCTCGTTACAATGACGGCGGCTCTCTTTTTGGCTCTCAGCGCCTTTAAAAACGCTGCAATTCCACTGGCAGCACTATGCGGTGCGATAACCTTTTATCTTCTCACCTCGCACGTTGAAAGGAAGCAATCTCATGCACGTTGATATTTGGATAGCTATTGTTGTAGCGGCCATCGGAACATATGCATTGCGCGTAGTACCGTTGCTGTGGACTCAGCGTCACTTTAATAAACACAAGGCCAATAACACTGAGGCGCGTTTACCTACGTGGCTAAGCGTGTTAGGGCCGTTAATGATTGCCGCTATGCTAGGAGCGTCACTTATTCCAAAAGCACCGTCAGCGGCGAGTTGGATTGCAACCGCAATAGGCACTGTTGTCACTGTGCTTGTTTGGCGCAAATTCAAAAGCTTAGGGCTGCCAGTGTTTTGCGGCGTGCTTTCTTTTGGTGTGGCTTTTGGTATCGCTTTGGTTTAGCGTTGGGCGTAGATGTTAAGTTGCTGGGCTAAGACTTATTCTTACCCAAGGCTTTCTCGCCCCAAATTTCTTCCAAGCGCTGGTCACGTCCACAGTTCCATCGGTAGAACTTATAGCGAACGGGACTTTTTTTATAAAAATCTTGATGGCCAATTTCGTCGCCTTTTATCGGATAAAAGGTAGAAGCATCGAGTATGGGCGTTACCACCTTTTTATTGGGAAATTGGGCTACCACGTCAGCTTTTGTTTTTTCTGCTATAGCACGTTCTTTATCGTTTGCTACAAAGATGGCGCTTAAGTAACTGGGTCCCTTATCACAAAACTGACCTCGGTCATCGAAAGGGTCAATGTTCACCCAAAAATGATCGAGAATATCATTATAAGAAAGCATATCGCCGTCGTAGGTGATCTTTACCGCCTCAAAGTGTCCCTTGTGATTGCCATTATAAGTCGGATTTGGCGCGCTTCCGCCAGTGAACCCCGACACCACATCAGTAACCCCGTCTAGCTTTTCAAAATCAGACTCCATGCACCAAAAGCAGCCCCCAGCTAGTATGGCCTCGTTGGCACTTGTTGATGGCGTAAAAACCGAAGCGCTCAACGCTGTGCTAATAAAAACTGCAGAAAGTGTTAATTTCATCATTCACCTTTTATGTGTTGGTTTGACGTTGTAGCGACCTTCGCGTTTAATTCGTCAGACCCCAGTTTGCGAAGATATACGGTTAACAAATAAAGAACGGTTTAAGCTGAAATTAATTTCATCGCGGTGCAGCGAGTTAATTCAATTTTTGTTTTACAAGCGTACATTTTTTCTAAGCGCACATTGCGAAGCTTGAGGCTTTGCGCGAAAGCATAGGTACTGAAAAAGACTAAAAGGATGTAAGTAAAATTTTCATCTCACTCTGTAGTCTTCTTTCAAAGAGGAAACTGTCTCTGATTCCACCATTTACAAGATGAGGCTGTAAAGCCGCTATGACAAGGGATAGAGCGATTTCTTATGATCGGCAGAGCACTTGCATCTTATCCAACTACATGAAAATCAGTTTAGTTAAAATGAAAGGAAAGATGATATGTCGATAGTCAAATCAGGTAGTGCAGTTTACAAACCGCTAGGTAAAAAGGGAAAGGGGAGCATTTCTACACAAACCGGTGCTTTATCGAACCAGCCTTATGGTTTTAACACGCGGTTTGAAGATGGAAAGGGAACCAACCCCGAGGAATTAATTGGTGCGGCGCATGCGAGTTGCTTCACCATGGCACTTTCTTTTGCGCTTTCAGATGCGGGATACAATGACGGCGAGTTAAATACCACTGCAAAAATCAGTTTAGAGAAAAACGATGACGGCTTTGAAATAACTCAATCGGCACTAAGCTTAGATGCTGAGGTTGAAGGGATTACCGAAGATGAGTTTGAGAAAATTGCACAGGAAGCAAAAGAAAATTGCCCTGTATCTCAACTTCTTAATGCCAACATCACATTGGAATACCGATTGAATATTGAATAAGAGATAAAGGCTATTACTACCCTTATCGAAAGATAGGACTCGCTTTGTTAGACAACAGCAGGCAAGTTATTTTTATCAAGTGAAGCATAAAAAAGCGGCTTTTGAAGCCGCTTTTTTGTATAAAATGTTGATTGCATAACATGAGGTGGCGTTAGTTTATTTCCCAATTACGCCACATGCTACGCGGTCACCACCGCCACCTAACTTTTTAGGTGAATCAGAGTAATTGTCGCCACCTGCGTGAATCATTAAGGCGCGGCCTTCAATATCATCTAACTCAAGCTCTGGTGCAAAGATAGGCTGGGTTGCGTGTCCATTTTCATCAACATAAAGCACGGGTAGATCGCCCTCGTGACCCTTCTCAGACCAAGGAGCACGGTGTTTACCGGTATCTTCTGGATCGAAATGGCCGCCCGCTGCACCGCCCAACACTTTTTTTCCATCTTTCATTGCTGGTGAACAATCACCATTTTGATGAACATGAAAGCCATGAATGCCCGGGGTTAACCCTGACAGGTTTGGCGTAAATACTACACCGTCATCATCATAACTGCTCACCACTACTGAGCCCATGCTCATCCCTGTTTCCAGGTTATTCATTATCACTTCTTTTCCATCACTATCATGATGACCTGCGAAACTGCTCGCACTTAACATTAATGTCAGTGAACCTGCTAAGGTAGATAGTAAACGTTTCTTCATCGTGTTCTCCTTCACTCAATTATTAACGAATTTGTTAAAAGCATTGAAGTGAGATGAGCATAAAGTGAACCATTGTGGCGCATAACTCAGGGATACTACGCAAGACTAGGAATACTAGGGCGTTGAAGCGACAACCGAGTTGTGTGTTAGCGCATAGCTACTGGCATTTACGGAAATCATTATATTGGTTACGTGAAAAAGTTACCGACCATTACCTTATCTTTTTGGCTTTTCCTTATTATTTTCACTCTTTTTGAAGGTAGCCTCTTTATATAGTCTTTGGATATGGAGCCTCTCCATAAGTAGGCGGTACTGTCATACAGAAGTTACAGTGTTAAAACTCAGTAACAATATGGCAGTAGCACTTTCTTCCTATTCGACTTACAGTTAGCTCACATTACATAAGCAAGGGCATAGGTATGTATACACTTTATGGATATCCGAAAACTCGCTCGGTTCGCGTGGCATGGGCACTGGAAGAGCTAGGTTTACCTTTTGAATACAGCTTAGTTGACTTAAAACAAGGGCAACACCTTTCAGAAGAATATAAAGCCATCAGTCCTGCCTCTAAAATCCCAGCGCTTGCGACCCCAGAAGGTACCTTGACGGAATCGGCGGCTATCGTCACTTTTTTAGCTGAACGTCACGGCATGCATGAATTCATTCCAGAGCCTGGTAGCTTCGAGCGAGCCAAATATGAAGAAATGATGTTGTTTCTTACCAATGAGTTAGAGCAACCGATTTGGAATTTGGCAAAGCACACCTTTGCATTGCCCAAAGAGCAAAGATTTGAACAAATGCGTGATGTAGCGGTGTGGGAGTTCAAGCGCGTGTTGCCTGTATTTTCTTCTATGCTTGGCGACAAAGAATTTGTGTGTGGCAACATGTTTACTATGGCCGACATTATAGCCGGTCATATTTTAGCGTGGGCAAAAGGTAGTAAATTAGATATTACTTTGAACGGTAAAATAGACAATGTAGCCGCGTACGCGCAACGTGTGTTAGGCCGTGAGGCGTATGAAAGGGCGTGGCGAAAAGAGATGGCTCATTTGCCTGAATAAACAGTGCATCCTGAAAAACCTTAAATGAATAGATACCGTGTGAAGATGTGGCTAATTAAGTAAACGCTGAATTGCATTGTACAGCCGGTAAGCCTGATATCTGGCGTCAGGTACGCATTATTAGGTTTAAATGAGCTTGTCACGCGATATATAGAATCAAAAAAACACAAAACGACAGCGTCTTTTTTTGTTAGACACAAACTGCAAAACAAAGGCGAAATGACAAGGGAATAAAAATGAAAGCATTTAAATCACTACTTGTAAGTAGTGCTGTAACCATGGCACTGGGGCTAAGCTCGGCTGTGGCACATGAACACAATCACGCAAATACGCAGAGTTCATCAAAAAGTGCCTCAGTTGCAAAAGAAGCGTCTGAGCACGAAAAGCTTTTTGCGCTTTTTGCAGCCGCTGACCAGCGTGATATTGAGCTAAACCCGATAATGGCTATATTCCGTGGCGACATGCGTTATGCGGACAGAATGGGCGACTTCTTTACAGACTCTCACGCTTTAGCGGGAAAAACAGCGACATTGCTGAATTTGTCTGAACTTAAACAAATCGACCGCAGTAAGTTAAGCGACACCGACAAGCTTGCCTACGATGTATTTAAATACAACGAAGAGCGCTCGCTAAAAATGTCCACCGACGAGATTGAAGCGTTAACGGAAGTACGCCCTGTTAACCACTTCAGCGGTTTCCATACCTTCTACCCGACTTTTGCGAGCGGAAAGGGCGCAGCGCCATTTAAAACAGTAGAAGATTACGAAAATAACTTATCTCGCCATAAGGATTACATTGCTATTTCTGACCGCGCTATCGGAAAGTTCCGCGAGGGCATGGAAAGCGGTGTTCATGAAACTAAACTTACTATCGATCGCGTGATCAAGCAGTTCGATACTCAGCTGGCTATTCCTATTAAAGAGTCACAATTTTGGGGGCCAATTACCATGTTCCCAGAAAGTTTCTCTGACGAAGAAAAAGCCCGTTTAACCGCTGACTACGAGAAAGCGACGCAAGAGATTTACGATGCAACCACGCGTATGCGCGACTTCCTTCGCGATGAGTATTTGCCTGTTGCCCGTGAAAGCATTGGCCTTAGCGATATGAAAGGTGGTGCAAAGCTTTATCAATTGATGGTGGAAGGTTCAACCACACTGCCAATGACCCCTGATGAACTGCATAATCTTGGTTTAAAAGAAGTTAAGCGTATCAAAAATGACATGCTTGAAATTAAGGACGAAGTGAAGTTTGAAGGGACATTAAACGAATTCTTCGACTATGTGCGCACCGATCCTAAGTTCAAGCCTGAAAGCCGTGAGGCGTTAACGCAGAGCTACTATGATATTGGCCGTGAGGTTGATGAGAAAATTGATCAATACTTCTCACTATTGCCTAAGTCTGAGTTAGAAATTAAGCCGTACGACCCTGCCATCGAGCAATTCAGTGCGGGTGGCTCATATCAGCCAGGCACGCCAGACGGCTCTCGTCCAGGTACTTTCTACTTTAATGCCTACGATTTGCCTAGCCGCCTAACCACGGGCAACGTTACCTTGTATTTACACGAAGGCGCTCCTGGTCACCATTTCCAAGTAAGTTTAGCGCAAGAAAATGAAGCGTTACCTTCGTTCATGCGCTTTAGCTTCCTACCAGCCTTCGGTGAAGGTTGGGCGCTATATTCAGAAACGCTAGGGTATGAAATGGGATTCTTTGACGATCCATGGAATCGTTACGGCACGCTTCAAGATGAACAGCTGCGCGCCATGCGTTTAGTCGTAGATACGGGTATTCACGCGAAAGGTTGGACCCGAGAACAAGCCATCGATTTTATGCTTGATAATTCAGGCATGACCCGCACAGAAGTTGTGGCTGAGGTAGAGCGTTATATTGCTATCCCATCACAAGCGTTATCTTACAAAGTGGGCGCACTTAAAATTCAAGAACTGCGCGCGCGCGCAGAGAAGGCATTAGGTGATGATTTCGACATCCGTGAGTTCCACGCGCAAGTGTTAAACACGGGCGGCATTCCACTTGCTATTCTTGAGCAGAAAATAGATCGCTGGATCGCTAGTCAAAAAAGTTAAGGACTAAAACCCCTTACTTAAACTTTTTAAAGCGCAATCAGCGTTAAGTTAAGAACAGTAAAAAGCCGATATTTGACGTAAAGCCAGTAATATTCAGTATTACTGGCTTTTTTCTTTTTGCGACTAATGGCAGTGATATTGTTCAAAAGCTTTACTAGAGTAGTTAGTGAACAATTTTCAAAAATTATCAGGGAGCATGCAGTGGAGTTAGGGTTATTTTCGCTAAGTTTAACGGTAAAGGACATTAGCAAGTCGAAAGCGTTTTATGAAGCATTGGGCTTTGATGCTATGCCGTCCTGTGGGTCGGTGGAAGACAAATGGCTGATGATGAAAAATGGCACCACCATGATTGGCTTATTCGAAGGAATGTTTGAAGACAATATTATGACCTTTAACCCTAGCGATGTTAGAGCACTTCAGGCGAGCTTAGTTGAACAGGGTATTGCATTGGACGTGCCTGTGAAAAGCGATAGCGGTCCCGGGCATCTAATTGTTAAAGACCCGGATGGCAACGCTATCATGTTCGATCAGTTTTAATATAAAGTTGCTCTTCTAATCGCAATTTGTGGGCTAACTTGTAAAGCGCTTTTTGAAGAATTACTCTTAAATTAAGGGAAAGTCAGAAAGGGAAAGCATGTTGAAAACAAAACTGTTATTTCTAGCTATGGCATTAATGGCTAATGTGGCGTGCCAGAGCACTAAAAGCAGTGATGCCAAGAGCAGGAGTGAGTTAGCACCTTACAATTGGCAGATTAGCGAATTCGCATTAATCGATGTGGAAGAGCCCGGGGCGCTCTTTGCGTTATCTGAGCAGCAAAAGCAGCACTTTCTTTCTTATTATAATTCGCCCGCAAAAGCACACATATCACCTAATTTTCGCCTCGCTTATTATCTGGATAACCTGGTTTCGAACTTCAGTTACGCAGGCGACACGCTAATAGCCCGAGATGTTTTAAACAAACGTTACGGAAACTGCATGTCGCTTGCATTGCTTACTACAGCGCTTGCCAAGCTCGTTAACTTAGATGTGGTTTATCAACAGGTCCATACTCCACCACTGTATCGGCGGTTTGGAAACACGCTCACTACGTCAACACATGTTCGAAGCATTATTTTAGGGCCTGAAACCGAAAAAACAGGCGATAGTATTGTTTTTCGGGGGAGAGCGGTGATTGATTATTTTCCATCAAGCCGTAACGACCGGGGAGTTTATATCTCCGAGGCTGACTTTATCTCAATGTATTACCAAAATATGTCTGCTGACGTGATGAGCGACAACCCTGATTTAGCCTACAGTTATTTGTATCGCGCAATGCAGTTAAACACAGCGAATGCATCAACGCTAAATTCTCTCGCGGTACTCTACCGTTCAAACGGCTACGAAGAAGAAGCTCGGAAACTTTACGAATTTGCTATTGAAAACCATATCCAATCGGTTCATACGCTATCAAACTTTGCAGTGCTACTTAAGAAAATAGGTGACGTAGAAACCTTATCGCGAATTGGGGAAATGTATTTAAAAACAGACGATGACAACCCTTACCGATGGGTAGATTTGGGGAATGCATTTTTAGCGAAAGGTGAGCTTTCGGAGGCAGAAATGTTTTTCAACAAGGCCATCGCTACAGGACCTTATTTAGGCGAGAGTTACTCGGCTATGGCTAAAACTTACTTTTTAAAGGGCGAGGTGATCAAAGCTGAAAGTATGATGGAAAAAGCGCTCTCTCTTTCGCTGCCTTCGCATAACAGAGCGCTTTACACCGCAAAGCTACAGGCTATTCAAAATAGCCAATAACGAACGGGGTTCTTGGTGTTGGCTGCGCGCTTAAATTCGCGCTGCCAGTTCAGCGCCCTGACGAATAGCGCGTTTAGCATCAAGTTCAGCCGCTACGTCAGCACCGCCGATAATGTGCACAGTAAATCCTGCCTCTTCTAGAGGTTGTTGCAGAGGCTTAAACGGCTCCTGACCAGCACATACAATGACGTTATCGACCGGCAATACTTTGGGGGTGTCGTTAATCTGCACGTGTAGACCTTCATCGTCCACTTTCTCGTAGCCCACGCCGTTTATCATTTGAACATTGTGGTGTTTCAACGATTGCCTATGGATCCAGCCCGTAGTTTTGCCCAGCCCTTTACCTACTTTAGACGTTTTACGTTGTAGCAGATACACCTCCCGCTCAGAAGGCTCTATGGCTTTTTCTTTCAGTGCGCCAGGAGCAGAATAATCTTTATCTATACCCCAGTGCGCTAGCCACTTTTCTTTATCTTTGGCTAGATTTTCGTGTTCTACCAGGAATTCCGCTACATCAAAACCAATGCCGCCAGCGCCAACAATAGCCACTTTCTTGCCTACTGGCTTGTGGTCGCGCAATACGTCTAAATAACTCATCACTTTAGGGTGGTCGTGCCCTTCAATTGTAAGCGTACGAGGATTAATACCGGTGGCTAGCACCACTTCATCAAACCCCTTGTTTGAAAGGCTCTCTACGTTTACTTGGGTGTTAAGGTGAACCGTAACGCCCAGGCGAGCTAACTGATTGTCAAAGTAGCGTAGGGTTTCGTAAAACTCTTCTTTACCCGGCACTTGCTTGGCGTAATTAAATTGACCGCCAATTTCACTGGCTTTATCAAATAGATGTACCTCGTGACCGCGCTCTGCGGCATACATGGAAAACGCCAAACCCGCAGGCCCTGCACCTACTACCGCTAGTTTTTTCTTATTGTGAGTAGGGGGAAAGGTAAGTTCGGTCTCGTAGCACGCTTGCGGGTTTACCAAGCAACTTGCACGCTTTTGTTCGAATGCATGGTCTAGGCAAGCCTGGTTACAGGCAATACAAGTGTTGATTAGCTTAGACTCATTGCGCATAGCCTTCGCTACAAAGTGAGCGTCAGCCAAGAAAGGTCGCGCCATCGATACCATATCAGCATGGCCTTGTGCGAGTACCGATTCTGCAACTTCAGGCGTATTGATACGGTTAGTGGTAATAAGAGGGATAGACACCTCTTTTTTCATGCGTTCGGTTATCCAAGTAAACGCCGCGCGAGGTACGGATGTGGAGATAGTGGGTACCCTTGCTTCGTGCCATCCTATGCCGGTATTAATTAGCGTAGCGCCTGCTTTTTCGATTTCTTTGGCTAAATATACAACCTCGTCCCACTTAGCGCCGCCTTCGACTAAGTCCAGCATAGACAGGCGATAAATAATAATGAAGTTAGTGCCCACTTTCTCGCGTACACCTTTTACTATTTCTATTGCCAGACGAGCACGATTTTCTAGGCTGCCACCCCATTCATCATTTCTATGATTGGTGCGCTCACAGAAAAACTGATTTATGAGGTAGCCTTCAGAACCCATAATTTCCACGCCGTCATAGCCTGCTTGCTGGGCAAGGGCTGCACATTTTACGTAGTCTTTAATTGTGCTTCTTACGCCACGTGAGGACAGTTCGCGAGGCTTAAAAGGGGTAATAGGCGACTTCATAGGTGAAGCCGAAACAGCAAGTGGGTGATAACCGTAACGGCCTGAATGCAAAATTTGCATGCAAATTTTGCCGTCTTCCTTATGCACAGCGTCGGTAATAACACGGTGCTTTTTCGCGTGGCGAGAGCGGGTCATTCTGCCAGCAAAGGGCGCTACCCAACCTGAAATGTTCGGGCTAATACCACCTGTTACGATTAGCCCCGCACCACCTTTTGCTCGCTCAGCGTAAAACGCAGCAAGTTTGTCAAATCCGCCTTTCTCTTCTTCCAAACCTAAATGCATTGAACCCATTAGGCTACGGTTGCGAAGTTGAGTAAAACCCAAATCCAACGGAGCTAATAAGTTAGGGAAGTAAGGTGAGAGTTGTTCTGAATTGTGGGCAGACTGCGGAGTAGCTGTCTGAGACGAGGGCGTATTCATAATTGTTCTCTTTTTATTTGCTATGAAGGCAGTTAGTGCATGTCGCTCTTTGCTGCGGCGCAGTGCTCATCTGTCTTTCATGATTTAAGTGCTAATGATTACACATAATCCGATCACACTAACTTGCCCGACCAGTTGCTTTGATTATTTACCACCACATTCAATTGGTAAAGTGCAGTTACCCTATTTTTAACATAATAAAAAAGCGAGATACCGGGCTAACGGATATCTCGCTTCGTTAATCACTGCTTTTCATCACAAGCATGAATGCGTTGCAGGTGAGCGCTTACTTACGATATTGGCATTATTAAAGCAGTGCTCGCCTTATAAATTACTCGTCAACGTACATTTTTTGCTGAAACTTCAGCGTTTGTTTGCTGCTACCTTTTTGAACGTCAATCTCAAACCTAAAGGTTTCCTGATCGCGAAATGGCAGCACGGCAAGGTAATAGATAGCATCACCTTCTTCCACCTTTTTGAAAGTCAGCTTACGCGAGTTACCTAACAGATTCTTAGCCGTACCTGTGACATCTGCCCGTTGCGCTTCACCGGAAACTTTGTCTAACACCGAAATGTTAACCAAGGCATTAAACTTACTTCTCACAATGCCGTAGCTAGCCGCCACTTCAGGTGTGAGAAATGGCGTACTCACCACCATATAGTGAACATCCCATTCACCAAGCGTTTGCTTCTGCTCGGCAAATGCGGAAACGCTTAAGCATGACATAGCCATCACAAGAAGTGCGACGTAAGCTTTTTTGATTTGATTTATTCTACCCATGATAGAAACTACCTCTGCCTTCATCTTATTTTCAATTCTTACCCATTACAGCTTGTTTTGCTCTATGAACCAAACTGCAAGACCAATGCTTTCCCTAACAGTGTCTTGAACTGACATTAGTTACATAGGGAAAGTGTCTTGGATCAGAAGCTGTAAAAACTGTAATGCGATGATGGCAATAAGCACTGATAAGTCCAAACCGCCCAATGGTGGAATGACTTTGCGTATTGGCGCTAAAAACGGCTCGGTTAGCTGATACAGAACATAATCAACCGGAGACTGACCTTGTGACACCCAGCTCAAAATAGCGCGTAGTAGCAACACCCAGAACATTAACGACAGGGTTTCTTTTATCACACCAATTACTGACAAAATCGCAATGCCGACTGGGTTTAGACTACCGCCAAACATTAACCCTAGGGTTATTAGCTTAAGCGCGCATACCGCTACCGCTAACACAAAAGTAGCGGTGTCGAACCTGCCGATTGACGGAATAATACGGCGCAACGGCCCCACGATAGGGTGGGTTGCTTTTACTACAAATTGACTGAGTGGGTTATAAAAATCTGCCTGAACCATTTGTAACCAAAGGCGCAGAATAACCACCATCAAATAAAGGCTAAATAAGGTATCAACCAAAAATACCGTTGCGTTCATGTTGTGTTTTTCCTAAAACGTTATAGCTGTTTTGCCATTTCTTCAGCACGTGCTACGGCGGCGCGCATCGACTTGCTGACAATATCTTTTAAACCTTCATTAATGAAAGTGTTAACGGCTTCTGCGGTAGTGCCGCCCTTAGACGTAACTTGGGCACGAAGCTCGCTTAATTCAAGGTCTGGGTTGTTACAAACCATTTCGGCTGCGCCTAACATCGCTTGTTGGACCATTAAGCGAGATTGCGCTTTGTCAAAGCCCATGTTCATGGCTTCTTCCTGCATATTTTGTAAGAACAAGAAGAAATAAGCTGGGCTGCTGCCCGCTGCGGCGATAACACCGTTAATACCCTCTTCTTTATCTACCCAAACGGTTTCGCCAACGCTGTTCATTACATCGTCAACGTATTGCCTGTCTGACTCAGAAACCGTGTCGTCGGCATACATCCCAGACATGCCTTTGCCTAACAAGCTCGGGGTGTTTGGCATAATACGAACAATAGGGTATTCAGCACCTAGCATTTCTTGCAATCTGGCTACCGGCAGCCCAGCTGCAATGCTCATAAACAACTTGCCCGAAAGGTCATTGTTTTTCTGAAGCTCGCCGCACATATCGCCCATTATTTGTGGTTTTACCGCAAGGACTATGGCATCAGCGAATTGGCAGGCTTCATCATTAGATTGTGTGGTGTGAATACCAAACTCGGCCTTCAGGCCGTCTAACTTTGGTGTGGAAGGGTTTGCCGCAAGGATGTTTTCTTTCGCGTACCCAGATTTGATAAGACCACTGATGATGCTGCGGCTCATGTTACCCGCGCCAATAAATGCTAATTTTTTCTGTTGCATGTAAATCCTATTTGTTGGTTGCGTTTAAGTCTGTGTAGCGAGGCGAAGCGCTATACGTTGGGTTAGCGCGCTAGTTTCGCTTACCGAAAATAGCGGTACCGATGCGCACCATAGTCGACCCGTGTTGAATCGCTTCTGTCATATCACTACTCATTCCTACGGATAGGGTATCAAAATTGCTCAATGATGTATGGTAGTGGTCGAATAATTCTTTTAGCTTAGACAGTGTGGCGCGCTGTTGTTCTTCACTAGGATCAGCTTTGGGAATGGCCATTAGTCCACGCAAGGTCAGGTGCTTTTGAGAGTTAATAAACTCCACTAGCGCATCTAATTCACTTAGGGCTACCCCTGACTTACTCTCTTCATCATCAATATTAACCTGAATGCACACGTTTAACGGCGGCATAGAGTCAGGTCGCTGTTCGTTTAAGCGACGAGCAATTTTTTCTCTATCTACAGACTGAACCCAATCAAAGTGTTCGGCGACTACTTTGGTTTTATTCGATTGGATTGGACCAATCATGTGCCACTCTATATCACTTAAGTGAGAAAGTTCCTGAACCTTTTCAACACCTTCCTGCACGTAATTTTCGCCGAACATACGTTGTCCGGCTTCATACGCTTCCATGATATCTGATACGGGTTTTGTTTTGCTAACCGCTAGCAATTTAACGGAATTTGGTGGACGATGTGCACTGGTAGCGGCTTGGTCTATTCCTTTTCGTGCGGAATCTAGTCTTTCTGCTATTGTTTGCATTATTCACCTTGTTTTGGAGAAGTGGTTGTGGATATTACCGAACTTTTGGCTTTCAGTGTTAAGAATAACGCCTCAGATTTACACTTATCAGCGGGCCTACCACCAATAATTCGTGTAGATGGCGAAATGCGTAAACTGAACGTGCCAGCCCTCGATCACAAGCAAGTACATGGTCTCGTTTATGAGATTATGAATGACATGCAGCGCAAAGAATACGAAGAAAACCTGGAAACCGATTTTTCTTTCGAAGTTAATGGCTTGTCGCGCTTTCGTGTTAACGCGTTTGTGCAAAACCGAGGCGCCGCGGCAGTATTACGTACTATCCCCAGTAAAGTGTTAACCTTAGACGACCTTGGCGCGCCTGAAATTTTCAAGGAAATTATAAATCAGCCTACCGGCATTGTACTTGTGACAGGTGCCACCGGCTCGGGTAAAAGTACCACGCTTGCGGCCATGGTCGACCATATCAACACCCACAAGCGTGAACATATTCTCACCATTGAAGACCCTATCGAATTCGTGCACGACAACAAGCTTAGCTTGGTAAACCAGCGGGAAGTACACCGCGATACGCACTCGTTTAATAACGCACTGCGCTCGGCGCTTCGTGAAGACCCAGACGTAATTCTAGTCGGTGAGCTACGTGACTTAGAAACCATACGCCTTGCCATTTCAGCTGCCGAAACCGGCCATTTAGTATTTGGCACTCTTCACACCAACTCTGCACCAAAAACCATTGACCGTATTATCGATGTTTTCCCGGCAGAAGAAAAAGCCATGGTGCGTTCTATGTTGTCGGAATCATTGCGTGCGGTTATTTCACAGACACTGCTTAAGAAAGTCGGCGGGGGCCGAGTTGCGGCTCATGAAATCATGGTGGGGATCCCCGCTATTCGTAACCTTATTCGAGAAGATAAAGTGCCGCAAATGTACTCGGTTATTCAAACGGGTCAGGCTCACGGTATGCAAACCATGGATCAGTGTCTTCAGCGCTTAGTGGCTATGGGTGTGATTACCAAACAAGACGCCGCAGCAAAGTCAGTTGATAAACAGTCGATGAACAGTTTCTAGAGGCCAATATGTTAGATTCACTACTAGAAAAAATGGTCGATACCAACGCATCGGATTTATTCGTAACGGCGGGGTTTCCGGTAAGTGCCAAAATTAACGGCAAACTTACGCCAGTGACGGAAAGCGCGACCTCGGAAGAGGCATCGCTGGCGCTGGTTCACGAAGCGATGACTGAAAAGCAGCAGAATGAGTTTCACACGACCAAAGAATGTAATTTTGCCATAGTACGAGAGGGCATTGGTCGTTTCCGCTGCTCTGCATTTTGGCAGCGTGACCAAGCGGGTATGGTGATTCGCCGCATCGTTACTCAAATTCCGAAAGCTGATGATTTGGGTCTGCCGCGAGTATTAAAAGAAATTATTATGGCTAAACGCGGTCTTGTTCTATTTGTAGGTGGAACAGGCACGGGTAAGTCCACGTCATTGGCTGCGCTTATTGGGCATAGAAATGAAAATTCGCACGGGCATATACTGACTATTGAAGACCCCATTGAATTTGTGCACGAGCATAAGAACTGCGTTATTACCCAGCGCGAGGTGGGCATAGATACCCAGTCTTTCGACGACGCACTTAAAAGTTCGCTACGTCAGGCGCCTGATGTCATTCTTATTGGTGAAATTCGTTCAATGGAAACCATGGAATATGCCATGTCGTTTGCTGATACAGGGCATTTGTGTGTGGCTACGCTGCACGCTAACAACGCAAACCAAGCTATTGAACGTATTATGCATTTAGCGCCGAAAGATCAGCACGATAAGTTGCGCTTTGACTTAAGCTTAAACATCCGCGCCATTGTTGCGCAGCAACTAGTACCAACGCCAGACGGCAAGGGTAGGGTTGCGGCAATAGAAATATTGCTAAACTCGCCGCTAGTGCGCGACCTAATACAGCGCAATGAAATAGGCGCGTTAAAAGAAGCAATGAAAAAAGGCAAAGAGCAGGGCATGCAGAGCTTTGATATGGCGCTGTATGATTTGTACAAAGCGGGTAAGATTGATATGGACCAAGCGCTGCACCACGCCGACTCGCCTAATGACCTGCGCTTAATGATCAAGCTTGATACCAGCGACGGTTCTAGCTTAGGTACACTGTCAAATGTATCTATTGATATGGATGACTAATTGCTTTCGCTTTATGCTGAAATCCCTTTAGGGGGAGCTGCATTTGAAACGCTTACTGAAATAAAGCAGTAGAGAGACACGTTTTTCTCGCATGATGAGCAGCCCACGGGCTGCTTTTGTGTTTAACAAGAGGGTAGCCATTGAAAAAACTCTTCACTTCACAAGACGCTTTTGAACTTCAAGCGGTTCGCAGCGAGCTTGATGCTTTATCTATTCCTTATATGGTAAAAAATGAGTTTGCCAGTGGCGCAATCGGAGAGCTGCCTTGGCAAGATTCTCAGCAGGAAGTGTGGCTTGTTGACGACAGCTGGTATGCAAGAGCGTCGAAAGTTATTGAGCTCTTCATTCAGAAATCAAACGATAAGGCATTATCTAGTGAAGACTGGATTTGTGGTGAGTGCAGTGAACAAAACGGCGCTGCTTTTGATGTCTGCTGGCAGTGTGGGGCAGAAAAGTAATAACAGCAAGAGCTAGGGCCTGTTGACCTTTGTTGTACATTTTTGCAGCGGTCTGTGTGCCATCTAGACAAGGCGAATGTTTGACGGTTTAGTGGTTCTAAATCGAGAACA